>JAISUI010000004.1 GCA_031272155.1 Tannerella sp. | reverse complement strand
TCGCCCATCTCTTTGTATTCTTTCGTCAGCCGGACATAACGCTTCCGGTCGGCGATGACCGAAGGGTCGGTTATCAGCGTCGAGATCTCTTCGTAACGGCTTGTCAGCTCGTTTAGCTTGGGTAGTATGTTGTTTTCCTGTTCCACCAATTTAACTTATTTCCCTTCCGGATATTCCGGAACTTTAGACGCGGCAAAGGTACAAATCTATTCATAACCGGCCAAAGATTCATGGCGAAAACAGGTGGAATGGCGATTTAGTCTTCTTAAACATTGACGATGGCGCTGCAGAGGTCAACCTCCAAAACCGCCTTCATTTTATGATTGCAAAGTAAAAAAAGCGCCCCAAAATTGCTGATTTCATAAATTTGCCGTACTTTTGTTTGTATATTTCTATATTTTATTGCTGTAATGAAAAAGAACGCATTGATTTTAAGTGTTTTATTGGCATTTATCGCCTGCTCTGCGGAAAAGAGCGGAGACAGTCCCGGATTAGTAACCTTTGACCGCGAAAGCGCTGTGATGAAAAATGAGGTCAAACTTACTGAGCCGGAGGTGATTGAGTTTGCCGACTTGCTTGCGCCCGTGAAGTTTTATGTGATGTACGATACGCTGGTGGTTGTCAACAACTCGTATCAGTGTGAATATGGACTGGAACTGTACTCGCTGAACAGCATGAAACGGCTTAGCGAGTTTGCTCCAAAGGGTCAGGGTCCGGAAGATTTCCTGTCAACGAATGTGTTAATTTATTCCGCTTCGGATACCAGTATAATTATCTGCGATACAAGAACTTATTCTTACAGCATCATTGATTTGCCTGCCTCTGTTGCGGCTAATCGTCTGAAAATAACAAAGAAGTTTAATTATGACATCAATTTGTTTCAAAGTGAGGACATTACAATCACCGACGACGGACATTATATAGGGTACAACTGCTGGTATCTGAACAGCACACAGTACAATAACGGTGTGCCGGTATTTATCCGCCACACGATGGATTATGATCGAACAAAGACGGAAGAGGGACTTGATCCGCGAAAGTACAAATATATAGTAGGCTCGGTCAATGGCGGTTTGCCCTTTTTCAATCCGAACACCAAGCAGTTATGGCTAATGGACAAGCGTATGGATAAGATTGACATTTACAACGATTCGCTTCAAATCGTAAAAACTATCAGTGGTCCAGATCATTATGACTGCAATTATATAGAGCAGCTCAACCAAGGGCTGAGTATCATTCTGTTCGATAAAGACAAAGAATATAAGTCATACAGCAACTATACCATCTCTAAATCAGGCATATACATCATTTACGAGGGTGTCAATGGCGAAGTGATGGACTGGACGAAGCCGCCCACGTTTCCTGAAACGGTGGAGATATTCAAGTTCGATTTCGATGGCAATTTTGTAAAAAGTTATCTTTTGGATCGTTATGTATATGCTGTAAGTGTGGACAGCAACGAAGAATTTATGTACTGCACAGCCCGGACGTCGGTAGAAGATGAAGCGCAATTAGTTCGATATAAGATAAAACCTTAATTTGAAAACAGGTTCCGCGTTTATATCGTTAGCGGCTTTTCCATGTAGTAGGTTTTAAACCACAGCGCAAAAGCAGGGTCGAGGAGTGCGTACTTCTTTCCTTGCTTCTCTATAATATCCTCTTTTTCAAGCGCTCGGAGGTTCTTGATGACGTTTTGAGGTGTACCGATGCTGTATTTGCGCATGGTCTCGACTGAGGTCATTTGCGCCTCGCCGTTCAGAATTGCTTTGAGCAGATTAACCTGCGTGTTGTTCAGTTCCTCCACTTCCTGCTTGTAGAGGGCGTTGTTGACGTCGAGCATCCTCTTTATAGCCTGCAATAAAGTTGCTTCGTCCGCTTCCGTATCGGTCAGTTCCCAGACGTAATGCGACAATTGCTGAATATAGAACGGATGTCGCTGCATAAGAGTTATAATCTTCGACGTCAGAGCGTCGTCAATTGCTTTACCTGTCTGCGTAAAATGCTCTGTGATATACGGTTGCCAATGCTCGGTGTCTATCTTATCGAGCATTATCAGGTCGCCGAAACGGTAGAAAGCGCGGTTCTTACGGTTGAAGATATCGGTCATAATAGAACGCTTACTGCCATATAAACAGTAACTTACGTGTTTATGATGCTGCCAGTGCGAGCGTAGCATCTTCTCGAATGCCTCCGCCTCTTTGAAAGTGTGGATGTTCTGAAATTCGTCCATACAGACAATCAACTGAATACCCTGATTGCAGGCGATATTTTCCGGCAAATTCAGAATCTCGTCCCTGTGCCGTTCTAATTCTTCCCACTCAAAACTGATGCTGAAATCTTCCATCGGTTGCGAGCCGATGTTGATGTGCGGCACAATCCGTTTGAGGTACTTTCCGGCGTTCGCCACCCAGCCCTGCCATTTCGACGATGTCGCTTTTAGCAGTTCGCGGCTGAAGCGTTCGTAAAACTCTGCCTCGCTGCGGATTGAGAACATATCAATGAAGCACCACTTCACCTTCTTCTCGTCGCTCTTAAGCGTCGCCGTCTGTTCCACAAGCGACGACTTACCCCACCGACGCGGCGAAATAAGCACCGTATTGATACCACTACGCATATTCAGCCAGAGGTGTTCGATGTCCTTTTCGCGGTTCAAAAACTCGTTCCCCGATACCGTTTTACCAAACAAAAACGGCGATTTTTCCTTATTTAACATATTGTAATACAGTTAATTATATTTTCTACTAAATGGTATAATACCAAGTGGTATAATACCGGTTTGTTGGCGCAAATATACGTATTATTTTTGCATCGCCAAAATTTCAACTGAAAAATTCGGGCAAAAAAATGGTGGAAGAAGGAAAATGTCGCAAATTACCGGCGAAGCGCTCAAACTTCCATTGCCATTTCTCAATAAATTCTTACCTTTGTCGCCAAAAAAAGAAAACAGGTTCCGTGATGAAGGAAAGGCAAGACATAAAAAAGGTATTAGTGCTCGGTTCAGGCGCGTTGAA
>JAISUI010000035.1 GCA_031272155.1 Tannerella sp. | reverse complement strand
AGGTCGCCCACATTATTGTCGTCGCGGTTGCCGATGAAACGGATAGTCTTTTCGGGATGATTGTCCTTACACCAGATGCCGACGTAGATATATTTGTCGTCGTAGAGCAGTTTGGCGCGGGTGGGCGACTCCGACGGTTGCCGCTCGAACGGCGAAACCTGCACGAACCGTTCTGTCCAGATGCCCTGCGTTTGCCAGAAATCGTCGTCCAACCGCCCGTCGATCACCGGACGGCTGCCGTCGGTGCGGGTATTAACATACGTCCGCTTGTAGGCGTCTTCAAAAGGAATTACTGAATCCTGCTGTGCAACAAGAGTTACACTCATTGCGCAAAAGACAAACAGATAGGCGTATTTCATCAATGAATCCTGTTTAATCCGAATAATGAAACAAAAAGGCGAGCCTGACAGCCCGCCTTCATACATGAATACAGTTTCTTCATTATTTACTTGAACGCATAAGCATAATATCCTTATCAAAATTATACAACGAGCCGTCGCCCAATAATTTCAATCTGTCAAGGATAGCTTTTACACTGGATTCTTCTTCAATCTGCTCATTGACATACCATTGCATCCACTGATAGGTGGCATAATCTTTTTCACCAAGACATACGCCAACGATGTCATTAATACTTTTGCTAATGGTTTGTTCGTGGGCAAGCGTCTGTTGGAACGCATCCGTTACGCTTTTCCATGCTATCGGCGGTTTTTTGAAAGCAGGGACATACGCTTTGCCACCACGGTCAATGATGTAATGTACCAACTTCAGCATGTGGCCGTGTTCTTCTTCTGCCTGTGCATAAAACCAGTTGGCAATGCCCGGATATCCTTCGGTTTCCGCCCATGAGGCCATCGCCAAATAAAGATTGGATGAAAAACCTTCTTTCTCAATCTGTTCAACTAAAATTTCTTCTACTTTTTTTGATAACATAACATTCGTTTTTTTGTTTGTAAACAGTCGCAAATATATTGAATTATTTTGAATATGCAACAAAATATTGCCGTTAATTAAAATATCGCTTCATTGTCTTGTTATCAAACAAAATTGAATATGTGCCGCTGTAAAATGAATTTCCTGATTTTATAGGATAATATCATACATTAAACCGGAAGTGCATAATATCACCGTCCTGCACCACATATTCTTTGCCTTCGATGTTCATCTTGCCCGCTTCTTTGCAGGCGTTTTCGGAACCGAGTCGGACATAGTCATCGTATTTGATTACTTCGGCGCGGATAAATCCTTTTTCAAAATCAGTGTGAATCACGCCGGCGCATTGTGGCGCCTTACTGCCTTTGCGATAGGTCCATGCGCGGACTTCCTGTGGGCCTGCCGTCAGGAAAGTCTCCAGATTTAATAATTTATAGGCGGCTTTTATCAGACGGTTCACGCCGGATTCCTGCAGTCCAAGTTCGCCCAGGAACAGTTCGCGTTCCTCATACGTATCGAACTCAGCGATTTCGGATTCAATTTTGGCTGCAACAATCAGCAAATCAGATCCTTCCTCGCGGATGGCTTCGCGGACGCTTTCGACGTATGGATTGCCGGATACAGCTGAGGTTTCGTCCACATTGCAAACATACAACACCGGTTTGTTAGTTAGGAGAAAAAGGTCGTGCGCGGCTTTTTCCTCGTCTTTTGTGTCAAAACCGACCGTCCGCGCCGGCTTGCCCTGCTCAAGAGCGGTTTTATAGCGCAACAGGACATCAAGAATGATTTTAGCTTGTTTGTCGCCGCCGGTTTGCGCCTGTTTTTGCACTTTACCAATACGCGCTTCGACCGTTTCAAGGTCTTTCAATTGCAGTTCGTAATCTATGATTTCCTTGTCGCGCACCGGATTGACCGAGCCGTCCACATGCGTCACGTTTTCATCGTCGAAACAGCGCAGGACATGCAGGATAGCATCCGTTTCACGGATGTTGGCGAGGAATTTGTTGCCTAACCCTTCGCCTTGACTGGCGCCTTTGACCAATCCGGCGATATCAACAATTTCAACCGTTGTTGGCACAATCTTTTCAGGATGAACAAGTTCGGCTAATTTATTCAATCGTTCGTCGGGAACAGTAATCACACCTACATTTGGCTCAATCGTGCAAAACGGGAAATTGGCCGCCTGCGCTTTCGCATTGGACAGGCAGTTAAAAAGAGTTGATTTACCTACGTTTGGCAAACCGACTATGCCACATTGTAATGCCATATTATTTTATTTTTTGAAGGTTCTATAATTAATAACGCTGCAAAGGTACGCATTTTTTGAAAGAATCGAATCATTTTTAGAGGGAGGTCTTGCAATTTTGTAATTTTCGGAAAGATTATTTCCCCAAAACTTGTTAATCCGGAATTTTATACTTATATTTGCTTCGGAAATTTGATAGATTTTTCATCTAATTTGCTAAAATATAAATTATTGTATTATGAAACGGGCGATAATCATCGGGGCTACGTCTGGCATTGGTCAGGCGGTTGCAAAAAAAATGCTGGAAGAAGGCTGGATAGTTGGCATTGCCGGGCGACGGGAAAATGCGCTGGAAACATTTCGGGCGACTTGTCCCGACCGCGTGTATGTGCAGGTTATGGATGTGACGCAGGAAGATGCGCCGTTGCAATTAATGCAATTGATTACCCGCATGGAGGGGATGGATTTGTTTCTGCTCTCTGCCGGTACGGGGAAAGAAAACAGAAATCTGCATCCGGATATTGAATTGGAGACGGCTGAAACTAACGTAAACGGTTTTATCCGTATGGTGACAGCAGCCTATCGGTATTTTAAGACGCAAAATGCAGGTCATCTGGCAGTTATAAGTTCTGTTGCGGGCACGAAAGGTATGGCTTCAGCGCCGGCTTATTCGGCAACAAAACGTTTCCAGAACACTTACATGGACGCTTTGGCGCAGTTGATACGGGTCGAAAAACGAAATATCCAGTTAACCGATATTCGTCCCGGATTTGTGGACACGGCTCTTTTAAACAGCGATAAAAAATATCCGATGCTGATGCAGCCTAATCGTGTGGCTGCGCTGATTGTTCAGGCGTTGAAACATCGCAAACGGGCAACGATCATTGACTGGCGCTATGCTTTACTCGTCATCATCTGGCGATTCATCCCGCAATGGCTGTGGGAACGAATGAGGCTGCAAGTGGCGACAGACAAAGAATGAAATGCTTCGTTCAATTAAGCGCGTATGCCGTACTGCGGCCGCCACTGTCTTTCTTATACAGGATTTTTTTATTGATTAAGTCCTGAATATCGCGCAGGGCTGTGTCCGGCGAACAGATATTCATATTTGCCCACATGGAAGATGTGATTTTGCCATCCATGCCGTCCCATAACATGTTTATCATCTTGACTTGCCGTTCGTTCAGGCGGATAAGGCGATATTTTTCCCAGAATTTCGATTTTTCCAGGATGTGGGTCAGTTGATTTTCCGCTTCTATCAGCGATGCACCGAAACAGGACAGGAACCATCGTAGCCAGTCCGTAATGTCGAGGCTTCCTTTCCGGGTTAATTGCAAGACGTGATAATACATGTCTTTTTGTTTGCAAATCTGTGAAGATAAACTGAATAAACGCTGCGACGAGTTGTCGGCGCGTGTCAGCAGCAAGTCCGTCAAGTTTCGGGCTATCCGTCCGTTATTATCTTCAAACGGATGGATAAATGTGAATCGCAGGTGTGTAACGCCGGCTTTGATGACAGGGTCGGTCGGGTGAGTTGTATTGAACCATTGGATAAACCGTTTCATCTCGTTGGGTATAAGCGTGGTATCCTGAACATAAAATTGACTGTCGTGCGTGCGTGAGAAAGACTCCGGCCATGCAATATCCCGGTAACCGACATGATGGTCCGGTGCAACATTCAGCAGTTTTTTCCAGTTAAATATACGCTGTTCGGTGACGGGCTGCCGGTAGTTTAGCAATATATCGGTAGTCACCTGTGCGATACGGTCAATAGACGGTTCTACGGTCATCCGCTCCTTCATATTCAGTTTCAGGCGACTGGCCACAGCAATACGCACCATGTCTGCATCCGGATATTCGCCTTCCAATTCGGCAGACTTTACAATATCCGTGACAAGTGTGTTAAGTAATGTTTCATTTTTCAGGTCATTTCCCAACAAATCCGTCTTGCCGGCAAGGCGTCCCTGTCGGTGTCTGACTTCCCCCAGAAGGCAGGATAACTCTTTGCTATCCCATGTCAGATATGGCCATCCCTTTTGTTGTAAGATATGCGACATATTCCCCGTAAAACATGCGGCAAATATGAAAAAAAAAATCGACAATCGCAAATTTTTTAACAACAATAAGTTTGTTTTCTGATTATTTACCTATCTTTGGAGCCTGTTTTTAATAAGATCGCTTATGAATAAAATACGTATTATTAGTTTCGCTGTTTGTTGCATAGCAATCGTTTCGTGCAGCAAATCAGGACGTTTTGAAATGGCGGACAAAGCATTGGATGCCGTTTTGGACAATTATCGTTATGTTGGCTTGGCAGTGGTCGTGGTCAAGGATAACGAAGTGATTTACAGTAGCGAGCGTGGATTGAAAAACATCCGTACAGGGCAAAAGATCGGCAAGGATGATTTGTTTCGCATCGCCTCCATCTCAAAAACATTTACTTCTACAGCCATTATGCAACTCTATGAGCAGGGCTGTTTCGATCTTGACGACGATGTCAGCGAGGCGCTTGGCTACAGAGTGCGCAATCCGGCTTTTCCCGATGCAAAAATCAC
>JAISUI010000078.1 GCA_031272155.1 Tannerella sp. | reverse complement strand
CCCGACCGGCGCCGGAGATCTATTTCAGCCATTTGTGTCATAACTATCTTTTTTTCGTTATTATGATTATCTATTTTTATTCACAACAAATCGTTATTATGTGCATCCATTTTTTTTTTCGTGCACCTAACACGGGGCAAATGTAAGAATCATTTTTTGAATGTGCCAAATTTTTTGGGAAATATTTTTGTTAAATAACATTAATGGGGTGTATTTGGCTGAATTTCAGCAATTAAAAAATGGTGCACGGTGCAGGGTGCAGGGTACACGGAACTGGCGGTGCTTCAACCGTGTAAGCGTTTAACCGTTTAAGCGTGTAATCGTTTAAAATTTAACGATTCAACAGTTTAACGATTCAACCGTGTTACCGTGTACCGTTCCACCGTGCACCGTTTTACCGTTTAATCGTGTAATCGTTTAAAATTCAACGATTCAACAGTTTAACGATTCAACCATGTACCCTGCACCGTTTTACCGTGCACCTAAAGAACCCGTGTACCGTTTTACCGTGAATGTTTATTTTTCCTGTACTATGCGCGAAGCATCGGCCAGTTCCGCTATGACGATGCGGCGCGTGTCGTCGGGAAGAAGATTTTCAATTTTCTCCGGCCATTCGATAAAACACAGCGCACCGCTGTAAAAATAATCTTCCGCACCGATATCCTGTGCTTCACGAAGTTCGGAAATGCGGTAGAAATCAAAATGATATATCAATTCGCCGGTCCTGGCGCTACGATATTCGTTCACGATAGCAAACGTCGGACTGTTGATCACGTCTTCGACGCCAAGTTCTTCGCAAATGGCTTTTATAAATGTAGTTTTGCCGGCTCCCATATCGCCGTAGAATGCAAAAACGGTACAATCGCCCATCTCCCGAATAAAGTTGCGGGCTGCCTCGCGAATGGTGTCCAAGTTGGGAATTACAACAGGCTTCATTTCGTATCTATTTGGGTTGCAGGGATATAAAGGGTATCAGCATTTCTTCGAGCGAAATACCGCCATGCTGGAAGGTATTCCGATAATACGACACGTAATAGTTGTAGTTGTTCGGATAGGCGAAAAACGACTCATTTGTGGCGAAGATGTACTTCGTACTCAGATTTGGCGAGGGCAGGCCGGCTTTAACAGGTTCTTTGATTTCAAAGATGTATTTTGAATCGTAACTCATGTTTTTCCCCACCTTGTAACGAAGGTTCGTATTCGTATTTTTATCGCCGATCATCTTAATTGGGTTGTCCACGCGGATGGTACCGTGGTCGGTTGTTACTATAACCCGGTATCCTTTGCTGGCCAGCGTCTTAAACAGCGCCAGCGTTGTTGAATGTTGAAACCACGATCGTGTCAGGCTTCTGTAGGCCGCTTCGCTTTGCGCCAGTTCGCGTATCATTTTGCTTTCCGTGCGGGCGTGCGAGAGCATATCTACAAAATTAATGACAATGACATTTAAATGATTGTGCGACAGCGAAGAAAGACTGTTAAGCAGTTTTTCCCCGTGTTGGGAATCATAGATTTTATGATAGGAAAATGTATATTTCTTACGAAATCGCTCAATTTGCGTTTGTATCAGCGGTTCCTCGTTGATGTTTTTACCTTCTTCGCTTTCCTCGTCCACCCACAGTTCAGGAAATAGCTCCTCAATTTGAACAGGCATCAGTCCGGAAAAAATAGCATTCCGTGCATATTGCGTAGCCGTAGGTAAGATGCTGTAGTACAGGCTTTCATCGAATGTGAAATAATCAGACAACAGATTTTTCACTACCCGCCACTGGTCTAAACGGAAATTGTCAATGAGGATAAAGAACACTTTTTCGTCGTTATCCAACAGGGGAAAGATTTTCTTTTTGAACAGGTCGGGACTCATCAACGGACGCTGGTCGTGCGACTGAATCCATTGGAGGTAGTTCTTTTTCACAAATTTACCGAACACATTGTTTGCCTCCTGTTTTTGCATATTCAGCAAGTCGCGCATTTCTCCCTGATTTTCTTCCAGTTCCAATTCCCAGTAAACGAGTTTCTTATATACTTCTATCCAGTCGTCTGTCGTCAGTGAATCATTGATTTGCATCCCGATGCGTCCAAATTCCTGTTGATAATTGACGGTCGTAGTGGTAGATATAATATCGTTTTTATGCAGGTTTTTCTTAATGGAAAGCAGTAATTGATTGGGATTAACCGGTTTGATCAGGTAGTCGGCTATTTTATTTCCAATGGCCTGATTCATAATGCTTTCCTCTTCGCTTTTGGTTACCATTACCACCGGTACAGCCGGATTGATTTCCTTGATGGCCGACAGCGTTTCCAGTCCCGTCAGTCCGGGCATGTTTTCATCTAAAAAAATAATATCGAATACCTGTTCCCTGCAACAGTCAATCGCATCCTGACCGCTGATAACAGGCACAATCTCATAACCTTTCTCCTGAAGAAAAAGGATGTGGGGTTTCAACAGATCTATTTCGTCGTCCGCCCACAGGATAAGGTCTTTTTTTATTGTCATTTTATTCCGCTTTTTGATATAACGCATAACGCGGCGATTTATTATTTTACGGCGCGTTCGGGTTCATTCGGCGTTGAATGGACGCAGTTCCCACTCATAATAAAGAAGGCACTCCCACAGACGGGAATGCCTTCTTCGACGGTAAAATTTTTATTTATGCTTAACCTTATTTTATCAGGCTTGTAAATGCCGAGTTAGCGGCATATTTAGCAAATTCCAGATCCAAGCCGGCTTCTTTGGCAAGGGCGGGTTTCTTTGCGATAGCCGCTTTCAGGTTGCTAATCACGCCGTTGGTGTCGTTTGTGCGGGCTGCTACGACCGCTTTCAGATAGTCAGTGACAGCGTCGGCTTTGGTGATGGCATTCAATGTTTGCGACGCTTTGCTGTAGTCCTTTGAGAGGAGTTGAGCCAGCGCGGCATTGTTGCTCTTTGTCGCGCCAAACGAACTGACTGCTTTGGCATATTCGCCTTGCGAGAGGTAGAGTACACCAAGCGCTTCACCCAGTTCGGGAGCATCCGATGCACCGCCAATCAACTGTTGCGCTTTGTCTTTATCACCTTTAATTAAAGACAACAATCCAAGGTTGATGTTCGATGCGCTATTGCTCTGAATGCTGTTTGCTTTGTTGAACAGTTCATCGGCTTTAGCGTAGTCGCCGGCTGCAAAACGTTGTGCGCCAATATTATTCCATGTACGGTAGTCGCTGCTGTAAAGTTGAGCCGCTTTGTTATAGATGGATTCTTTGTCGGCCGCATTGTCCGTCAGCGTAGCAGCATACAGGATTTCTTCAATGCTGAGTGCGCCCGGATCGCTTTGTGCCAGTTTGCTGATTTCTTCGTCCGATTTACCGATGATTTCGATATTGGCAATCAGGCGCGAGCGACGCAGTTGCGGAAGGATTTCTTCTGCCAGCGATTTGAACACAGTCGAGATGTTTTTGATTTCACGTTCTCTTTCTTCCGGATCCTTATACATTGATAATACGCGCAATACAAGGTCTTTGTCCTGCAGGTTGGATTTGGATACCAATTCCTGGAATCCTTCCCAGTCCTGAGCGGTATAATGTGCGTCCACCGGCACATCAATTTTCCGTTTTTTCAGTTCTTTCTGAATGTATTTGTTTGTATTGGCCTCGCGTTTGCTTGCCAGTGCGTCGTTCAATTTCACGCCGCCGTCGGGCGATGCGTAAGCGGATATTTCGACCGCTACGTTTTGATTGGGCGCTTCATTGGCGTTTTCAACAAGGTCTTTCCAGTCCTGTACTTCCTGCTTGTTCAATTCTTTAGAGCGCAGTTCAGCTTGTTGGATCAGGAAGAGGATGTTTGCATCGTAGGCTTCCTTGATGATTCGCTGGAACTTGTCCGCGCCGATAGCCGGACTGTTGCTGCCGGCGTCGGCCAATGCCGAAGTAGCGAGCACGCCGTCGGCAATCTTGATGTCGGGCAGTTTCACAGCCTTGTTTTTGATTTTTGCGTCAAACGTCAAGTACAATTCCGATTTTTTCATTTCGGGTTTATACTTGAATGAGGATTTAAGTGTTGCATTTCCTCCTGATGAGTAGGCAATTACTTGATTGTTCGCCTTTACTTTCTCACCTTGATAGGTATAGGCGGTTCCCCACGTTTCACCCGTTTCATACCGAAGCACCGGCGTAACGGTCACTACGGCATTCTTGTTAAACCACTTACTTGGATAAGTGACACTGATAGTAACAGGTACCTGTCCACCGATCGCTTCCAAAGGTTGCGGATCGGCTTTAATGTACTGTTCAGATAATGGCTTCAACTTTCCTGAACAGGATGCCAAAGCAATCATACTCGCTAAGGCGAGTAATGGCAAGTAGAATTTTTTCTCCATGATGTAAAAATTTTAATTAAATATTTGTGTACTAATTTATTATTAATTTATTCTTTGTTTATTCCATATTCTATGGGATACCCTTTCATATTTCAGTGCAAAGATAATTTTTTTTCCGTAATGAATAATCGCTCAGACGCAAAAAGTTTTTTATTAATACAAATTAACTAAGTGGATTTTCTCGTCTTTTCAATAAGATAAATAATGGCCTGTTTTTCAATGCTTATCAGAACGGGTCGAATTTTGCATTTTTTCGTTGTAAAACTTTTTAACGGTTAATTGAGGTTTGAACATTGGATATACGCCGGTTTTTTCCTACTTTTGTGCGCTTGATTTTCCGTTTGGGCGTCATTTTTTTCGTGCAATTACCGGAAAAATGGACTTGAGCGAACAAAAACAGGCGGTAAACGAAATTTTCGGACAAACGATGGACTATTTCATTAAAGCGCCAACAGATATCCGGGCTGTTATTACATTGCCCGCATCCAAAAGCATTAGCAACAGAATATTGATACTAAATGCTTTAAGTGCACATCCGCAGGAAATACACAACTTGTCGGATTGTGACGATACGGAGGTGATGGTAGAAGCTCTGCGGTTACATTCGCCTGATATTCATGTGAAAGCAGCAGGTACGGCCATGCGTTTCCTGACAGCATACCTGTCGGGTCAGAACGGATTGTGGACCATCACCGGCACGGAACGGATGAAAAACAGGCCGATAGGTATTCTGGCAGATGCTTTGAACGCTTTGGGCGCGAACATTGAATATATAGAGAAGGCAGGATTTCCGCCTCTGCGTATTCGGGGCGGACAATTGCGCGGTGGGGAAATCACATTGGACGGAAGCGTCAGTTCGCAGTATATTTCTGCATTACTGATGGTTGCCCCAACGATGACAAACGGAATGACGCTCCACTTGACCGGCAGTCCGGTGTCTGTGCCGTATATTCGATTGACAGTCAGTTTGATGAAGCGGTTTGGGGCGAGCGTTGATGTTTCTCGCGACGGACAGACTTTCCGCATAGCGCCGGGCGCTTACAAGGCTGTTCCTTTTACAGTCGAGGCTGATTGGAGCGCTGCATCGTACTGGTATGAAACTGTTGCCTTTTCAGACGGCGGCGAAGTATCCCTGACGGGTTTGTTTCCTGACAGTATGCAGGGTGACGCTGCGATTGCGCCGATGTTTGAACGATTGGGCGTAGAAACGGTGTTTACTCCGGAAGGCGTCACTTTGAAACGCCGTCATACCCTTCCGAACGAACGGTTTGTTTATGATTTTACGGATATTCCCGATATGGCGCAGACCTTTGCAGTTACTTGTGCGCTGCTCAATATTCCATTTTGTTTCAGCGGTTTGCAAAGTTTAAAAATCAAAGAAACAGACCGTCTGAACGCATTGAAGACAGAATTGCACAAATGGGGATACTTGCTGAAGGAACGGGAAGGACAACTTCTTGAATGGGACGGTGAGCGATGCGAAGCGTCCATTTCGCCGATTATAGCGACATACGAAGATCACCGGATGGCGATGGCTTTTGCACCGGCAGCCGTTTGTCGGCCTGAAGGTGTGCAGATAGCGGATGTAGCGGTCGTTTCCAAGAGTTATCCCCATTTCTGGGAAGATTTGCGGCTGGCAGGGTTTCAATTGTCTGAAATTGCAATGAAATAAAACGTTATGTGGTATATTTTACTTGCTATCCTTATTCTGGGCATTGTATCGGCCGGTATTAACCGGTTTGAAAAACGTCGCCGGCCATCGGATGATACGGATGAAAAACAGCCGGTTGTCCCGGAAATCTGTTGCGGACAGCATGAGGTGTGCGAGCGCGAAAAGTTTCTGGCTACAGCCACGCAGGATAAAATCGAATATTATGATGATGAAGAATTGGATATATATAGCGGCGTAGATTCCGGAATGTATTCTGAATCGGCGGTAAATGAGTTCAGGGAAGTGCTTTATACGTTGCGCAATACAGAAGTGGGCGGATGGATGCGGAGCCTTCAGTTGCGTGGCGTTTGCCTGCCCGATGCGCTCAAGGATGAAGCGTTCATAATGATGGGAAAATAGAAAATTAATAAGGACAACATGGATATTTTAAGATATACATTTTTTCAGAACGCCCTGTGGGGGAGTTTTTTTATTGCCGTAGCTTGCGGAATGATCGGCACTTACATTGTTTCTCGCCGATTAGTTTTCGTCAGCGGGGGGATCACTCATGCGTCGTTTGGCGGGCTGGGGTTGGGTTTTTACTTGGGGATTCATCCATTTTTGTCGGCATTGTTTTTTGCCGTATTGTCAGCGCTTGGCGTAGAATGGGTCAGCAAATCGCAGCACGTACGCGAGGATTCGGCGATTGCCGCCGTATGGTCGCTCGGCATGGCTATCGGGGTAGTTTGTATCGTACAGACGCCAGGCTATGCACCCAATTTGTCGTCCTATCTGTTCGGAAACATCCTGACGATTTCCCAAACCGACATTCTGTGGACGGCTTTGTTTGCGCTGATCCTCTTTGCGGCCTACCTGTTTTTATACCGCGAAATCCTGTATTCGGCCTTTGACCGCGATTTTGCACGAACACAAGGCGTTCCGGTAAAATTCATCGAATACCTGATGACGATGTTTATTGCCGTCACTATTGTGCTGTCTATTCGTTTGGTAGGCATTATGCTGCTAATGAGCCTGCTAACCGTTCCACAGATGACGATAAACCTGTTTACTTCCAACTTTAAACGGATCATTTTTGGAAGCGTCCTGCTTGGCTTTTTCGCCTGTGTAGCAGGGCTTTTCCTGTCGTATCTTTTCCAGATTCCGTCAGGTGCGTTTATTATCATCGTGCTGACAGTCTGTTTCCTGTCAGCGAAGGGCTATTTGTCTCTCCGCCGGAAAATGAGGAAAGCCGCCTCTCCTGTCAAAAGAAGCTGACCTGATTCACAACGATTTTTCCCGCGCCATTTTCAGGTATTTGCGATCGCGGTTGTACGCCGGATAGTCTTCAAAAATCTTGATAATGGCTTCGTTGTCCAATTCGTCCGGTTCCAGCAGGGAGATATTCCCCCATGAGACAGGCTGAATATGTTTGCCAACCAGACCACCTTTGCCTGGACCATAAAATTTTTCTTTTCTTTCGTCTAATTCTTCCCCTTCTTTTCTTTCCTGTTCTATATACATCTCCAGGTCATTCAATCCGAAACCGGAGGCCAATATCGTGAATTTCACTTTTTCGCCCAACGATTCGTCTAACACAAATCCATTCTTTACTTGAATGTATTTATTAAACCGTCGCATAAAATTCTCAATATGTTCGGTTTCGCGCAAGGTAGGCTCATTTTCTGCGCTTCCGTGCGTGATGTTGAAAAGCAGTTTTTGGGCATTACGGATATCGTTATTATGCCACAAAGGCGAATGGAGTGCATTTTCGATAGCCTGTTCCACCCGTCTATCGCCTTCGCCGTATCCAATAGAAATAAAGGCTACGCCGCCATTTTTCAAGGTGGTATTCACATCGGCAAAGTCCACATTGACATACCCGGGCACAGTTACTATTTCTGCAATGCTTCTTGCGGCAATCAGCAGCGTATCATCCGCTTTTTTATACGCATTCAAAATAGTCATATCCGCATAGACTTCCCGCAACCGTTCGTTATTAATCACAAGCAATGCATCCACCTGTTTGCTCATTTCTTCCACGCCATCCAATGCCTGGTTAATTTTCCAGTCGCCTTCATAAAGAAAAGGAATCGTGACAATGCCAATGGTAAGAATACCCATGTCTTTTGCGATTTGGGCAATCACGGGCGCAGCGCCGGTACCTGTCCCACCGCCCATTCCGGCAGTGATAAAAACCATTTCCGTCCCGTCTTGCAGCAAAGCGCTTATTTCCGCTTTGTGTTCTTCCGCTTGCGCTCTTCCCTTTTTCGGATCATTTCCTGCCCCTAACTCGGCTATCGCAAGTTTTACCGGCACAGGGGAATTTTTCAACGCTTGTCTGTCCGTATTTATCAGGGCAAAAGAAACATCCTGTATTCCTTCCTTATACATATTCGTGACAGCATTTCCGCCGCCGCCGCCTACGCCGATCACTTTGATGATGGCTGTCGGATTGCGCGGTATTTTTATTCCAGTTATAATGTCAAATTTCTTATCATCCATTTTGTTTGGTTCCATATTATAATAAATTTAAATTAAGCAATTTAATCCGTAATAAAAGCATTCTGAAACAAATCCATCATTTTTTCGCTAATTTTCTTTTTTGGTACAGGAGGGCCTTTTGGTCCTTTTGGATCGGAAGGGGGCGCCTCTACAGGGATCTTTTCGTAAGAGACGCAGTTATTTTCCCCTTTCAGCATCACACTGACGGCTGAGATGTATGGTTTGTCCAACTGAGCGTAAGTCTCCGGAACAGATGAAATTCGTACATTCGATTCGTAGCGTTCCTTGATCATTGTCGTCAGGTTTTTCAGTTTGGCTGCATTTCCCGTCAAAATAAATCCCGCCTCCAATTTTTCGATTCCTCCGAAAGATTCGATGATCCCTTGAATCCGGGCATATACGTTTCCGATAATTTCCCTTGCTCTCGATTCAATGACGGCGCCGATGTCGCCCAGGGCAACTTCTTTTGTTCCCGTTTTTGTTTCAACGGGAATCATCTGATTTATATCCGTATATTCCTGTGAAACAATGCCATATTTCACTTTAATGTCTTCGGCGATAGCTTCGTCCGCCTCTAAATAAGCGGCTAAGTCTTTTGTAATCAGATGACTGCCCAGAGGGATCACTACGAAATCATACAACTCATCCGTTTTATACACGGCGACAGAAGTGACATACCGACCCAAATGGACAAACGCGCAACCCTTTTCTTTATCGCTCTGACTGAGAGCAATTTCGGCCAATGTCTGTAAAGATATCAGGCAATCTTTCAGTTCAATGCCATGGGTAATTGCATTTAGCTGGGAGGCCGGTGGCCCAACAATCGCCTTAAAGCGAGCTTCAATCCGTTGTTCGCAGTAGGCCCCTAAGGGATTGGATACGAACCGGTCGTCCAAGTACCACATCGGGGCAGTGGTTCCTAATATATTATATTCCTGCGGCTTATATGCTTCGCACCGTCCGGTCATTTCTTGAATATCGCGCTCTGTGACAGATCCCGGTATGTGGAACGATTCGGATTGCTTCTGTTCCAATGAACGAAGCAGCAGGTCGTTCACGCCGATATATGCGCCCGTAATTTTTACGTTCTTATAGTTGTCCTGAAACGATTTTTTTAAACAATCTTCTAATTTCCCAATCAGGACTTGCATTTGTGCAGCGGCTTCGGTCTGATTATGAATATGCCCCCGCAGGAAGCACCCTGGCGCTTCCACTGTTTCCTTGGCGATAACGGAAATGTTGCCGTTCGCAAGTTTTTCGCCTACGACTCCCGACAAGCGGGAAGTTCCGAGATCAATGGCTACGATGTAATTTGTATCCAACATAACATATCTATTTTTTTGTACAAACAATTTGATTCTTGTACTTTAAGTTAATTGTTTTATATTTATCCCATCCTAATTTCGGAATGGCTTGCTCATAAAAAAGCTGCAAGTTATTCATTTTTTCCGTAAAATCATCAAAACTTCCCAAAATTATTCGATAATCACCCACGCGAGGTATCAGTTCTGCCTCATTATCAGGATGTACGTAAATTTGTTCAATTAAATGATTCCAAAAATCATGCTTCTGCAAATATAACGCAAATTTGTATAAGTCCGTCGTGGCCAGTTTTCTTTCGATAGCTCCGCTGGCAACAGGCAGATAACTTGCATGTAAATAATCAGCCGGCATAATGGAGCCTGATTCATCCACATAGAAACTTTCCTTGGCGTTAAACACCCGCAAGATAGGAATTTTTTGTGTAATTTCAATTTTTACGTTTCCCGACGGCGTTTTGTAGGCTTTTACTTTTAATATTAGTCCGTTGGATGAAAGTTTTTGTTCAATATTGTAGGTATTGACCGTGTGAAGAGGCCGGTTGACCGGATAAAGGTCCGCATTTTTCAACATGGTGATGATGTTATTTTCGTCCAAAAAATTCACTTTATTTTTGTTTACAATGGAGATCACCAATTCATGACAGACAGCCTCCTTTTTGTCCGGCGATTCTTCTTTTGCAGAAAGGAATCCGAACAAGCCACCGATGATCACGATTCCTACAAGGATATACAGGATAGTTTTTCTCATTTCCGTTCCAGTATTTCTTTAATGGGTTCCACCATCCGGTCAATATCGCCGGCGCCGAGCGTCAGCACGACCTCATACGTTCCGGCGGCGATTACGTCCAATAAGGTTTCTTTGGTGCAGAGTTTCTTATCGGGTATCGTCACGCGGTCTAAAATGAGTTGTGACGTCACATCCGGTATTGGTTCTTCACGCGCCGGATAGATGTCCAACAGTATCAGTTCATCAAGCAACGAAAGGCTTTCGGCGAACGCGTCGGCCAAATCGCGGGTGCGGGTATAAAGATGAGGCTGGAAAATGCCGGTAATTTTCCGTCCTTCATAGAGCAATCGCACTGATTTTATGCAGTTTTTCAGTTCTTCCGGATGATGCGCATAGTCGTCAATCAGGACGACATTGTCCTTTTTGAGAATAAAGTCAAAACGACGTTCAACACCGGCAAATGTTTTCATTGCATCCCTTATTTCTTTGATAGAAACGCCATTCAGCCATGCCAAAGCCATGGCCGCCACACCGTTTTCGATGTTGATTTGCACCGGCACCCCCAATTGTATATCCGTAATTTGCATGGATGGCCCGACAAAATCGAACACGATTTCACCGTTTCCAATACGAATTTGTCGCGCGTGAAAATCCGCATCTTCGTCTGTGGCCGAGTAAGTGTAAAAACGGACATTGTCTTGCAGTCGGGGCGTAACGGCGATGCCGGATTTCATAATCAGCGCACCGCCGGGACGAACCAGCGAGGTGAACTGTTCAAAACTTTCGCGATATGCTTCCGGCGTGGCGTATATATCGGTGTGATCGGGGTCGGCTGAAGTAATCAGCGCCATGTAGGGTGTAAGCCGATGAAACGAACGGTCGTACTCATCAGCTTCAATCACCGTCAGCGGGCTGTGCTCGGAGAGGATGAAGTTACTGCCGTAGTTTTTTGATATGCCGCCAAGAAACGCATTGCACGCCATACGCGACTGTTTCAGTATATGGGCGGTCATAGTGGAAGTGGTTGTTTTACCATGTGTTCCGGCAATACACAGGCTTCGTTCCGCCTCGGTAATCAATCCCAGCACTTCAGAACGTTTCAATACTTCAAAACCTTTTTCCTTGAAAAAAGTCAGTTCTGTAAGCGTATCGGGAACAGCAGGCGTATAGACTACCAATGTTTTTTTGGGATTTTTGAAGTTTTTGGGAATCAACAGAATATCATCCTCATAATGAATGAATACGCCTTCATTTTTTAATTGTTCCGTTAAGGGCGAAGCCGTCTTGTCATAACCGGCCACTTCAATTCCCTTAGACAGGAAATAGCGGATCAAGGCGCTCATTCCGATACCGCCAGCCCCGATAAAATAGGCAAATTCTGTTTGATATATATTCATCTGCTCTTACTTTTTATTATACTTTCTATCTCATTTACAATCAGTTCGGCGCTTTGATGCTTCGCCAGCAAACCGATTGCCTTACTCAGGGACTGCATTTTGATTCTATCGTTAATGAGGTCCAGTATCTGTTTGCACAGACATTCTTCCGCGGCGCTATCATCTATTATGATGGCGCCGTTTTTGACGACAATCGCCATGGCATTTTTCATCTGATGGTTTTCCGCTACGTTTGGCGAAGGGATCAGGATGGCCGGTTTTTTCAATATGCAGAGTTCGGAAATACTGCCTGCTCCCGCCCGCGACACCACCACGTCGGCAGCGGCGTAGGCGTAATCCATGCGCGAAATAAAATCGGCGTACCAGAGCGCTTTTTTCGTGTCTTTCCCTTCTAATTGTTGCCGGACGGCGTCATAGTAGATACGTCCGGTTTGCCAGATGACCTGGATTCCCGCATCCAGTAATATGTCCAACTGTTTTCCAATTCCCCGGTTGATATTCCGCGCCCCAAGGCTGCCGCCAATCACGAGCGCGGTCTTCTTATCGGGGCGGAGCTGGAAATAATTCAATGCCTCTTCCCTGTCCGCCGACATATATTCGAGATCGTTCCGCACGGGATTGCCCGTAAGCACTATTTTATGGGCAGGGAAAAAACGCTCCATTCCTTCGTAGGCTACACATATCTTCGTAACCCGTTTAGCAAGGTATTTATTGGTTACGCCGGCATAGGAATTTTGTTCCTGAATCAGCGTCGGGATGCCCATCAACGAAGCCATCCACAAGGTAGGTCCGCTGGCATATCCACCTACCCCGACAACCACGTCGGGACGGAAATCCCGTATCACTCGACGGGCAATTCCGAGACTTTGGATCAATTTCAGGATGACGCCGATATTGCGCAGTTTCTTTTTCCGATAGAATCCGGTAACCGGCAATCCTACAATTCTGTAGCCCGCTGCCGGAATTCGTTCCATTTCCATACGGTCTTTTGCACCGACAAACAGGATTTCCGCGTCGGGGAATCGGGATTTGAAGGCGTTTGCAATAGAAATGGCGGGGAAAATGTGTCCGCCAGTGCCTCCTCCGCTTATGATCATACGGTATGGTTCCATTTCTCTACTTTTTTATTCATTCGTTTCGACGGCGAAGATAGGATTTTCTTCCGGATTTTTATCATCCGCCGTTTCTGATTTTTTTGTTTCTATTTCTGTTTCTTCCGTTTCATCTTCGCTCATGTTAGCTCCAAAATGACTAATACTTAGTATGATGCCTATATAGGCGGAAGTCAGCAGGATAGAGGTTCCTCCCCGGCTGATTAGCGGAAGCGGCTGACCGGTCACCGGAATCAAATTGACGGCCACCGACATGTTGATCAGCGCCTGTATGGTAATGATAAGCCCGCATCCGATGACTAAATACTTGGGAAACAGTTTTTCACATCGTCGGGCAATCACCCCTACCCGTATCATTAACATCACATATAGCAAAAGCACACAGACGCCTCCGAACATTCCCGTCTCTTCAATAATAATGGCATAGATAAAATCAGAAAACGCCTGTGGTAGAAACTCCCGCAGGTCGCTCCGCCCGGGCGCTTTTCCGATGATGCCACCCTTGAAAATCGCAATTTTAGCATAGTCCACTTGGGTAAATTTACCTTTGTTGTTGTTTTCTTCCGTTTTTTGATGGTCGGTTATACGATTAACCCACGTTACAAAGCGGTCCGGATAATATTTTGTTATCTCTTTCGGCAAGACAAAATAACCCAATACAAAGACAGATATAGCCACGCTCACCACCAAAAGCAATTTTCCCAGTTTCTTAAATGGAATCTGGCCAATGAACATCAGCAGGAAGCAGACGCAACTCAGCAAAAACGCCGTTGAGAAATTGGAAAAGACAATCAGGAAAATAATCGGGACGATACCCCAAAGAATCATTTTGTAAATACGGTCGTCCGAAAATCGCGAACGTTGGCTGAGCAAAAAGGCAACATAAAGGATACAAGCCAGTTTGCCCAATTCGGAAGGCTGAAACTGAAAACCGAAAATGGACAGGAAACGAGTGGCGTCGTTCGTGCTTTTACCGAACATCATGGTCAGGAAAAGCAACACGGCGGAGCATGGCAGAAGCAGGATGCCCAATGAGAAAAACTTGCAATGCGAATGAGCCAGCCCCAGCACAATCAGGAAGCCGGCCGCTAAAAATCCAACATGACGGCTGATGGGCGACAGGATATTGCCTTTGTAGGCCAGGATGCTTGTCGCACTGAATACTTCCGTGATGGAAACACTCACAAGCAGCAAGTAAATAATCCATACCGACAGATCGCCACAGAACACATTTCGTAAAACATTATTTTTCATACTTCTGCAAATTTAGTACACACTCTTTAAACTGTTTGCCGCGGTCTTCATAATTGTTGAACAGGTCGAAACTTGCACAACAGGGCGACAATAATACCGTATCTCCTTCGGTTGCAAGACGGGAGGCTTTTTCTATCGCTTCCTGCATGGAACGCGCGTCTTCCGTGATCTTTATTTTGCCATCAAAGAAATGGTGCAATTTAGTGTTGTCCACACCCATGAAGACCAACGCCTTTACTTTTTCCGACACAAGCGGTTCGATTTCGGAATAATCATTGCCCTTATCTGTTCCGCCGAGGATCAGTACGACCGGAACGTGAACACTTTGCAGTGCATACCAGCAGGAATTGACATTGGTCGCTTTGGAATCGTTGATATAATCCACACCTTTTACGCGCGCAACAAACTCCATCCGGTGTTCGACGCCCTTGAAATTGCCAAGCGATTCGCGGATAGTTGCGTCACTGACGCCTACTATCTTGGCAGCCAGACTCGCCGCCATTGCATTATAGAGGTTATGCCGACCTTTAAGCGAAAGTTCATTCCGGTCTATCGAAAAAATCCCGTTTGGAGTATGAATGATCATTTGTCCGTCGCAAAGAGACCCTTTCAATTCAGAATGACAGGCATCCGAAAACGGATAAAGCGTCGCCATTGGACGACGTTTCGTCAGTTCGTGAGCGATGACAGGGTCATCCTTCCAGTAGATAAATGCGTCCCGGGATGTCTGATTGCGGATGATACGAAACTTCGCATCTATATAGTTTTGAAACTCGTATTGATACCGGTCTAAATGATCGGGCGTGATATTGAGCAGAATAGCTATATCCGCCTTGAAATCATACATGTTGTCCAACTGAAAACTGCTCAATTCAATCACATAATACGCATGAGGCGTTTCGGCCACCTGAAGGGCGAGGCTGTTGCCTACATTGCCTGCCAGCCCGACATCCCGTCCGTCCTGTTTCAGGATATGGTAAGTCAGCATCGTGGTGGTCGTCTTGCCATTACTGCCGGTGATGCAAATCATTCGGGCATTGGTGTAGCGTCCGGCAAATTCTATCTCGGAGAGGATCGGGATCTTTGCCGCCATTACCTTCTGAATGACCGGCGCTTTATCCGGTATGCCGGGGCTTTTTATGACTTCGTCGGCCTGCAGGACAGTTTTTTCGGTATGCTGGTTTTCCTCCCACAAAATAGCGTGTTCATCAAGTATCTTTTTGTAGTTTGGATGGATAGAAGAACAGTCGGATACAAATACATCAAATCCTTTCAATTTTGCCAGGACAGCAGCTCCCGTCCCACTTTCTCCCGCTCCCAGTATGACGATTTTCCTGCTCATTCCCTACCTTATTTTTAGTGTAATCAATGTGATGGCTGCCAAAATAATCCCGATCAGCCAAAAACGCACCACGATCTTGGACTCCGGCACAATACGGAACGGCCTTTGCCACAACGCCTGAATACTGTTATCACCCGGTTTTTGAAAATGATGATGCAACGGCGTCATTTTGAATATCCGTCGTCCGACGCCATATTTTTTCTTCGTATATCGGAAATAGGCCACCTGCATCATTACCGACAGACTTTCCGTCAGGAAAATTCCGCAAAGGATCGGGATGAGCAGTTCTTTCCGGATGATAATGGCGAAGACGGCAATAATGCCTCCCAGCGTCAGGCTGCCCGTATCGCCCATAAATACCTGCGCCGGATAGGCGTTGTACCACAGGAACCCAATCGTGGCGCCGATAAATGCGGCTGCAAAAATCACCAATTCCTCCGCCCCCGGTATAAACATGATATTCAAAAAGGAAGCAAATGCAATATGGGACGAGGTATAAGCAAAAATACCCAATGCCGTCCCGATAATCGCCGAGCTGCCCGCGGCCAGCCCGTCCAATCCATCCGTCAGGTTAGCGCCGTTGGATACGGCCGTGACAATAAAGATTACAATCAGGATAAACAATCCGCAGGTGACTTCCGTCTTGTAATCGCCCGCCCACGCCGCCAGCCACGCATAATCAAAATTATTGTTCTTAAAGAACGGAATTGTTGTTTTGGCCGATTTGGTATGGTCGGCATGAAACCGGACGTCTTCAATGGCATGTTCCGAATTGCGCACCTCGACATTTTCACGAATCACGACGTCCGAATTGAAAAACAGAACTAACCCGACAATCAGCCCCAGACTAACTTGCCCGATGATTTTGAATCTTCCCTGCAATCCTTCCTTGTCCTTTTTAAACACTTTGATATAATCGTCTGCAAAACCGAGCGTCCCCAGCCATAGTGTCGTAATCAGCATAATAATCAGATAGACATTGTTTAGACGCGCAAACAATATCGCCGGCACTATGATGGCGATGATGATGATGATTCCGCCCATTGTGGGCGTTCCTTTTTTGCTGAGTTGGCCTTCCAGTCCCAGATCGCGGACAGATTCCCCGATTTGTTTTCGTCGCAGGAAATCTATGATCTGCCGACCTGTCATGGTCGAAATAAACAGGGAAGTCACAAGCGCCAGAATGGCACGGAACGAGATGTATTTAAACAGGCCTGCTCCGGGAACGTCAATCTGGTCTAAGTAATTAAACAGATAATACAACATAGGTAGTTATGATTGGGTTGCAAAAATATTCCTGACAATTTCGCGGTCGTCAAAATGATGTTTGACGCCCTTTACATCCTGATAGTCTTCGTGGCCTTTGCCTGCTATCAGGATCACGTCGCCTTTTTGGGCCAGCAAGGTTGCTGTTTTGATGGCCTGCGCCCGGTCGGTGATGCAAAGTGTGCGTTCAAGATCGCTTTTATTCAAACCGGCCATCATATCCCGAATGATATCATCCGGTTCTTCAAAGCGTGGATTGTCCGAGGTTAAAATCACCTGGTCGCTCAACCTGCAGGCTTCCTGCGCCATCAGAGGACGCTTCCCCTTGTCGCGGTTGCCTCCGGCGCCGACGACCGTGATGATACGCCCGTTTCCGTTCATGACCTCCTGTATGCCGTTCAGCACATTTGTCAGCGCGTCTGGCGAATGGGCATAGTCAACGATGGCGGTATAGCCCGACGGGGAATGAAACGTTTCAAAACGTCCCGACACAGGACGTAAACGACTAAGGATGACAAGCGTTTCATACGCGTCTTGCCCCAGGAGGAAAGCCGCACCATAAACGGCAAGCAGGTTGTAGGCATTAAAACGTCCCACAAAGTGGACATTCACTTCTCTTTCATTGATGGTCATTTCCGTTCCTTCAAAATGCGATTCCAATATCTTTCCCTTGAAATCGGCCAGCGTTTGGAGTGAATATGTATATCGTCGGGCAACCGTGTTTTGCAGCATGACAAGCCCTGACTTGTCATCCACATTCGTAATGGCAAACGCGGATGCAGGCAGATCGTCAAAGAATTTTTTCTTTGCCTTCAGATAATTGCTCACTGTCTGGTGATAATCCAAATGATCGCGCGTCAGGTTGGTAAAAATACCACCGGCAAACAGCAGTCCGCTGATGCGCCGCTGGTCTATCGCATGGGAGCTGACTTCCATAAAGGCGTATTCGCATCCAGCGTCCGCCATTTGTGCAATCAAAGCGTGGAGCGTGATCGGGTCGGGTGTCGTATGCGTGGCCGGAAACGTCTCATCGTTTATATAATTGCATACCGTCGAAATCAATCCGGCCTTATATCCCGCTTCACGGAAAAGTTTGTAAAGAAGCGTTGCTATTGTTGTTTTCCCGTTTGTGCCCGTCACCCCGACCAATTTCAGCCGGGCGGAAGGATGGTCGTACCACGCGTCCAGCAGGATGCCCAATGCCAACGCCGAATCCTCCACTTCCACCCAGACGACGTCGGAATGATGCTGATCCGGTATGCGTTCGCAGACGATAGCCATCGCACCTTTTTCAATGGCGCTTTCTATGAAATGGTGTCCGTCGGCTGTTACTCCCCTGACGGCAACAAACAGGAATCCGCCCTCCACTTTCCGCGAGTCGGACTGGATACCTGTAACGGGGATTGTTTCATCCCCCACGATCCTTTTCGGATGCAAATTCCTGATAAGTGCAGCTAATTCCATAATTCTATTGTTTAATCTTTTAATACGACTGAAACAGTTTGTCCCCTGACGATTTTCTGTCCGGGCGCGATAGATTGGGAAATAACTTGTCCCTTGCCGGAGAGCCTGACCTGCAAGCCTGATTTCTCCAGCAGGTAAACAGCATCTTTCGCTCCCATCCCGACTACCCGTGGAACAAGTCCTTCCTTGACAGTCAATTCTTTTATTTCCAGTTTACTGCCTCCCTTATTCCGCTCGCCGGTCATAAATTCACTTTTCGTCTGTTTGATGTCCGACGGGATGCTAAACTCATCCAGGATGGATTTCAAAGCCGCCGTATTTCCGCTCTTGACATCCGGGATGTCTATTTTTGCAGAATCCGCTTCCATCGTCTGGAGGTCTAATTTTTGCTGTAGCCCCGTGATCTTTTCGGCGATCGTTTTGAATACGCCGCCGGAAATAATCCCTGCCGTAAGCGGGCCGGCGCTTGGACGATTCACCACGACAATACAGGAATATTTCGGTTTATCAGCCGGGAAATAACCACAGAACGATACATTATGCGATGAATAGCCGCCCCGTTGGGCAATTTGCGCCGTTCCGGTTTTGCCGGCAATGGAAACAACCTCCGAGTGAACCGGCTTGCCGGTGCCACGCTCTATCACGCCCTCCAGCATGTCCCGGACGGTGTTCAGCGTCGTGCGCGAACAGATGGACGAACGAAGCGTTTCGGTCGAAAAGCGTTGAACGACTTCGCCGTTCTTCATAATGGCTTTTGTGAAGATGGGGCGCACCATTTTTCCATTGTTGGCTATGGCGTTGTAAAAGGTAAGCATATAGATGGGCGGCACCCTCACTTCATAGCCAAACGATTCCCATGCCAGCGTCAGGTTAGACCATTCTTTGTCCTTCGGGGTGCGGATCTTCGCATGTCCGGCGCCCTGGATTTCCAGTTTCAGATCGGCGTCTATGCCGACGCGGTTAAGTCCTTCCGTAAACCTGGACGGTTGTTCCCTGTAGCCCTTCACGATCGTTTTGGCCACGCCCACATTGGACGAGTTCCAGATGGCCTCTTCCACCGTGATTCGCGGTTTAGGCACCCGGCCGGCGTTCCAGTCCTTCACCGCCTTTTTGTTATATTGCCATATCCCGTTGCCGATGTCCACCACATCGTCGGGTTTGCAAAGTCCGTCGTCGAGCGCAACCATGATGGCGGCCACCTTCATCGTCGAGCCAGGTTCAATCTCATCCCTGACGGCATGATTCACCCCTTCCTGATAGACGCCGGAGCTAATCCGGTCCATATTGGTGATGGCCTTTATTTCGCCCGTATTAACTTCCATCACAACGACGGTTCCCGATACGGCGTTAAATTCGGTCAGGTTATTTATCAAAGCCCGCTCGGCTATGTCCTGAATCCCGACATCTATGGTTGTCAGGAGATCATATCCGTTTTGAGGCTCTTTCTCCACCACATTGACCCATCGCTGGCCGATACGAATCTTCGATTTTACTCCCGGCTCGCCACGGAGCAGGGAATCGTATTGCAATTCCAGCCCATAGCTCCCCCTTGAATAACCGGAATCAAGATCGCCATAAATGCCGCCGATTGTACGCGAGGCTAATGTGCCAAAAAGTTTCTGGCGCTCGGTCATTTCTTTTTCATAAAGCCCGCTTGCATTCCTTCCGTAGCGGAAAAACGGAAAGCGTTTCACTTCTTTCAAGTCCGAATATGACAGGCGTCCCCCATAAACAGAATATTCACGACTTGGCTGCTTCGCCTGGAAGCCGGCCAGCAGGTATCGCTTATAACTTTCCGGCGAACGGTCTTTGAATTTCTTTGAAAGACAGAAAGCCAGCGAATCCACTCCATTCCGTTTGGATCTAAGGAAGGAATCTTTCTTGAAACCCTCCGCCAGGAAATCCATATAGAGGCGATATTTCGGGATGGTGGTTGCCATCAATTCCCCACCGGCTGCATAAATATTGCCGCGCGTCGGGTTAATCTTTTCGGGAATCGGAGTGGGGGGCATCTTGGGTTTTTCGACAAAAGCGATCCGGTAGTTAAATATGGGAATCAGGATGAAGACGATGCTAAGCGCCAGGATTACGATTGCATAGCGAAACAAAGCCTGGTTGTTCTCCGTCGTTACATTTTTCGATCTTTTCTTTCCTGCCATCTTCTCTCCCGATTATCTGTGTAAAATATAGGGCGGCGTCTTGGCGCTTTCCAGGTCCAGCCCGTTTCGCTTCACCAATTCTTCGACCTGCGAAATGCGGTTACTCCCCGTCAGCTGGCCGGAAACGGCGGTATGTTCATACTTCACGTCGCGCAATTCCTGCTGCAGCTGGTCTATTTTCCGCAGTTTGGAAAAACAGGCGTAGCGGTTCAGGATGAAACAAAACAGCAGGAAAACTACAAACACAATAAGCCCTACATGTCGCACCACAAACTCCTCCTTGAGGATGCCTCCGCTCAAGATATAAAGCAACGTGCTGCGACCTTTGCGTTTCTTTTTTGATTTATGTGTTGTATCTGTCCTGCTCATACTATTCCTGTTTTTTCCGCTATTCGTAATTTGGCGCTCCGGGCGCGGGGATTTTGTGCAATCTCAGCTTCCGAAGGCGTTATGGCCTTGCTGTTAATTATCCGGAAAGGCGTAAATCGGTTACCGTAGAAATCCTGTTGGCTCATTCCGTCAAAACGGCCTGAACGGATAAAGCTCTTCACCAGTCGGTCTTCCAGCGAATGGTAGGTGATGACTGCCAGCCGCCCGCCTGTCTTGAGCGCCGAGAGCGCCTGTTCCAGCATTTCGCGCAGGGACTGCAGCTCGTCGTTCACTTCTATCCGCAACGATTGAAACAGCTGGGCGTAGAACTTTTTTTCCTTCTCCCGTCCGGCAAACGGTTTCACGACGGCCAGTAAGTCCCGGATCGTATGGAGAGGCGCTTTTTCTCGCGCTTCCACAATGCGGGCGGCCAGCGTTCGCGACGATCTCAGTTCGCCGTAGGTATAAAATACGTCCGCCAATTGTTCTTCCGAATAGGTATTCACCACATCGGCCGCCGTCTGCCCCGCACGGTTATTCATCCGCATGTCCAGCTCGCCGTCGTAGCGAAACGAGAATCCGCGTCGCTCGTCGTCGAAATGATGCGACGACACGCCCAGGTCGGCAAGTATCCCGTCCACCTGCTCCACGCCATGATAGCGCAGGAAATTGAACAAGAAACGGAAATTCCCGCGGACAAAAACAAATCGCTCGTCCGAAGGAATATTGGCTTCTGCATCCGCATCCTGGTCAAATCCGTATAGCTTCCCGTTCTTTCCCAGCGCCTCCAGAATCCCGCGGCTATGCCCGCCGCCACCGAAAGTAAGGTCCACATATACGCCCCATGGCCGTATATGCAATCCCTCTATGCTTTCCCGAAGCAATACAGGAGTGTGATAAAATGTCTCTCTTTCGCTCATTTCCAAATACTTCATAATCCGGCCAACCGACAGGCCGACGATATACCCTGTTAATGAAGGGGGTAAAGTTACAGATTTTCTATCATTTTGGGAGTGAATTATGTTGAAAAAGTTTTCAACAATTTCAGGTTTATGGCGTAATGCGTTGATTTAATATGATATAGCGGATAAAAAATAACTGTGGGCAAAAAAAGTTTCTCTTGCGCTGGCATAGTCCTGTTAGAAAGCGGTACACATTCCGATCTGTTCGGATAAATCAATATTGGTCTTCGCTGTGCGTCGTCCCTTTCCCCAATTCCCCAAAGACCAAAAAAACCGCAGACCGAAGCCTGCGGTTCATGAGGGTATTAATAGATTCCATAATCACGTTTTGTTCTAAGGTACGACGGCTGAATAAAGTACGCTCCAAGGCCCTTTCACTCCCCGCGTGTTCTCCCAACGAAGGAAGAAATAGACCCTGCGTCCGCGTTCCGAGCCGTGGAAGGTAAGCGTGATGGGCGTGCGAGTGTCGAACACCGAGTTCGTCAGTTCGTCGGCATCGGCAGGCGGCGAATCGCCAAATCCCCACTTGATTTCCACGCCGTGCACACCGTCGGGCTTCGCCTTGCTTTCCGTTTCATCGTTGAAATAACTGATGACCAACTGCAACGGTTCTACGGGTTTGACGCGCGCCGCGGGGTGCGTCGTCGGATCGGGCGACGGCGTACGATCTTCCTTCGGAATGGGTAGCCGGAGTTCCATGCGACCCGTGTCGGGAATGAGGTGATTATAACGAATGTATTCGTTTATCGTCGAGCGGAGCGCTTCCCTGAGCGCTTCGCCAGCCTCATTCTTGGCTTCTATGGCGACGGGCGTACGCGTCGTCGGCGATTCCACAATTGTAAATTTCTGTTGCCACGTAGTATTAAGTGTTCCCAAGGTCGAAAGTATCGTATTGGGAATGTTCCAGGCCGTGGCCTTCTGGGTGAGCTGCGTAATAAAATTCGTAGCCCAAGGACCGAGATCCGCGTCTTGGCGCGGAAGATAATCATGATTCGACATAATCTTACTTTATTAATTAATATTAAAATGATAGATAAAAAAACCAACATAAAATGGAAATTCCAAAGGCTTCCATCCGGAATGTTTCCGAAAGATGCAGAACATTATCCGAAGCATCCGAAGAGTTACCTCAATAGTTCGGAGGGATTCCACAGAACATTCGGGGAATCCCCCGCAAATTTGGGGGAGTTCCCCGCAAGTCTCGGGGGCTTCCCCCAAAGTCTGGGGAGTTTCCCCAAAAGTTGAGGGATTCCCCCCAGAGATTGCCGGGCTTTCCCCAAAGAGCGAAAAGTCGTCCCCGAGATGGAAAGAGACTCTCCCTCCCGCTTTGTAAAAGGGCAAAAGATGGCATGTGATTGTGCAACCTTTCGGCGGGCGGCAACGAAATTAAGTGATGATAACCTACAAAGGAGAGGGGATTCCGCAGGGTATAATAGCTTGAAACACAGTGGTTTACCCCCCCCACCAACTTTTCTTAACATTTAGATAAACAGCAGTTTCATCAGTATTGCTGCAGGCAGACGTTACTGAAGTTATGGGACTAAAGGGAGAAAATTTTAACGTATATGACTTTCCTGCCCTCCATGGCATACGAATCAGGGGCATCAAACTTTCACCCCTTATATTGTTTCTGTTTGAGCCGGCAACTTTTCTCGCCATATTTCCGAACATGGAACGTGGCGAACAAATCATCCTTCTAAAAATCATCTTCATATTCCTCATTTTTTTACACTAAAACTTCACCATGGCTGTTTTTCTTAACAAGCCGGGGGCAAAGATAAACGGTTTGTTGCATATCTGCAAATATTTTTGTCATAAAATTTGCTAAAATTTCAGCGTTTCATTTATTTTAGAAGAGAAGACGCAAAAAATGCTTGCCTTAGAAGTTGAAAAATACGGAAAAATCGTACCTTTGCCACAAATTAATACGCTATGACGATCGAACAACAAATCATCCGCGCCATCGAGGCCGCCATTCGCCATCTCTACGGGGCGGAAGCGCCCGAAGGCCAGTTGCAGTTACAAAAGACCAAAAAAGAATTTGAGGGACACTGGACGCTGGTCGTGTTCCCGCTGTTGCGCATATCCGGGAAATCGCCAGAAGAAACGGCGCGCGAAATCGGGGAATATCTTCAGGAGGAAGTGCCGGCCGTGGCAGACTTCAACGTAGTGAAGGGTTTCCTTAACCTGACGATTGCGGTTTCCTTCTGGCTGAAGGCGCTACAGGAAATAAACGCTCAGCCGAAGTATGGCTTCCGTGAAGCTGCGGACGACGCGCCGTTAGTGATGATCGAATATTCTTCGCCCAACACGAACAAGCCGCTCCACCTGGGACATGTCCGCAATAATCTGCTCGGCTTCAGCCTGTCGGAAATAATGAAAGCGAACGGTTACCGCGTGGTGCGTACCAATATCGTCAACGACCGCGGGATTCATATCTGCAAGTCCATGCTGGCCTGGAAAAAATGGGGCGAGGGCGTTACGCCTGCCTCGTCCGGCAAGAAGGGCGACCATCTGGTGGGCGATTTCTATGTCCTTTTCGATATACATTATAAAGAAGAGCTTCGCCAACTGGAAGCCACCGGTTTGAGCCGTGAAGAGGCCGAAGCGCAATCGCTTCTGATGGCCGAAGCGCGGGAGATGCTCCGGCTCTGGGAAGCGGGCGACGCGGAGGTGGTGGCGCTGTGGAAAAAGATGAACGGCTGGGTGTACGAAGGTTTCGACGCTACCTACCGGCAACTGGGTGTGGCTTTTGATCGGATTTACTACGAGTCGGAAACCTACCTGGAGGGGAAAAAGACGGTGCTCGAAGGTCTGCGGAAGGGTATCTTCTACCGGAGGGACGACGGCTCCGTGTGGGCAGATCTCCGACCTGACGGGCTGGACGAAAAAGTGCTCCTGCGTTCCGACGGGACGTCGGTATATATGACGCAGGACATCGGGACGGCCAAACTGCGCTTCGACGACTATCCGATAGACAGGATGATCTACGTCGTAGGCAACGAGCAGAATTATCACTTCCAGGTGCTCTCCATTCTGTTAGACAAACTGGGTTTCGCTTTCGGGAAAGGGCTGGTGCATTTTTCGTACGGGATGGTGGAACTGCCCGAAGGGAAGATGAAAAGCCGCGAAGGAACGGTAGTGGATGCCGACGAATTGATGGAGGAAATGATCCGCACCGCCCGCGAGATTTCCGACGAACTCGGGAAATTAGACGGCCTGAGCGAAGCTGCGGCCAACGATATCATACGCATGATCGGCCTGGGATCGCTGAAATATTTTATCCTGAAAGTGGATCCGCGAAAAAACATGACCTTCAACCCGAAAGAATCCATTGACTTCAATGGCAACACAGGTTCTTTCATTCAATATACATACGCCCGCATCTGTTCGGTGCTGCGCAAAGCTAAGGAGCAAGGCGTTTGCCTGTCCGAACAGTTGCCGGGCGCCGTGCCGCTCAATGCCAAAGAGGAGTCGCTTATCCGGCTGCTCTACGACTATGAGGCGATCGTCCGCGAAGCGGGCGAAACATTCAGCCCGGCCTGCGTAGCCAACTATGTTTACGACCTCGTGAAGGAATTTAACCAGTTCTATCACGACTATTCCATCCTCAACGAAACGGACGGAGAGATCAAGAAGTTGCGCCTTATGCTCTCGGCCAATGTGGCCAAAGTAGTGCGGTCTGGACTGTCGCTGCTGGGGATTGAGGCGCCGGAGAGAATGTAGAGTAGGAGGTGCGGGTGTCTCGGAATCCGCCAATATTTTTCCGGGAAAATATTTTTTGCTATCTTTGCAACAATAATAATGTAATGAAATGATGAATAGAAAAGTACTTATTTTTAGTTTGCTGTGCATCCTGTCAGCCAATCGGATATTTGCACAGGGCGCAACGGTGGAAGAGTCCATCTGGAGTGTGCAAGCAGGAGCGTTTGGAGTATGGGTAAACAACGAAACGCGTTTGTCGAACGTGTGTACAATGCGCAGCGAGATAGAACTGACGGGCATGTATTGGAATTGGTATGTCGCAGGCGTTGCTGATTTAACGAGTTACGCCGTCTTTCCTCTCTTCAGGGCTGAACCGCGATGGTATTACAACTTGCAGCGCCGCGCTGCCAAAGGCAAAAACACTATATATAATGCGGCGGACTTCTTTGCCGTCAAAACCACTGTCAATCCGGGTTTGGTATTGATTAGCAAAAACGTAACGGTTGAACCCGCCTTTTCAATCATTCCCGCATGGGGCTTTCGTCGCAATTTTGGCCGCTATTTCAATTTCGAGCTATCCGGCGGCATTGGCTATGTTTATACCAGATCCGACGGGAGCGACTTGGGTATGGATTTTACGGTCAGGGTTGGATACGTGTTCTAAGGGAATCAGGGGTTACCGCTCTGCATATCAGCGTCGCTCAACTCCACAAAATCCCAGTCGAAACTGCCGTCGGGCTGCAATGTAAGCAGCCTGAAGCCGTGCGGGTGACCGTCGAAATTGTTACTGGTAGTCTCGCCATTGAGGATACTGACGCCATTGTAGTCGTTCCGATGCGTTTTGTGCGTATGTCCGGCAAACCAGATGCATACGCCGTAGTCGGCGCAATATTGCAGCAGTTCCGCACGTTTGGCCGCCGGAATGTTGTAATACTGATCTTTCTCGTCGGCCGACTTTACAAAGGGCGGCACGTGAGTGATCAGGATGACTTTGTCGCCCCGACTTTTGGCTTTCTTTAGCGCCACCAGCAATTGTTGTTCCTGCCGTGCCGTTTCCTTCTCCGGTGCTACTCGCCACAGTTGTGTGTTGGCCGAGATAAGCGTCACGCCTTTCGTTTTGGTCACGCTGAAATCGGCGCCGAACCGGTGTCGGTAGCGCTTCAGACCTTCTTCTGTTACGGGGTCGGGCAGATCGTGATTGCCGGGTGTGACGACAGTGCGGCATTTCAGTTTGGCTTTTATTTTCAGAAAGACGGCGACGGCGTGATTGTCATTGACGTCATTGGCCATATCGCCTGCTATAACGGTGAAGTCGGGAGCCAGAGCGTTGACCTTCTGTATCGCCAGTTCGAAACGTGCCGAGTCGGCTGCAAAGCCGTCTTTGCCAAAGCCTAATTGCGGGTCGCACAACTGCACGACCCGGAGGGGCTTAAGCATCTGCGCACTCGCCTGTGTTTGCAAGGCTGCGGCGCTTAATAATAAGATAACAAGTCTCATATTCATCATACTTTATCAGATATAAAAATTATCAGGCGGATTGCTTGTGATGCCCGGATGTCGTTCCATTTCTTCTTCCACGAGGTCAACGCCGAGACCCGGACGGGCGCTAAGGTGTATATAGCCGTCGGAAATCATTTCGGAAATAGGGTGGTCGATGACCGTATCTCGCCAAGGCACGTCTATCAGCATGAACTCTTGGCGGAAGAAGTTTGGTATTGAAGCGCAGACATGCGCCGAGGCGATAGTTGAGAGAGGTCCGTTAGGATTGTGAGGCGCTATCAGTACGTTGTACGGCTCGGCGGTTATAGCCATGCGCTTGAGTTCCGAAGGACCGCCGCAACGGGTGATGTCGGGCATAATGATGTCGCAAACATGTTTTTCGAGCAGCGAGCGTATGCCGAAACGGGTATAGTGTCTTTCGCCGACACATATTGCCACTTCTGATGGGATACGTTCACGCATGGCGCGCAGTGTCTGCGAACTCTCCGGTCCTGCCGGCTCTTCGTACCATGTTATATTTAGTTTGGCAAGCCTCTCAGCCATCTTTACCGCTACCCGATAGTTGAGCATCGCGTGTGTCTCTATCATGATGTCGAAATCGGGACCTACGGCTTCGCGGACGGCTTTAGAAACCTCGAAAGCGAGGTCTTGCTGCGCGGGTGTAAGCGTCAGGTTAGAGGCGAGGTTGTCGCCATAGAGATAGTTAGTATGCGCAAAAGGGTCGAACTTAAGTCCGGTAAAGCCCAGCTCGGCTACTTTCTTAGCCTGCTTTGCATAATCGTCGGCATTATGCCCGCCGCCGATGAACCAGTAGTTGGCATACAGCAGGATGTCTTTGCGATAGCGCCCGCCGAGCAGCTCGTACATCGGAACGCCAAGTTTCTTCGCTTTAAGGTCTAATAGCGCCATGTCGATGCCGCTGATAGCGCACAGCGAGGCGCCATACGGACCTATCCAGTTGAGGTCGCGATAGAGTTTAGTCCATATAAAATCGGTCTGCATAGGGTCGAGACCAATGATACGCTCTCCGACATGCTTTGCAGCTCCGTATATTACCGGACTGCCAGGCCAGTTCGTAGCCTCGCCTACGCCTGTATATCCCTCGTCTGTGTATATCTTCAGCAATGTCCAGTTGTATTTGACGCCCTGAACCAGCCATACTTTTACGTCTGTAATTTTCATCTTTTGCAGGAGTTTAAATTAATCGAACAGTTCTGCCATTTTCTCCTGCAGTTTTTCGCCGCGCAAGTTGCGGGCTATGATTTTCCCTTCGGGGTCTATGAGGAAGTTCGCGGGGATAGAATTTATCTCGTAAAGGCGGGCTGCCTCGTTGTTCCAGTACTTGAAATCGGTAACGATTGTCCACGGGAGATTGTCGTCTTTAATAGCTCTGAGCAGGCGCGCTCGCGCCTCTGCCCTGTCGAGCGCAACGCCGAGTACGTCGAAGCCTTTTGTCTTGTATATCTGATAAGCCACAACAATGTTAGGGTTCTCCATGCGGCATGGTCCGCACCACGAAGCCCAGAAATCAAGAAGCACATACTTACCGCGGTAGTCCTTGAGGCTGACGGGCTTGTCGTCGAGGTCGGGCTGGGTAAAATCAGGGGCTATTGCGCCTAACGCAGTGTCCTTCCATCGACCTACTTTTGCCGCAAGCTCACGTCCGGCTTTCGTCTGCTTCAACTCCGGCGAGAACAGATTGAACACATCTTCCGCTTCCTGCGGTTCGGGGTTGTAACCCACCACAGTACTGAACAGCTCTGTGCTGATGAACGAATTAGGATGGGCGACTATGAAATCCTTTGCTCGTAGCTTCTGAATGCTGTCGGTGGCATAATAGCGCTTTGTCAAAGAATCTCTGACCTCGTCGCTTTCAGCAAAGTTGAATTGTTTTAGAATAGAATCCTTGAGTTCCGTCAAGTCCTTTATCATCGCTTTCCATTCGTTGTTCTCTTCGTCGGCTAACGAACCGGTTACTACTGCGTGCTTTAGCGAATCGGGACTGTTCAGTTCCGTTTTGCCCTTATCGGCATAAAAGGTAATCTGGTCGGTGGTTATCGTCAGGACGTCAAGGAAGAGGGTAGCCTTGAAAGGCTCTGTGACAGAGTCGTTGCTAAAAACGAACTTGTGGTTCATAACACAAGCCGTATCGGTCTTCTGCACGCCATCTACCTTGTAACGCAAGCGAACGAGGGTGCTGTCGGGTAGCCCTTCTATGTTTGCCTCAATCTTAAAACCACGCTCTTTGGGTGAGCAACCGATGAGCAGGAGCGCTATGCCTGCATAATAAAGTCTCTTTTTCATAAATATAATATCTTAATACGCTGCAAAGGTAATGTGTTTTTTTCAATTTAGCAAATTTTTTATTGATTATCCGCAAAACGCATAGATAGGGACGCTGCTTCTATTGATATGAAAATCCTACGTTTTCTTTTGTTTGTTTTTGTTTTCTTTTGTTTTCTTTTGTTTTCTTTTGTTTTCTTTTGTTTTTGTTTTTGTTTGTTTTTGTTGGTTTTCTTATGGTTTATGGTTTGAAGTTGGGTAAGGAACGCGGAGCTTGTCCCGTTGGAGTGCGGAGCTTGTCCCGACCCTTCGGGATTTTCAACCCGCCTATCCCGTAGGGCTTCCATATCACCGGGTAGTAATGCCCAATTTCTGACGAGCGTCTTCTAAGCGCTGTGCAAATTGTTTAACATTAACTAAAATCACTCCTAACCGACCAGATTGCGGAACTTTTCGAAGACGCGCTGCTTTATCGACTGACTTGGTTGGAAATTATTGGACGTCCGTAGCTGGTTGAGCTTTTGTTTTTCGTCGGAGGAGAGGCTCTCAGGGATATAAACAGTAACATTGACGAGCAAATCGCCGGTGCCATAGCCATTTATTGAGGGTAGCCCCTTACCACGCAGCCTCAGCACCTTACCCGGTTGCGTGCCGGGTTCTATTTTCACTTTCGCCTTGCCGTCGATAGTAGGCACTTCCACGTTATCGCCGAGGGCAGCCTGCGGCACTGTCAGTAAAAGGTTATATATCAAGTCGTTCTCGTCGCGTAACAGTTCCTTATCCTGTTCTTCCTCGATGACGACGAGCAGGTCTCCATTGACGCCTCCTCGCCGTGCAGCGTTTCCTTTGCCGTGCATTGAAAGCTGCATACCTTCCATAACGCCGGCTGGGATATTGATGTCTATGACCTCGTCGCTGCGCACTACGCCCTCTCCCGAACAGGCGTGGCATTTCTTTGTAATAGTCTGTCCCTGACCGCCGCATGTTGGACAAACCGACTGTGTCTGCATCTGACCGAGAATAGTACGCGTAAGTTGCGTAACATAGCCATTCCCGTGACAAGTAGAGCAGGTAGCGACGCTTTTATCGTCTTCCGCGCCGGTGCCGTGACATTTTTGGCAGGCTACATATTTGTTTACTTTTATCTTTTTGCTGACGCCGTTAGCGACGTCTTTAAGCGAGAGTTTCACTTTGACGCGGAGGTCTGAGCCACGCGACTGGGGGCGGCTACTGCGTCCGCTTCTTCCGCTTCCGCCGAAGGAAGAGCCGAAGCTAAAGCCGCCGAAATGGCCGCCGAAGACGTCTCCGAAATGGGCGAAGATGTCTTCCACAGTCATACCGTCGCCAAAGCCGCCGCCGCCCGCCGCCGAGCTGCCTACCCCCGCATGACCGAACCGGTCATAACGTTGGCGTTTGTCGGCATTACTCAACACATCGTAAGCCTCTGCCGCCTCTTTGAACTTCTCTTCCGCCTCTTTGTCGCCCGGATTCTTGTCCGGATGATACTGAATAGCTTTCTTGCGGTATGCAGTCTTTATCTCGTCGGCTGTGGCGCTTTTACTCACGCCAAGCACTTCATAATAATCTCTTTTTGCCATCTGTATTCTTCTTTTATTCGCCTACAACTACTTTCGAGTGCCTTATAACCCTGTCGTAGAGTTTATAGCCGGTCTGTATGCAGTCTATAACTTTGCCTTTTTGCTCGTCGGAGGGCGCGGGTATCATAGCTATTGCTTCAAACAGTTCGGTATCAAACGGTTGCCCGACAGCTTCGATAGCCTTCACGCCCTGTTGTGCGAGGTAAGCGACGAACTTGTCGTAAATCAGTTTCACACCTTCGGCTACTGCCTCCACCTCGTCGGCGGCTTTGAGGTTGCTCAAGGCGCGCTCGAAATCGTCAATGACCGGAAGTAAAGCCGTCAGCGCCGAAGCGCCGCCGCTTTTCAGCAGGTCTGCCTTCTCGCGAACAGTACGCTTGCGGTAATTGTCGAACTCCGCCGCTTGCCGCAGATACTTGTCGTTCAGCTCCGCATATTTTTCTTCCCACGACGGTTCCGACGACTGCTCGGCAGCATCTGCCGAACTGTCAGTTTTAGCTTCGTTAACCGACATTTCGTCAGTTTCCGACTGCAAATTTGTCACGTCTTCATTATTTTCATTGGCAGTAAAAGTTGCCTTCTCCGCCTCTTCTAATGGCATTTCTTTGTTTTCGTCCATATATTATAATTAATTACTGTTATCAAATCATTCTTTTAGTATCAAAAACGTTGCCAAAACGACAAAGAGGTTAAAAAAAAGGCTTGATTTTTGTATTTTTAGATAAAAAGCAGTAATTTTGTCAGTTGATAAAGAAGAAAACAGAGCAAAAAGATGACAAAAAACGACATACAGCAGGTCAAGCAGCGTTTTGGTATAATAGGCAACAATGCTGAATTAGAGCGGGCGATAGACATTGCATTGCAAGTAGCGCCGACCGACCTGTCGGTATTGATTACCGGCGAGAGCGGCGTGGGTAAGGAGGTGTTTCCTCAGATAATACACCGCAACAGTCCTCGCAAGCACTCACAGTATATAGCGGTCAACTGTGGGGCTATCCCCGAAGGCACGATAGATTCGGAGTTGTTCGGGCATGAGAAAGGTTCGTTCACCGACGCCAAAGACCTTCGTAAGGGCTATTTTGAAGTTGCCGACGGCGGCACGATTTTTCTTGACGAGGTAGGCGAGTTGCCGCTATCTACGCAGGTACGTTTGTTGCGGGTGCTTGAAAGCGGCGAGTTTCTTAAAGTTGGTTCCTCGAAGATGCAGAAGACTAATGTGCGCGTAGTAGCAGCTACGAATGTCAATCTCACCGAGGCGGTATCACAGCATAAGTTTCGCGAAGACCTGTTCTACCGTCTCAGCACAGTACCTATACGTATCCCGCCGTTGCGCGAGCGTCAGGAAGACGTACTGCTGCTGTTCCGCAAATTTGCCGGCGATTGTGCCGAGAAATACAACATGCCCCCTGTTACGCTTACCGACGACGCCCGTCAGCTGCTGCTTTCCTATCGCTGGCCAGGCAACGTCCGCGAACTTAAGAACATCGTCGAGCGCATCTCCGTAATAGAGGAAAAACGCGAGATAACGGCAGAAACGCTTAAATATCACATACCTAACCTTGCGATGGAAAAGCTTCCCGCCCTTGCTACTCATGCAAGCGAGGAGTACAAGGTGTTCGGCAACGAGCGTGAAATCCTTTATCAAGTGCTGTTCGACATGAAAAAAGACGTGAACGACCTTAAACAGTTAGTTCACAGCATCATGAACGGCTCTACGGCGATAAAAAAGCAGCCGTCCGAAACGCTATACAGCTCACAGTCGGCACATCACGAGGCAGTGGAAGACGCCGAAACGGTGGAAGAACCGTTAGCGCTTGTCGATATAGAAAAAGAGATGATACGCAGGGCGCTTGAGCGCAACAAAGGCCGCCGTAAGAACGCCGCGCAGGAACTGAACATATCAGAAAGAACCCTCTACCGTAAAATTAAAGAATACGAATTGGAATGAAACAGTACATCTACGGAATAACAGCATTTATAGCGCTGTCGATAGCAGCAAGCTCCTGTTCGATTAGTTATTCGTTCAGCGGCTCGTCAATCGACTACACTAAGGTACATTCCATAGCCATCAAGGACTTCCCTAACATGTCGCCTTTAGTGTATGCGCCTCTATCCCAAAAGTTTAACGAAACGCTGAAAGACAAGTACACGCGACGCACGAAGCTGCAAATCACGCGCGACAACGGCGACATGTCGTTGGAAGGCGAGATTACCGGCTACAACATGACGCCGCAGGCGGTCAAAGAAGACGCCTACGCTTCGCAAACCCGTCTCACTATCACTGTGCGCGCCAGGTTCGTCAACAAAGCCAACTCCGATAACGACTTCGAGAAAACATTCTCGGCATATCAGGAATTTAGCAACGAAAGAACAATAGACGAGGTTCAGGACGAGCTTTGCCAGATTATCATCGACGAGATTGTGGACCAAATATTCAACGAAACAGTAGCAAACTGGTAAATATATGACTAAGAGCGAATTATATCAATGGATGTCAGACCCGTCGCTGCTTACGCGGGCGTCGCTGGCAGAACTGCGTCAGATGACCGACGACTATCCTTACTGCCATGCCGTCAAGATACTGTATCTCAAAAACCTCGCTGCTCTTGAAGATGTGAGGCTCGATAAAGAGCTGAAGAAGATGGCGATACACATACCTGACCGTAAGCGGCTTTTTCTGTTGCTTAACCCTCAATTTGCCTTAAAGAGCATAGCTGCTACGACAACGAATAAAACTGCAACGCCCGTAAAAGAGCCTGTTACTCGTCATCGGGAAGCAACCTCTTTAACGGTCAATCCGGCAGACTACGTCAACTGGCTCGAAGAGAACGCCGACGACCTGCCGGAAAGTAACAACGCTAACGAACAGTTTCGCTATCAGGAACTCATCGATTCGCTGCTCGAAAACAAGAAAAATCAACATACAAGCCCGCCTGCTACATCGCTAAACGACGAGTTCGATGACATTTTACCCGAAGAACAGCTCGCAACACCCTCGATTGACGATTCGTATTTCACTGAAACTCTGGCTCGTGTGTATATTCGGCAAAAAAAATATGACAAGGCGCTTGAAATTATTCGCTCTTTAAATGCAAAATATCCGGAAAAAAATATTTACTTTGCAGACCAAATTCGCTACTTAGAGAAGATTATTAACTTAAAATAAATTAAAAATGTACACGTTTTTAACAATTCTGATTTTATTAATTTCTGTCTTTCTGGTTCTTATTGTATTAGTACAGAACTCAAAAGGCGGAGGTTTGGCATCGGGCTTTGCCTCGTCGAACCAGGTTCTTGGCGTGCGTCGCACGACAGATTTCCTTGAGAAAGCTACGTGGACGGCTGCCGGCGCGCTTGTTGCGCTTTGCATTATCATCACAGCGTTCATCGGGCCTAAGGAACAGTCCGGCAGCGGGTCGGAAGTGCTTGACAATGTGAGCGCTCCGATAGCGCCCAACATGCCTGCGCCCGGTTTCGGCACTAACGCCGTACCCGGAACGGAAACGGAAACGGAAACGTCGTCCGAGAATGCGCAACCCGCCGAGCAACTCCCTGCCGAACAGCAGTAAGTAAGAAAGTAAGCATTTAGATTACTGATTCTTTTTCTCCCCTGACCTGTTGTGATAACTTGTCAGGGGTTTCTTAGTTGCATCTGCCGCCGCCGCCGCCGCTGCCACATCTGCCGCCGCAAGTGGGGTGCGCTTGCGTATCAGGTTCGACGCCGGACGCAAAAGCGATAGCGTCTCGCCCTCTTTCAATCCTTTGTCTATCACTACGTGCTGCATCGACGAAGCGCCGGTCAGCACCTCGCGCATCTCGTAAGCGCCACCTTTCATCCGTACAAATACCACTTTCATCGAATCAATAGCGTAAACAGCTACTTGTGGCGTTACTATTGTGTCTTTCATACAGTTGAGTATTACTCTGCAATGCACCGAGAAACCGGGTTCGGGTAGCTGCTGCTCGCTGTCGAGCGACCCTTCAATATCGAAAAATTTAACGCGCGAGGGCTGTCTGCCGTCGCTATACATCACCGTAACGCCCCCGCCAAAAAACAAAACTTGCTGCGAGGGTGTTCCTACCGACGATTTAAGCGTTATTTTGCCATATCCGACGTTTTCAGGCATGGCGTCGAAAGAATAAACCACCGAATCGCCAACGTTAATACTTTTGAAATCCGCCTCCGGCGCCGCCATCTTTATCTTCATCCGGCTTACGCTGGGAATATTGACGACCGGCTGATTGCCCCAGACCTGGTCGCCTGTCTTCAGTTTGGCGCCATTAGCGCTATTGGAGGCTAACAACGCCATGCCGCTCGTCTTTGCGCATAATGTCAACTCGCTGATAAAATGTTCCTTCTTAGCTCTTTCATGCCGCAAAATTACAAAATTAATTGTTAATATGCCGAATGTTCCGTTGTATCACGTCTGCGAGCGTTTTTGTACCGTCGTATCCCGGAAAATTGACGAGCTGAACATAGCGGGCGTTAGGATGAAGCTCGCGAAAGACCTTTCCTATAGGATTGTGGTAATTATCAATGATTAACGTTACCTTTTGTTTAGCGGAAGCGGCTAATGCGGCGGCTTCGGGCGCAGCAGGTCCAAACACCTCGCCCGGCTCTATCCCAAGTTCCTGTAAGAACGCTACCGTATG
>JAISUI010000033.1 GCA_031272155.1 Tannerella sp. | reverse complement strand
TGTTAATAACGGCAATGTCGCCGGGGTTGTAGTAGATGACAGGTGCCGCCTCGATTTTCAACGGCGTGCTGATATTATATTGCGAGTTCTCCACGACGACGTAAATATCTTTCGCGCCCGCCGTGAGGATAACGGATAAACCGCTCACCGCGCCCGCCGAAACGGAGCCAAGCGACGTTCCCGCTTTAACCGCCGTGTTCGTCGGTGCGGCGGCTCCGCTGTTTACAACGAGATAGTACGCCGTACCCACTTCGCTGGTGGTGAAGCCGATGGTCGCCGTTATGTCGCTTGTGCGGTTTACCGTTCCCGCTGAGAGCGTAGGCGCGGTGAGGTCGCCGCCCGTTACCGTTACGTTTGTCGCTCCCGCAACATTCACAAAGGGATACACACTGGCGACCGAACCCGGCGCCAGAACAATTTGACCTGTGATTCCGGTTGGAATGCTGGTCGCCGTTGTAAGACAGCCTTTGTTATCCGGGTCGGTGACACTGGAGAATTGTCCCGACACAATCGTTACCATGCCCATGCAATATATCGCGCAGATACCGCTGGTATATGTGCCGCTCTCAATGGTTACGTCCGCGTAGGGACCAACACGAAGAGCGAGGCCGTTGCTCTTTGTATTGTTGACCATACCGTTTTTGATGGTAACGGTTCCTGCGGTTATCATCAATTCTCCGGCGTTCGACAGCGTGTGTCCGCCGAGGTCGAGCGTATAGGTCGCTTCCGCCGCCAATGTTATATAGGATATGCTGACCGACACATCTTTCAGCATGGTAATCGTGCCGCCTTCCGGGACGTTGGCGGCAGCGTCTGCAAGTGAATCGAAGAAGTTACCATTAGATACTTGGAAATTGTACGCGACATACACCTCTGCCGGAATTTTCAGCAGATTGCTGATATTGCCCGCCACATCTACAAGCACGACGTAAATATCCTTTGCGCCCGCCTCGAGAGTAACGGCTATGCCGGATACCGTCTCATTTACGAAGCCGAGAGACTGGTTCGCGTTAATTATTTCTTCTATTGTCGGCTCGTCTGCGCCGCCGTCCACGGCGAGATAATACGCCGTACCCGCTTCGTCGGTGGTGAAGCCAATCTTCGCTTCCGTGTCGCTTGTGCGGTTGACGCTGCCCGCCGAAAGCGTCGGCGCGTCGCTATCGATGCCTATCTCAATAGAGAGTGCCTGCGTTTGGTCAGCAGTTACGCCGTTTGACGCTTTGACGGTGAAATTAAACGTCCCCGCCATTGTCGCCCTCCCGGAAATCACGCCCGCGCTCGACAGGGTTAAGCCGTCCGGCAATGCTCCGCTGTAAACGCTCCAAGTAATAGGTTTTGTGCCTGCGGCGGTAAGGGTTTCATTATAAAACCAGCCTACCGTGCCGTTTGGCAGGGCGTCCGTCGTGATAGCCAACGCTGGGTTCGTAATCCGCAGCGTGTTCCCGTTATAGACCACCGCCGTATAAGCACCGCAATCGGGCAGGTTTTCAGACGAAAGCGTTCCCGACGCTACTATAGCGTCGAAGTATTCCCCTACGTTGAGCGTTACCGTGGTATTTATGCTGCCGCCGTTTATCGCCGCATTTCCGCTCACATTCAGCGTGTTTACGCCGAGGTATATGGTCGCATCCGTGGCTGTCAGCGAGGATATGGTTTTCGGCGCGGCTGTGATGTCAAAGGTCGCGCCGCTGTTCAGTGTCAAGCCGCCCGCGCCAATCATTCCGCTTGTTCCAAGTGCAAGCGTTCCACCGTTTACGGTGGTCGCGCCTGTATAAGTGTTCGAGGTGGTGAGGGTCAGCGTACCCGCGCCTGTTTTCGTGAGCGCTGTATTCGTGTTGTCAATTATGCCGTTGAACGTGCCGCTTTGGACGGTAAAGCCGTCGGTATAGCCGATTGTTCCCTCGCCTGTCAGTTCCCCGACACTTCGGGCAACACGGTAGTAGGTCATTGGTTCTGTGTTGTAAAATCCATTATCGCCGACATATAAAGCGTCTGCCGCGACATACAAATCGCCACCCTCGGGGATATTCCCCCACAGAGTGCCGCCCTCTACCCTGGTGCCGCCGCTGTAGCTGTTTGTACCCGTGAGTAACAGATATGTGTCGCTTGAACCGACCTTTGTCAGACCTCCGGCGTTGCTGGCATTGATAGAGCCGGGGAATCGTGCGAAGTTGGAGCGAATATTTTCATAGCCTGTTACCGTAAATCCCACCGTATTTACGACCGTTCCGCCACCGTATAGGATACCGACGGAGCGCGGCTGTCCAAGCCCGTCATACACCGAACTGAGAAGCAATTGGGTATTCTCCGGAATGTTTCCCGCCAAAGTGCCGTTTTGTATCCAAGTCTCCCCCGTATAGGTGTTATTGCCGCTCAGAACCAGTGTTCCGGCGTATTCCTTTTTAAGCGATTTTCCGTCCCAACCGTAGTAATCAAACGCAGTGAACGTCCCCGGATCTCTGTCCGCCAAATCGTCCGTCACCGTGAAAGTGCTTCCTTCATAGATACGGAATGTCCCATGCGCGTTTGTCTGACGGTTCCACGCCAGCCCCGCGCCGATAATTTGCAGTTTTTTTCCGGTGCCATCAACAGCAACATTTACCGCGTCTATGTAGGAATAATCGCTGTAGGCAATCGCCTCGCCGCCCACGGTAATTAGGGTGGAGTAAAACGTACCTGTAATGCCGCCGCTTGCGGTAACCAGCGTATTTGTAACGCCGTATGCGGGTGCGCTTGTTATGTCGAGCAGGGTATTAGAGCCGGTAACAAACGCGCCGCCCACGTTGATAGTCCCGCTGCTGTCCAAACCCAGTCTAACCTCGCCGTTGGTCGCGGTAAGGTTATTTGTTATGTTCAGCGTCTTGCCTCCGAGAGTAAGCGTTCCTCTCGCGGCGTATCTATCAGGAACCGTAACGCTTTTGACGTTCGCGCTTGTGCCGCTTACGCCGCTTATGTCAAAAACGCCGTTCTCTATGATTAAATCGGTATTGGCAAGCGTATTCGCGCCAACCTTCAAAGTGCCGCCGTCTTTCAGGGTGAGCGTTCCTGCGCCGGAAGCCGAACCTGTCATAGTCAAGGAGCCGCCCCCAATCACGGTAAGCGTTCCCGTGCCGGAAACCGAGCCGGAAAGGACGACGTTATTGCCGCCCGTGTCAAACGTCACATCGCCGTTCAGGACAAAGTTATTGGCAAGCGTATAGCTGCCGCCGAATATTAAGGTTGTTCTCGCGTTGGTTGCTGTCGCGTCCAGCGTGACCGTGCCTGTTCCGAGCGCGGTCGCGCTGCCCACAACGAGATTTCCCGCAGTTACCGTTGTGCCACCCGTGTAGGTATTCGCGCCGGAGAGCGTCAGCTTTCCGTTGAAGTCGTGGGCGTTCATTGTCACCCCGCCGCTTCCCGTAAGCTTGCGGGATAGGGTTTGCTCGGTCGCCCCCACGTAAAGGGTGACGCCGCCCGCTCCGAGGTTTATATCTTCACTGTCGGTATAAGTACGTCCAAGGAGATTCCACCAGTTCACATCGTAGGCTAACGTCCCGCCGTCAATGGCAAGGCGGCCGAAACGCGCAATCCCGCCGTCGCCGACCGTAGCCGTACCGTCCGTTAAAAGCAGGTTGGGAATATATACGCTGCCCGCGCCAAGATTGCTGCCTGCGTCAACGAAAACCGTGTATGGGGAAACAAGTCGCAGGGTGTCTACGTCAAAAGTTAGATTGCCGTCTTTTTTATTAAGCGTGATAGTCGGCGCTTGCAATACGCCCGCCTTGAAACTCACGTTTCCGCCCGCGCCGCCTTTGCCCTGCTTAGACCAGGGCATCCATGTGGTCATCCCATCAGTTCCATTAACGCCGCTTGTCAGCGTCAGTCCGCCGCTTACAATGACTGTTTGGCCGGAAGCGTCAAGCGTTACGTTGCCTCCGCCGCCACCGCCGCCAGCACCGTATTGCTCATTAAAGGTAGTGCCACCGCCACCGCCTCTACCCGCCGAAAGCGCGATATTCTCCGCCGTGATAGCGCCGCTTGCCGTAAGAACTGCGCTGCCGCCGCCGCCACCTCCGCCGCTGTTCGAGCCGCCAGAGCCGCCCTTGCCAGCCGCGCCGCCCGCGCCGCCGTACACAGAGGGGTCAGCCGAGCCGCCTGTCACCTGATAGCTGAGTCCGCCGCCGCCTTTGCCGCCTGTCACTGTAAAATTGCCGTATTCGCCGCCGGGCACATTTGCCGTGTAGATGCCGCCGTCGCCGCCTTTTTGCTGCGTTCCGGAGAAAGTATCACCGGTCGTTCCTCCGGGACTGCCGCCGCCCGTGCCTATACCGGGGTTGCCGTCCTGTTGAAGACCCGGAAGCGCGCCGCCCGTGCCGTGGCTGCCGTCTCCTCCGGCTGTCGCGGGGACGTAACCCGCACTACCAACAGACGTTCCCGCTACCGTCATATTGTTGCCGCCGTCGCCGCCCGTGACGGTGTAATTGCTCTGCGCGTGCGCGGCTATTGATGTACCCAATAATATAATGTACGCGACGAAAGCGGATGCGCGGCGCTTTGCTGCACTGCCGTGCCGGGCGCTGATGCCTGCCGCCGCAGTGAGCGAGTTATGTAAATTCTGCGTTTTCATTTCTGTTCTATTGTAATTTATAATATTTCAATTCAATTCGTACCGATAGAGCTGATTTTGATTTATTGGTTTACAAAGTTGTCGGAACTGTGATTGTCTGAACTTTGATTTTTGAGATTTATGTGATTGCCATGATTAAAAAAATCACACTAATCATCCTAATCATATTGAAATCACAGTTCAGACGATTTAATACTGAGCCATGCGCGGCGGATTGACCGACCGTGCACGGTATATAATTGTCGAAATATTCCATATCTCGAAGATATGGAATATTTGCCGTAATACACTGAATTACAGATCAGGATGCGATCAGGACAGTTGCGTACGCTGCTATGCCTTCGCTACGACCGGTAAAGCCTAATTTTTCGGTAGTCGTGGCCTTGATGGAAATATCATTTTCGGGGATTTGCATAACAGCGGCCAATGTTTTTTTTATTTCGGGGATGTAGGGCGACAGTTTCGGTTGTTCGGCCACCACGATAGCGTCTATGTTACCCATTTCATAGCCTTTCGCCCGTAGCAGTTGCATGGTTTTTGACAACAGGATTTTGCTGTCTATATCTTTCCATTCGCCGGATGTGTCGGGGAATAGAGTTCCTATATCGCGCAGCCCGGCCGCGCCGAGGATGGCATCGCATATTGCATGAATCAGCACGTCGGCGTCGCTGTGTCCCGCCAATCCCTGCGGATGTTCCACACGAACGCCTCCCAGCCACAATGCCCGCCCTTCGGCAAAGGCATGTACATCATATCCGATGCCTGTCCGGATTTTCATTCAAACAGACTTTTAAGGCCATCCATATCGAACGACAGCGTTACGCGCAAGGTCTGGTCTAACGGATTGCTCTGTACGGTGCTTATCAGGTAGGCGGCGTCCAGCTGAAACACGTTCATTTTAAAACCGGCGCCAAAGGAAAAATATTGCCGGTTTCCTTTCATGCGGTTTTCATAATAATACCCGCCTCTTACGAAAAACTGCTCGTTGTAGTTATATTCCATTCCCAATGAAATATTGACTTCCTGCAATTCCTCGCTGAATCCGCCCGGTGCATCCGTAAACGACTTAAAAAATGCCGCCGAAAACGCATTCATGGAATAATAATTATCCCGGCGTTCTTCAAACTCTTCATCCGTTTCGCCGTCTTTTCGGATAGGCATCGTCGGAACGAGGTATTTGTTTAAATCCAAATAAATGCCGAGTTGGTTGTATTCATCGAACGGATAGAGCAGTCCGGTGCCGATTTTCAGGTTAGCAGGCAAGAATTGCTGTGTCACGCCTCCGTCGAACGATATTTTCGTGCCGATATTGGAAATATTGAAACCGGCGCTCCAAAGCGCTTCCGCTTCTCCGACATAAACATATTTTTCCGTATATCCCGAAACATCGGCCGAAACGCCATTGTCGGGCTGCAAAAGTTCTTCCTCGGCATCCGCTCCCATGTCGGAACGGATAAACCGCAAAGTAACCGCCATTGACGAGGCTTCCGATAATTTCATGCTGAAACTTCCATCCACCGCCATTTCATACGGGAACAGGTTCAGGTAAGTATTTCCCCCGTAATCCTGTTTAGGCACTTCGCCCAATGAAAAATATCGCAGGGACGCGCCGATGGCGTAGCGGTCGCTTTGGCCAAGTTTATAATATCCGGAAACATAGGCCAGCGCTACATCATCTACTAATTTGCGTAACCAGGGAGTATATGAAAACGATAATCCTGCTTTGCTGTACATGAAAGCGTATTTGGCCGGATTCCAAAATTGTGAATTGATATCCGGAAGGGTTGCCACGCCGTTATCTCCCATTCCGCCCCCTCGTGCATCGGGGGCAATGGAAAGCGAAGGCACAGCCGTATGGATCGGGCTGAATTGCTTGTCTTGAGCATGGACTGTCAGGCCAGCCAACGATGCTGTAATTATAAAAATACTGTTTACAATGATTTTTCTCATTTCAAAATTTTTTCTTTCTGCGTATATAAACTTGTTTGCAATGGTTTTATTGTGCCAGAATGATTAATTTCTTGGCTTTTGTCGCTTCCGAAGTCGCACCTGTCCGGATAGCGGCGCGATAGAGATAGACGCCTGTTGGCAGGCGTCGGCCGCTGCCGTCTGTAAGGTTCCATGTAACAGTATAGGCGCTGAATACACTGGAAGAGCCGTTTTCTTCATGTTCCCAGCGGAGGCGTCCTGTCATGTCATAGACGCGGATATTGACCGTCATCTGCGATTCAGGCCGGTTGTGGGAAAGCATAAACGTCACTTGATCGCGTGCCGGCACCGGCGCTGCGGTCAGTTCGGTGATAAACGGTTTCAGGCCTTCCACTACTTCAAATCCAAACACCTGCGTCGAAGAGTTATTCAGCACATCCCACACTTTAAGTTCTGCCGTATGACTTCCGGCGGCCAATGCCGGGATGGGGAACCGAATGATACCCATTCCTTCGCCTTCCGACAGCAATTCGTAGTAACTGTTCAGGTTATAACTTAGTTGCGGGTTGTTATCAATGACCAGCGTGATATCGTGACCGATACTGCTTCCGCTGATATTTACCCCGCTCTTGTCCCATAAAACAGCAATAAGGAAGGGCGTTTCATTCACTTTGCCGCCGTCGGCAAACGTCGAATCGTTCAGGTAAAGAGCGCGTATTTCAGGGCCTTCCGTATCGTCTTCCGGCTGCGTGGCCGTACCGCCTATCTTAAATCTTTTGTAGCATCCCTGCGCCTCCGCACGGTTTGTTTCATCATAGGCATACATGCTTATTTTTCCGGGCAGATTGGAATAGGAAATGTCCTTGGGTACGGTAAAAGACAATGAAAACTCGCCGTCGGTTACTGCGCTGTTGCCTTTGTACAGCACGTTTGGATAATCTTTATATTCAAAGGTGATTCCCGTGTTATTGTTATCAAGCGTTGTAATAGTCTGTTCGCTGTCCATTATCGTTGCGTAAGCCATTCCATGAAAAGCGGTTGCAGGCTGTCCGTCGGGAGCTAAAATATGTCCCTTGATAGTGATTTTGTCTAAAGCGCGGAATGTTAATGTGTCGGAGGAAGCATCCTGTCCATTGATTTCCGTTATTTCCATTCGGTGTTCGGGGAAAGCAAGGGTCATGGCCGGATCGCCGAGCAAAACGAATCGCACCCTGTCCCGGTCTTTGAAGGTCTGTTTCGTTTCACGTATGACATCGCCCAGGGTCAGATGGCGGCCATTATCTGTCTTTAATAAATTTTCTATCAGCAATTTATTGATGTTGAAATTGGAAACATCATACGCCACGCGGGTAGTTGTAAACAGGGCGATGCCTCCGCTTTTGGCATTTAACAATACATTTTCACCTGCCGAGGTCACAAAAGCGTCAAAAGGCGCAAAATCGCACGTCGCCGTGATCCATAGCGGCAGGTGCGAATAGGTTGTTTGGCGGATATAAGTATCCGTAATAACGCGCTCGTCACTCCATGACTCGTGATTCCCGTGGCCTGTATAATTAATAAGAAAAACACCCTCTTTCAAGTCCTTGACGATAGCCGTTTCCACATCGGGATAGGATGCGAAGCCACCCTCGTTCGACTTTTTGAATGCATCGAAAAACAACTTGTCACTCAAGTAACTCGGATAGTTGTTTTCAATGACTTGCGTTAGCTGGTATGACTGCGACATGTGGATGGTTTTATAACCATCACTGTTGCTTCCGTCGTCGGCAACAAAGCAAAATTGATTTTTCCATGTGCCGACGTCTTTATTTTCCATATAAGCGATTACCTTGTTCACTATGTCATTGGCCTGTCCGGTAGTGCGTGCCGGGAACCGGCCAATGCCAAGCAATAATTGGTCGGTTGAATGTGAAAGTCCTTCATTATCAGCCAAAAATCCAAAATAATCATCCATTACATACGAATCCTCATTAACGGAATTTGCCGTTTGATAAGTAAGCAGGAAGTTATCCAGCGAGACATTTTTCCAGGTATCCGTCAGTTGGCGGTTGTCATAAGACCCGTCGCCAAACAGCAGCAGATATTTCGGAGCGTCGGCATTGGACGTGCGTCGGTCATAAAACATTTTCATAAAGCGGCGAATGGCTGTAGCATCAGGCGTTCCGCTCGAAAATTCATTGTAAATCTGTTCCGGCGTTACAATGGTAACGGAGATTCCGGTGTTTGTCCGGTGTTTTTCAGCCAGCCGCTCAGACTCGGCAATAAATGCCGGTGGCGACAGAATTACCATATCCGTCTGGGGTAGCGCGTGTAGATTCTGATGCGCCACTTCCCCTACCGTTTCGGGCGAAGGAATAGATCCGGCCAAATCAACAAGTGCAAATTCATGCAGAACATCGTCTGCCGGAATAGTAAAAAACAGTTCGGAGCCATTCAATGTTGTTTCGACTAACGATGGATTTATCCCGTCTGTCACGTCAAAAACAAGCATGTTTGATGTGGCATTTTGGATCGTAAATCGGGAAACATTTTTTTGCGACGATACATTGCGGAAAAACATAAACGGCTCGCCATAAGCCTGTAACTGACGTTTCACCTGTAGCCTGACATAATCCAGCCAACTCTTGTATCCGAATGGCGTAAAGGAAATTGACACCTTCGGGCTTTCGTTTTTCTCGCCGCTCCACACGGCTGTGCTAAGCGATACAAGTCCCTTTGTATAGATATTGGTGTTTACCGCAATGTTTTCCTGGATCATCTGCCGGTCATTCACGTACAGCGTCACGGTGCCGGGCGTGGTAGTCGCTTTGGCTACAAAACGCATGGATATCCGCGCGTCGTCGTTCGTTATTCCGGGAATCTGAAACGAAAAGGTTCGGCCGGTCATCTCGAAACTCTCGCCAAACAATTCCCGACCGGATGCGTTAATGGATTCCAATTCTTTTTCATACAGGAAAAAATCATCAAATGTATTGATTTGCAGAGATGCGCCATTCACAGAAGGCATTATATCCATCTCGTTTGACGGCGTGGCATCCGTGACGAAATAATAGCCATACATGGAATATGGATTATTCTCATGGAAAAACTCCGTGATTTGCCGGTCATATCCGTAGATGTTTGTCCCGTAAGTCCATTTTACAGGTCCTTTGGCGTAGAAAAGGATGTAATCGCTTCCCCGCCAAACGGATACGGCAGGAACATCATCTATGTAGGGTTTGGAAAAATCTTCATCAAGTATCCATCCGCCATAGCCGTGAACAGACACTTTTTCCGGTTCGGAAAAGCCCATCTTTTTCAGGTCGGAATAGGTAAGTTTGTAGATACCTGTCTTATCTACACGGATTTTGACCCACTTCCCTTCCGACAGAACCGACTGTGCGGCATACTGACTGCCGTCAGCCCATACCATGGACGACAGCATGCACATTCCTAATATTGATAAAATCAGCCTCATAATCAACATCATTCTTATAAACGCATATTTGCGGTTTTTATTGCACAAGCCGGTAATTCAGCGCACATAAAAGTCCAACAGTTTCCTGTCGCCCAGATACCCCTGCAAATGGTCGCCGATGTTCACTGTCCCGACGCCGGCAGGCGTCCCCGTATAAATCAGGTCACCCATCCGCAGGGTGAAAAAGCCGCTTGCGCAGGCAATGATTTCGTCGGTGGAAAAAATCATGTCGCACGTATTCCCCTGTTGTACGGTTTGTCCATTAATATCCAGATGGAAAGCAAGTTGGTTTATGTTTCCCGCTTCTGCCAGCGGAATAAACCGACCTGTAACCGCCGCGTTATCAAACGCTTTGCTGATTTCCCAGGGCAGGCCTTCGCTGCGCAGTTTCGTTTGCAGGTCGCGCGCCGTGAAATCAATGCCGACGGTCACCTCTTCGTAATAACGACAGGCAAACTGTTCGGCGATGTTTTTCCCGAGCCGGCAAATCTTAATCACCACTTCCGTTTCGTAATGTATTTCGGTCGAAAATCCGGGGATAAAAAACGGTTTCCCGTCTTTCAATACCGAATCGCCTTTCATAAAAATAGTCGGCTCTGTCCTTTTTAAGGCATGTTGCATTTCTTGATTGTGTGCAGCATAGTTCATTCCGACCGCAATCACCTTCATCGTTCCTTTTATTAGATGTTATCTCTGTTTTCCAGATTGTTTTTCAACGGATTGGAATACATTTCCAACATTCGGGCGCGCAGATAGGCCTCGTCTTTATCCGGAATGTCTATCTTGTTCAACTGTTGTTGGAGATAGGATTCAAACAGTTTTTTGTCGCGCAGGTCGTAAGTATCGCGAAAACGCATTGTCTGGTACAGCATGTCATAAGCCACATAATTACAGGGGTAAAACCGGTAATTTGCGTAAATTTCCCTGTCAATCACAGATGCAATTGCCGAAAAAAGTTCATTTTTGTCCATTTCGGGGTCAATTTTTTCGATCGCCGGATTAATCGGCCGGCATATCGTGAAATGTACACGCCCTTTATTTTGCAGCACTCCGACTTCCATGTTCAGGAGGTCGTCGCGCTGGCTTTTGACAAAATCAGGATTGTCGCGTTTCATCTGAAATTCCTGCGCTTTCAGGTAGTCGCACGGATCAAACTCATAAGAAATAGCGACCGGGACGATATTGAGCGTCGTCAGATTGGTACGCGCGTCGTTTTCACCACCCATGCTCAGCATTTTCAGGACGCTGCTTTGTGTCGTGTCGTTCGAATCTTTGGCGCGGCCTTCGCGTTGGGCTATCCAGATAGATTCTTTTGTTTCCTTGATGGTATGATGGATGTAAACCGACAGTTTTTTGCTCGCTTCGAGCATTTCCCGCATCCCGATGCCGCGCTTGACAATGAAACTGTTATTCAGCCGGACTACCGTATTTATCCAAGGCTGAATCAGCAAGTTATCGCCAATGGCGATTTGTGTAAGTCCGCATCCGATATCATAGAGCAGGATATTCAGGAATGCAGCGTCCAGCACAATGTCGCGATGATTGGAAATGAATGTACAAGGAGCACCGCCTTCCGGCAGGCGACTCCGTCCGGATATGGTCAATGAGAACGTACTCTGCTTTGCCACATCCATCACTACATGATAGCTGAGCATGGTCTTAAACTGCTCCCTTGTCTGGCATTGACGCGCTTTCTGCACAAAGGCTTCCCAGTCCAGATGAGGCTCCACGTAAGATAACGCCCGTCGGAATCCTTCGTCTGTGACGAGCGCTTCGATCGCGCCACTCACTTCGTCATCGTTCAATGGACGAATGTCGTCAAAATTATATGTATTCATCTGTTTTCTATAATATTTGTCATCACATTTTTCATGTCTAATCCGGCAGCTTTTACCTGTTGGGGGATGAAACTGGTGCCCGTCATGCCCGGCGTCGTATTGACCTCAAGCAAAACGGGTGTTTTGTCCGGAGGGATGATATAATCAATCCGTATAATTCCTTTGGCGTCAATTATTTCATAAATTTCAGCCGTTTCGCGCCGGATACATTTGGTCACCTCGTCCGGGATTCGCGCCGGCGTGATTTCCTGTACTTCCCCCATGTATTTTGCGCTGTAATCAAAAAAGTCGTTCGTCGTAACAATCTCCGTAACAGGGAAAACAACCACTTCCCCACAGGTTTTGTAACAACCGCACGTCACTTCTGTACCTGAAATAAAACGTTCAATAAGCACTTCGTTTCCTTCGAGAAATGCTTTTTCAACAGCAGTCCGTATTTCCGACGTTTCCTTCACTCTCGTTGCGCCAAAACTGCTCCCGCTCTCGTTAGGCTTCACGAAAACAGGAAGTCCCAGGCGGGCGATAATTTCATTTTCATTCACCGGTTCCCCGTGTCGTAGCCGGATGGAATCAGCCACAAGAATGCCTTTCGCCTTCAGGAACTGATTACAGGTATATTTATTAAATGTAAGGGCGCTTGTCAGCGTATTGCAGGATGAATACGGAATATGAAGCATTTCCAGGTAGCCTTGCAGGAATCCGTTTTCACCCGGCGTTCCATGAATGGTAATGTACGCATAATCAATTTTTACGCGGTTGTTTTTGTCTTGAAAACTGAAGTCATTCTTATCCACCGGCGCCGTTTGACTGTCGGGAAACCGTACGTACCACTTGTCTTTCTCAATAATAAGGATGTAAACGTTGTACAACGCTTTGTCCACAAACGTATAGAGGTTTTGAGCGCTTCGGATCGAAACCTCATATTCGGACGAATAGCCGCCGGCGATGATTGCAACGTTTTTTTTCATAACTCCATATTATTGACATAGTGATTCCATTTGCCTATCAGGCATTGCATGTCGTCCGGCAGTTCGGAGTCGAAAAACAGTTCCTTCCCGGTTGTGGGATGGATAAAACCAAGCGTTTTAGCATGTAGCGCCTGGCGCGGGCATACGGCGAAACAGTTCCTGACAAACTGCTGGTATTTGGAAAACGTCTGGCCTTTCAGGATTTGGTCGCCGCCGTAACGGGCATCATTAAAAACGGGATGCCCAAGATATTTCAAGTGCACACGGATTTGATGTGTCCGCCCTGTTTCCAACCGACATTCGGCCAATGTCACATAGCCTAATCGCTGAAGGACATGATAATGCGTAATGGCTTCTTTCCCCTGTTCGCCATCAGGAAACACCCGCATCAGTAGTCGGTCATGCGGGTCGCGTCCGATATGACCCTCAATACGTCCGTCATCGTTTTTGAGAATGCCCCATACTAACGTAACATACTTGCGTTGCGTTGTTTTATTGAAAAATTGCAACCCAAGGTTTGTTTTGGCATCCGGTTTTTTGGCAATGACAAGCAACCCCGAAGTATCTTTATCTATACGGTGAACCAACCCCACTCGCGGATCGGCAGGGTCGTAGTCCGGATTATCTTTCAGGTGATAGGCCAAAGCATTAACAAGCGTTCCGGTATAGTTTCCGTGTCCGGGATGGACGACCAAACCGGCGGGTTTGTTTACGACCAGCAAATCATCGTCTTCATACGTGATATTCAGCGGAATATTTTCGGGCAGAATTTCTGTTTCAAGACGCGGGCGCGCCATCACAATAGATACCACATCCGACGGTTTGATCCGGTAATTACTTTTGACAGCCTGCCCGTTCGCGAGGATACAGCCGGCTTCGGCAGCTTGTTGGATGCGGTTTCGGCTTGTACCTGTAAGCCTGTCTATCAGGAATTTATCAATACGAATAAGAGATTGGTTTTTGTCGGCTACAAACCGGAAATGTTCATAGAGGGGCGTTTGATCAAATATATCTTCATCATTATCAACGATATCGTCGGATTGCCCACTTTCCAGTTTTGTCAGTTCGTCCATCTTTGCCGGTCTTAATTAGGTCTGACAGTGCCGGTTTCATCGGATTGAATCGCGTCGGAGTTGTCCGAATCGCCTCCCATTTTTCCATCGCTAACTTTCAAGATCAAGCGGGATGTTAGCGGAACCGATTCTCCCGGTTTCAGTTCTCTCCCATTACATTCTACAGCAATGGCCAAATCCTGGAACGGTCCTGCAATATACTTTGTTTCAATCGTAGTAAATCCCTGAGTTTGCAATTTCATCAACGCTTGCCGGAACGACAAATCAGCCACATCCGGAATAGTTGCTTTTTCCGTACCCGTTTCATTGATAGTGACATAAATGATTCGTCCTTCTTTCACTTTCTCTCCGAAAGAAGGATTGACGCTCACGATGGCGCCCGGCTTGACCTCTTTAGAATAAACGGATTCGACAATGACATACCGCAGGCCGTTATTCTTAAAAAAGATCGCCGCTTCTTCCATTTGCAATCCTTTTACATCGGGAACGATAACGGCTTCATTATGACGGGTATATTCATCCATGCCTCTCAACACGATAAAGACAAGAAAGCACACAACGAACACTGCCGATGCCAAGTGTGCAAGAATCGGCATATTCATGAACTGTTCCCATATATTCTTCATTTGTTGCGTCATTTGAAAAGCAAAAATATAAAAAATAGTAAACCGGCATCCGTTCTATGCGTCAAATATCCTATCCGGGGCGTTAAAAAAAGAAAGAAAGTAATAAGTCGTGTGAACTCCTACTTTCTATTTCTTCTCTTTCCGTTCGTTTTTTTCTCAGGATGTACTTTAGCTGCAGATGAATACCTTCTGATAATAAATCATTTAGGATATTCGTCTGAAACACTCAGTTTGGCTCTTCCTTTCGCACGACGCGACGCGAGCACTCTCCTGCCATTAGCCGTTTCCATCCGCGAACGGAAACCATGTTTGTTCCTTCTTTTACGATTAGAAGGTTGAAATGTTCTTTTCATCTTTATTCTATTTTATTATTATCTTGTTTCCAATAATTGGGTTGCAAAGATAGATGTTATTTCTATTAACTCCAAATTCTTTTTTCTTTTTTGTCCGAAAAATCGGGACAATACATTGATTATTAGCTAATAACATAAAATAAAAAATAATGTTATTGTCAGCATGAATCATTTGTTTTCATAACCGTATGCCCACGACATACGGTTATGAAAATGAAGTTTTCCGGAGGATGCTGCTTTATTCTTTAGTCGTAAGCGCCCAGTCGTCGGTACGGAAAGGCGAGGCGGGCAAGTTATCGCTGTTGTAGAGGTTCGCGTCGTCGGGATTGTCAGCCCAACCATAGCGCACTGCAACCGGCGATTTAACTTCGGGACTGCTCACAGCAACCTTATCTGTTCCAACAAGTTCCGCCTTAGCCCAGTAGAATTTCTTATCGGCTCCGGCAATCGCAAATCCCTCAACATATCCGTATCGGCTCTTAACTTTCAGCCCGTTGCCGATATGTGTGAAGGTCAGGATGATTTTGTCGCCCTCTTTTGTAAAACTTTTATATTCCGGCCCTGAATATTCAAACGGCTTTCCGTAAGTTTTAGCCAAGGCATTGATCGCCAAGCGATAGCCTACGTCCTGTTTGTTTTTCGGGTGAATATCATTCGCTTCGCCGATATCTATCGTTACTGCTTCACCGGTGTTGGGAAGACTGAGCGTCTGATGCTGAGCCTCACGGAGTTCCGCCCATTCGCTTGCACCCGGCTCGTCGGGCGGATTTTTGTAGTTTGCCAACTGCACGAAATAGAACGGCATGTCGGGCTGGTTCCATACTCTGCGCCAGTCATTGATCATATTCGGGAAGAGTTTTTTGTAGCGTTGTCCCATGCTTGCATTGCTTTCCCCCTGATACCAGATAGCGCCTTTTATCGGATAAAAAGTTAGTGGTGAAATCATTGCGTTGTAGAGTAGGGTAGGGTACTGGTTAGGCCCTTTGACGTCTTTACCGATGCGCGAAGCGAAATCCGGATTGTTTACTTCAGCCATCTGCGAAGTGTATTGCGGCATGGTATTCATTGTCTCTTTCGTAGTCCATGTCTCGACATTTGTGCCGCCCCAGTTGCTGTCTATCAAGCCAACAGGGATGTTGAGATTTTTGTATAGTTCGCGTCCGAAGAAGTATCCTACGGCAGAAAATTCGGGTATTGAAAGCGGGTTACATTCTACCCAACCGCTCATCTCGGCGTCTTTCTGAGGAGTTCCGGCTATCTTGTTATAGACCACTAACAGTCTTATATCAGGATAGTTGGCTTCTTCGATTTCTTTCTCGTAGTTGAGAACTTTACCCCAACCGGCGAGCGGCATCTCCATGTTCGACTGCCCGCTGCAAACCCAGATATCGCCCGACATAATATTATTAAATGTATAGGAGGTTTGTTTACCCTTGATTGTCAGTTGATAAGGCCCACCAACCGGAAGCGGCTTTAAGTTTACCGCCCACGTGCCGTCTTTGCCGACCGAAGCTTTGGCGCTCTGGTCATTGATGCTGACCGTTACAGCTTCGCCTTTTGAAGCCCAGCCCCAAATTTTAACCGGCGCTTCACGCTGGAAGACCATATTGTCGGAAATATACTGCGGCAATCTGACCGAAGCGAGCGCCCTTTTGCAATATTGCACGCAGTTGGCGACCTCTTTCACAGGGTCGGAACCTTGCGGGACATTGTATTCAAGTTCGATGTCGCAATAGATGGGATACTTTTCTTTTTGGATGAATTGAAGTATCTCTGTTATAGGCGTTTGCCCCTGTCCCCAAATGCGATTGTCGCCGCATTTTGACTGTTC
>JAISUI010000132.1 GCA_031272155.1 Tannerella sp. | reverse complement strand
ATCAACTGTTTGATGATTGTTTGTCTGCATAATAGTTCTTATGTCTTTATCTTCCTTTTCACGCTGCAAAGATATAAAAAGTTTATCACTTGTGAAACTTTATGCCGCAAATTTTCACTAAAATGTTTCTCAAATCGGAAACAAATGCGTATCTTTGCGCTGTAATTTTTTTTATTGCTCATGGTGTATTTCAGTATTTTTATGTACCTTTGCACTTTAACAGATAAAAAATGTCAGAAAGTCAGAATATTGAATACAAAAGCAGTTGGCACGATGATTACCTTAAATGATGGTACATCGCACTTATATGGGCAGTTTTACTCAAATGCGCGTCTATGACGACAAGATAAACATTTGGAACGATGGCGGTTTGCCCGAAGGCATAAGTTTGGAAGCGCTGAAACGCTCTCACAAGTCAAAGCCCCGCAATCTGCTTATTGCCGATGTATGTTTCAAAGGCGGACTGATTGATGCGTGGGGACGCGGTACAATCACTATCATAGACGCCTGCAAAGATGCGGGATTACCAGCACCCGAACTGGCAGAAGAAGACGGCGGATTTATGGTAACGCTTTTCAAAAATCAACTTACCGAAGAACAACTGAGAAAACTTGGGCTTAACAGCCGACAGATTGATGCTATCCTGTTTTTCAGGGACAAAGGGGAAATAACAAGTTCGGATTATGCAGAAAGGTATAAAGTAACCGACCGAACAGCACGAACTGATTTGAATGAATTAGTTGAAAAAGAGTTGATTACAAGGCAAGGGGATTATAAATCAACAAAATTCCATTTCCGATAAATTTCCGATATTTCTGAAAAGGGAAAATTACAAATAGCGAGTATCAGGAAATCAATAATATAGGAAAATCTGTTACGATAGATGAGTTGCATTATTTAGTTGATAAACATATATTTAGCAGAATAGGTGAAACAGGTAGGGGAACTTATTAGGTGTTATTCAATAAAACGACCGAACAACCAGAAATGATTTAACTGAATTAGTTGAAAAAGAAGTGCTTGCGAAACAAGATAAAACTAATCAATCAAGATACATTTATACCTGACAGAAATATGTTTCCGAAATTTTTCCGAAGATTACGTCCATAATTAATATTTACCATAAGAATTATCACCCCCCCAAAAAAGAAATCAACACCCCGGCAGCCACCGCTGAGCCGATCACGCCTGAAATATTACTGGCCATGCAGTATTGCAACACGTGATTGCGGGAATCGTATTTCAATGCGATTTCGTTCGCCACGCGCGACGCCATCGGTACGGCGCTCAATCCTGTGGCGCCGATCAGCGGATTGATTTTTTGTTTTGAAAACAGATTTACGGCTTTCACAAAGCAAATACCGCCCGATATGGACAATGCAAACGCCAAAAATCCACCGACAACAATCCCTATGGTCTGCAGGTTGAGGAAAGCTTCCGCCGTCATCGTTGCGCCGACCGACAGGCCTAAAAAGATGGTGGCTGCGTTCATAATGCTGTTTGCTGCCGCATCAAGCAGACGCGATGTGTTCGCACCGATTTCTTTCACTAAATTTCCGAACATCAACATGCCTATCAACGGCACAGCCGACGGGACAAACAAGGCCACAACGGTTGTTACTACAATCGGAAAAATGATTTTAAGCACCCGCAAATTTTTGATTTCCACTTTCTTGCCGGATAATTTTTCCTGCTCTTTCATGTTGATGCTTAATTCTTTTTTGGTACACAGCAGCCTGACTACAAGCGGAATAATAACCGGCACCAAGGCCATGTACGAATACGCGGCAATGGCAATCGGACCTAACAGGTGAGGCGCTAATTTGATGGTCGTGAAGATGGCCGTCGGGCCGTCTGCTCCACCGATAATGCCCAGTGAAGCAGCCTCTTTGGGGGTAAAACCAAAAATGATGGCAATGATCAATACGGCAAAAATTCCCAGTTGCGCCGCAGCCCCGAAAATAGATAAACGCAGGTTTCGCAACATCGGCCCAAAATCAGTTAGCGCGCCTACTCCCATAAAGATGATGGGCGGAAGAAATCCCGTTTTTATCAATAAATAATAGATAAAATTCATCAATCCCATTTCATGGGCAATGTCGTGCAGCGGCATCTCCCAGACGTTTTTCATCACGCCATGAATGTTCACCATCCCGGACTGGTCGGCCTGCGTGACGCCCATCTCCCCGCCGGGGAAATTGGCAATCAGGATGCCGAACGCAATCGGTACCAGCAACAAGGGTTCGTACTCTTTCTTAATCCCCAGATAGAGAAGAAGAAAGGCCAATGCGTACATAATCAGGATCTGCGGTTCGGCAATGATATTGCTGAACGCCGTCATTTCATATAAATTCCGGAATATCTCGTTCATTATTTAATAATCATCAGTACGTCATCTTCCGAAACCTTCTCGCCCGGATTAAAACAAATGGCTGCGACAACTCCGTCATTTTCAGCGCTGACCGCATTGTATGTTTTCATTGCTTCTATATAGCAGAGAGGTTGCCCCTTTTTTACCGTGTCGCCTTCCTTGACCGGCGTATCCGACGTATTTTTTACTAAATAAAAGTTTCCTTCGAGCGGCGACAATAATTCCTTGCCTTCCGCAACTGTTTCGGATGCACTTTCTTTATTATCTGCAACTTCAACGGGCGATGCGAACGGCGCGGGAGCCGAATTGCGATTGTCCGGTTCGCCGAACGATACCGTAACGCGGTACGGTTGTCCGTTCACATCCACGGTCAGTGTCTGCGGCGTTGTTGGCAATGCTGCGACGGGTGCAGGTGCAAGCGCAGGTGCGGCAGAAACGATCACCGGCTGTGTTTCCTGTGCGGCGGCTTTCCGTTTGGCTATGTCTGCCAGGAAATCCACTTTGGCTTTTCCCGAACGATAGGCTTCATATTGAGCCGGGTGCATGGCATATTCAAAGAGTTCTTCGTCATCTTCGCCAACCTCCCAGTGCTTATCGTTCATTAATTTACGGTATTTATCAAGCGCATCGGGGTAGTTCTTCTGCGGATTGCCTTCAAAAAATTCGCGTCCTTCGGCAATCGCCTTTTCGACTAATTCGGGCGCCAATGGTCCCGGCAACCGGCCGGCTTTTCCCAGCAGCATATCCCAGATGTCGTCGGCGATCATACTCCAGCGCTCTTTTCCTTTCAATGTCTGCATAACGTTCATCATTGCAAGGTTTTTCACATATTGACTAAATGGCGTTACCAACGGCGGATAGCCTACCCGCGGCCATACGTAAGCCACTTCGTCAAACAATTTGATCAGCAGTTCATCCTGTGTCATAAGCACTTCGCGTTTCTTCTCGCGGGTTTTGTTGATGGATTCGAGATTGGATTCCAAATCGGCCATCAGGCTACCCATCATCCCGCCCGGCAAACCGGGGGCTATCAACAACGAGTTCATCAAACGGTTTTTCGGACTGATATACAATCCGAGGAAGTCATCCATAAACTCCTGAATCATAGAGCGCACTTTCATGTAGGCTTCCATATTTATGTCCGCCACTTGAAAACCCGCATCTTTCAACATCGCCTGCACTGTCAGCAGGTCGGCATGTCCCGTGCCCCACGACAGCGGTTCCATTCCTACATCTATGTAATCGCATCCCGCCTTGCATACCTCCAAAATCGAAGCGACACTGAAACCGGGTCCCGCGTGGCTGTGGTACTGGACGGGAATGTCCGGATGCGCCTTTTTGATATTGGCCACAATCTGACCGAGCGAATAGGGACGACCGATACCGGCCATGTCCTTGATGCAAATCTCGGCAGCCCCTTCTTCAATCAGCTCAAGCGCCAGATTCGTGTAGTATTCAACCGTATGAATGGGCGAATGAGTGATGGACAGTGCACATTGTGATATCATTCCCGCCGCCTTTGCGTATTTAATGGACGGTTTGAGGTTGCGAATATCGTTCAAACCGCAGAATGTCCTTGCGATATCTGTTCCCTGCACTTTCTTCACCTTGTAGAATAACTGGCGCACATCTGCCGGCACCGGACTCATTCTCAATCCATTCAGCGCCCTGTCGAGCATTTGCGTCTGGATACCTGCCTCGTGAAAAGGTTTTGTCCATTCGCGTACCGCCTTGTTCGGATTTTCACCAAACAACAGGTTTACCTGTTCAAATCCCCCGCCGTTTGTTTCCACACGGGCGAAGCAGCCCATTTCGATAATGGCCGGCGCTATATGTACTAACTGGTCCACCCGTGGCACATATTTACCGGCCGATTGCCACATATCCCTGAAAACCAGACAAAATTTTATTTCTTTACTCATTATGTATTGCTATTATTTTATATCTTAATCCTATTCATTTCGTTTTTCAATAGAAATGACGTTTCCTTTACCACCGGTCGTTACGCCAATGGCTGATACAATTGCGGCGATGATTCCGCCTGAAACGGCGTTTGGCAACACGCTGCCGACAGATACAACAGTCGGACGAACATCCTCCCCCACAGTTTCCGGAAAAAAACGATTCACTGCCCGAATGAGCGCTTTCCCTAAACCAATCACTATCATTAAAATTAGAAAGACAGTAGTCATACCTACTACCATCAACAAGAAGCCATAACCTAAATTCTCCATCTTGCAACAATCTTCTATTCAACAAATTGACATTCGTCTTGAAGGAAATTATACCCCCTCCTTTAAAAACGAAAAAAATCGGCACAAATTTAGCACAAATGTGCAGAAACAGCAAATATAACACGTTAAATAATGTATTTTTCAAAATACTTATTGTCCATGTGAAAAAAAACCGTAACTTTGTCATTAATTAAAATATGAATTACGATGAATAAAAGCAAATGGATCGGATTAGGGCTGTCCTTATCAGCTCTCGTAAATGCACAGGATTGGAAAACTTCCTTTGAGCAGCAATTACCGTACTTAGGCCATCGGAACTGGATTCTGATTGTAGATAAGGCATTTCCCGCTCAAACTTCGCCGGGAATTGATGTTTTTTATACAAACGACGACATTGAAAAAGTGGCGTCCTACGTGTTGGATAAAATAAAGAATGCTGATCATATCAGGCCTGTAATTTATTTAGATAAAGAACTTGATTATCTAACTGATAAACAAGTAAAGAATGTAGAGAAAATGAAACGAAACTACCAGAAGCTGTTCAAGGATTACCCCAATAACACCCTCTGGCATGAGTCGGTATTTGCCAAAATTGACGAAGCATCGGAGCAGTTTCGCATTATTGTATTGAAAACAAATACATTAATGCCATATTCGTCTGTTTTTATCGAATTGGATTGCGGATATTGGGATGAAAAATCGGAACAGACGCTTCGGGGGAAAATTCAAGATGATACGAAATAAAACATACATTAATAGACAAAAACATGAATTCTAAACAACGTGTTAAGGCGGCATTGGAGCACAAGACGCCCGATGTCGTGCCGGTTGATTTTGGCTCTACTTCCGTTACCGGAATCCATTGTAAGGTGGTAGAAGCATTGCGGGAATATTACGGATTGGACAGGCATCCGGTAAGAGTGATTGAACCTTTTCAGATGTTGGGTGAAGTGGAACCTGATTTGCAGGACGTGATGGGCGTGGACTGCGTTGCGGTTTTCGGACGGAAAGACATGTTTAACATAGATGAAACTCATTTGCATGAGCAAATTACTCCCTGGGGACAAAAAGTACTGATTGCAGCTGATATAGACCTTTCGACCGACGAAAGAGGCGATGTGTATATATATGCCCAAGGCGACCGCTCCTACCCTCCAAGCGCGAAGATGCCTTCGGGCGCTTATTTTATTGACGCCATCGAACGGCAAGAGGCAGTGGACGACAATACGCTCGATCCCGAAGATAATCTGGAAGAGTATGAATATCTTTCGGACCAAGATGTTCGGTATTTTACGGATGCAGTGAATAAGGCGTATGCAACGGACAAGGCCGTTGTGGCAAGTTTTGGAGGCGCCGGTCTGGGAGACATCGCTTTTATTCCCGGCGTCGGTCTGACACAACCGAAGGGTGTCCGCCGGATAGCCGAATGGTACATGTCCACGCTGATGCGGAGCGATTTTGTTTACACGGTGTTTGAACGGCAAACCGAAATAGCCATCCGTAATTACAGCCAATTATGGGAAGCGGTGGGCGACAAAGTGGATGTAGTCTTCACTTGCGGTACGGATTTCGGAACGCAGGAATCGCAATTCTGTTCGGACGATACGTTCCGCGAATTGTGGCTTCCACATTATAAACGCCTGAATGACTGGATTCATGCGAATACGACATGGAAAGTGTTTAAACATTCGTGCGGATCTATCATTCCGATCTTGCCCGGCTTGATTGATTCCGGTTTCGATATTATCAATCCCGTGCAAATCAATGCAAAAGATATGGATTCGCACTATTTGAAAGAGCATTTTGGCGACAAAGTAACCTTCTGGGGCGGCGGCGTGGATACACAGCTCATCCTGCCTTATGCAAAGCCGGAAGAAGTGCGGGAGCATATTTTAAAACAATGTGAAATACTGAATGTTAATGGTGGATTTATTTTTAATTCCGTCCACAATGTGCAGGCGAATGTTCCTGTTGAGAATGTGGTAGCCATGGTAGAAACAATCAGGGAATTGAGAAATTGATCGTAAAATGGACTATCTCTATAAATTGGATGCTACTTCGCTTGGATTGACGACAGCCATGCTGTTTGATGAGATGGGCTATGGAAACATACCGCCGGACGATGAAATCGTTGGGCTTACAAACTCGTTGCTGGCTGAAGCCGTCGGTTATGCTGCACCTGCGTGTACTTTTAAATTGTACGACGGGCATGTAGATGCGACGGATGTTTGTCTTGACGAAGGAAGTGTATTGCACACAAGCGCCGTCATTTCGTCACTTCTGAAAGGATCCGAGCGTTTTGTGCTGTTTGCAGCCACTGCCGGAAAATCCTACCAGGCATACCAGAACACGCTAAAAGCGGAGGGCGATATTTTGAAATGTTTTATTGCAGATACGATAGGCACCTGTATCGTCGAGAGTGCAGGCGACCAAATGGAACGTTTGCTGGAAAAAGAAACCGGCGGCATGCGCCATACAAACCGTTTCAGCCCAGGCTATTGCGGATGGCACCTGACAGGACAGAAGGAACTGTTCCGGCTCCTTGGCGGCAGTCCCTGCGACATCGAACTGTCGGACGTCTGCCTGATGATGCCAATCAAATCCATCAGCGGCGTAATCGGTATGGGGCCTGAAGTGACCGAAAAAAAGTATGGCTGCCAGTATTGCGAGCTGGAAACATGCTATAAACGAAAACAGATCGCGCGAAAAATGAATCAAAAATTTAAACAGGAAGCATAAAAAATAGATATGACACCAAGAGAACGAATAATCGCCACCATTAACCGCCAGCCGACTGACCGTCGTCCGGTGGACTTGTGGTGCACGCCGGAAGTGCTTGATACGTTGAGGGATTATACATCTGTCCAGGATGAATTGGCCTTGTATGGCGCTTTAGATATAGATAAAATCGTATGGATTTTTCCCGGGTATAACGGGCGATATTTTGACCCCAATGATAGCGGTGAAATCACGATGTGGGGCGTCCCTACGCGGATGGTCAAAGCCGGATTGGCTACCTATCAGGAATATATCAATCCGCCGCTGGCGGGTTATGACGATCCGGCGCAGTTGGCAGACTATCCGTCATGGCCTGATCCGGATAATTTTGATTATGCGGGCGCTATCGCCTTGGCCGACAAAGCCCGCTCGTGCAACTTCGCTACCATCGGCCCGTGGATTTCCCATTTCGAGATTTATTGCCAGATGCGCGGCATTGAAAATGCCCTGCTGGACACCTTAGCCTATCCGGAATTTCTTGACGCCACGCTTGAACGGATTGACGCCATTCAGACAGTGATGCTTGAACGGTTCTTGCAGGAACTGGGCGACCGGATTGACATGATTTTTATCAGCGATGACATGGCAATGCAGGACCGTTTGCTTGTGCCGCCGGAAACGTGGGATACGTTTTTCCGTTCGCGCCTGAAAGGATGGTGCGACCTGATTCACCGCTACGGCAAAAAGGTGTTCTACCATACCGACGGAGCGGCGGCGCCACTGATACCGGGTTTGATTGAATGTGGTATTGACATCCTGAATCCGATCCAGCACATTTGCCCGGGAATGGATACGGCAAAATTGAACGAACACTTTGGCGACAAGGTAATTTTTCACGGAGGAATTGACAATCAACATGTTCTTCCTCACGGAACAGCCGATGATGTAGTTGCAGAGACGCTTGCCTGCCTGGAAACGTTAGGTAAGGGCGGCGGTTATATCTGCTGCTCGTGCCATAATGCACAGGCCGGAACGCCGGTGGAAAACATCCTTGCGATGGTGGAAACGGTAAAAAACTTTACTTGAATTATAACTCGTACATCAATGAATTTTTTCAAAAAACATATATAATGAAAAGAAGAGACTTTATTTATACAATGGCAATGGCAGGTGCGGCAAGCGCAGTGCCATTCAACGGCTTAAAGGCCGGCATCAGCGAAAACAGTCCGCAGGAGGAAAAAGGAAATCAACGCCTCTCCTTAACCAGGCTTCACGAATGGGAAGCATTAGGTTATGGCATGTTTATCCATTTCGGCATGAGCACTTTTGATGAAAAGGAACATTCGTTGGGCGACAAGCCCTCGACCCTGTACGCTCCGACGGCTTTAGACGTTGACCAGTGGATAAAAACCGCCCGTGATGCCGGAATGAAATATGTCATCCTGACCACCAAACATTCGTCGGGACATTGCTTATGGCACAGTAAATATACGGATTATCATGTAGGCACAAGCGGGGACAAAACGGACGTTCTGGCTGCATTCGTCAAAGCCTGCGACAAGTATAACATTATCCCCGGCTTTTATTATTGCTCATGGGACGATCACCAACCGATGGGTTCGCAAACGCCTTCCCGCGTTCCCTGGAATGAGATGAGTTCAACAGAAGCATATCGGCAGTTTCAGTGGAATCAGGTGGAAGAAATCCTTACCCAATATGGCAAGATCGGTGAAGTATGGATTGATATTCCGGGCATGTTGCCCCGTGACTATCGTCAAAAACTGTACAATCAGATAGCCGTATGGCAGCCCGATGCACTGATAGTCATGAATCACGGCTACGGTGATGGCCAGAAGTTTGACATTGATTATGCCTGGCCTTCCGACGTGGTAACGATTGAGCGATGGTTGCCCAACAGTGAAACCAAATACGTAAAATGGCGTGAAATAGAAGGCAAAAAATATTATTTGCCCGGCGAAGTATGCGATCCTATCGGCCATGAATGGTTTTTCCTGAAAGGGGACGAGCCGCGTAGCGACGAAGAGTTGCTTGGAATGTACCTTGTAGCCCGTACGCGGGGAGCGAATTTCCTGCTTAATGTACCCCCTGATAAAACCGGTCAGATTCCGCAAATGTATGTGGATGCACTGATGCGATTGAAGCGTAATATCGGATTGGTTACGGAAAAATTCAAGGTGTAGAAATAAAATCACTTTTTTACTTTGCCCGGATTTTTGGCAATGAAATCTTTCCATCCGGAATAGGCCTGTTTCTGGACGGGACGGCTGGTCTGCAAATAATGGCAGAAAGCGGCGGCTAACCCGTCGGTAGCATCAAGATGGGGAAGCATGTTTTCATTTGGAATATGGAGAATATGCTGTAACATGCCGGCCACCTGTTCTTTCGACGCCTGTCCGTTGCCTGTAATGGCCATTTTGATTTTCAGCGGGGCATATTCGTAAATAGGCAATTCCCGGTTCAACGCAGCTGTGATAGCGGCGCCCTGCGCCCGTCCGAGTTTCAACATACTTTGGACATTTTTCCCAAAAAACGGCGCTTCGATAGCCAATTCATCAGGATGATATTCGTCAATCAACGCCAGAGTGCGCTCGTATATCCGGCGAAGACGCAAGTAATGATCGTCGTATTTGTTAAGTTCGAGCACCCCCATCGTTTCTATGCGGGGCGTGCGTCCTTCAACCATCAGGATTCCGTATCCCATAATGATTGTACCCGGGTCAATGCCTAAAATAATGCGTTCCTGAACCATTTTTGTCTGGTAATAAAAATTTCGAGTGCAAAGATAGCGGATATATCAAAATAACCGTTATCTTTGCACCCGAAAAAAAACAAACGGGGTATTAGCTCATCTGGCTAGAGCGCGACACTGGCAGTGTCGAGGTGACCGGTTCGAGTCCGGTATACTCCACATTTATTCCTTCACTTTTATCTCCTGCTTTATTAGCATCACAGGCCCGAATAATCCGGCGGGTTGCAGCGGCGAATCCTGCCGGTAATAGTACCACAGATTGAACGTTTTACGTCCCTTTGACGGACGCGGTTCGTTCTTAAGGAACCAGTCGGGGAATGATTTCATGGCGTGTCCATTATCGCCTGCATCGTTGCCCCACTC
>JAISUI010000021.1 GCA_031272155.1 Tannerella sp. | reverse complement strand
GAGGGCGACCATCTGGGGAAAATATTCTTCAAAGACCTGTACGACAGGCTGAAACTGAATATTTTTGAATACACTTTTGATGAGCACGACAAGGTGGTGGCTTATTCGCTCGGCATCCCGTTTGCCTCGACGCTCGTTTTCATCGCCACGATGGAGCATCAGGACGCGCCCGGAACGACATTCAAACGCCACATGAACATAGCGCACGGATTGATGTCGGAAGACGATTACCTGCTGACCGAAATCCTGTTTAACCCCCGCACACCGCGTCAAATAGCACGTATCCGCGACGAACTCAACGCCCTGCAAGAGATGATTGAGAGGCGGGATTCGGACGGAATGAAAGCGTTCCTGTGCCGGCTAAGGAAGAAAATCAACGGATAGCCAACTTACTGTTTGATGAGTTTGGAAGTATATACTTGCCCATTAGCCTTAATAACAACAATATACATTCCACGTTTCAGTGATGAAATGTTTATATGACCTGATTGAAACGAAGTAGTCATAACACGTTTTCCTGTATAGTCATAGATAGATACATTGCCCTCTGTGCACCCCAAAAACAATACATCACGGGCAGGGTTGGGATAAATCTTAACATCGGGTACGGCTATATTTTCAATTTCGTTGGAGCGAATGGTATGGGCGGCTATGAATTTACCGATCTCTTCTACGTAATCCATACAATCGCCGGATTCTTTGTGAAAAAAATAACTGTGGGACGAACCGTTCATTTTGTAATGGATAACTTCATTGGTCAAGTCGGGATACGTAATTTTCTCAACTGTTATACCATTGGTTGAAGGATAATAATTTACATTTTCGACCACCGGTTCGCCTGCGCCATTCGTTTCTGTCCAATAATGAAGAACATCCTCCTTGCTTTGAGCCAGTTGTACCTTCATACCTGATTGTTCACCCGTGCCGAGATAGGGGACTACTTCGTCCGTCACGCTATGAAAATCGCACACGGGCACTTTCATTCCGTTATCCATTCCTTTTACACTCAACCCCATAGAACCCGCCACCGAAACAATTCCCGACAATTTCAACGGTTGCTGCAAAGCATATTGGTAAGCCATAAATCCACCCATGGAAGTGCCTATCAAGAAAACATTTTCATTCATTTTGTACGTTTGCCGCGTTTGTTCAATGATTCGGCTGATAAATGCTACATCGTCCACATTCTGATTCAACACTTCGTCTATCCACTTGATTTCTACAAGCAATTGCATGCTTACTATCACCCGCATCCCGCATCCCCAGACAGCATCCAGCGTAATCGTATTTCCAAAGATATTTGCCAATTCGGCTACTTCTATCACTTTCAGATCCTGTTCCGGCAACGCCTGTGGCGCAAGTATAATATAATTCAATGAATCAGCTATTTGAGTAATAGAATAATTATTAAAGAAAACATCCATGGAACTGTTGAAACCATGCAGTCCTACCATTATTCCGTCATAGACAGAATGATTGTTCTCAGGGATGTAAATCAGATATTCTCTTTCCATGCCATCCACCTGAATCGTCTTTTTTTCCGGATTGACAGCCATCAATCCGATAACCGACAACCCCATCAACCAAATAGTACAAAACGCCTTTTTCATATCTCTTTAAATGATAGATTTGTGTTGCAAAGATAAATTATTTTTTTCAATTAGCGGATATTGCTGTTTATTTCATGAAGAAATCTTATCTTTGCGAAGGAAATAATCCAAACAGGATCAAGTTACGGATATGAAAAATAACAAGATACGTATAGGCGTGGTCGGCACCAATTTCATTACCGACTGGGTGATTGCCGGAGGACGTGAAGATGAGCGGTTTGAACTGGCGGCAGTCTGTTCGCGCAAGGAAGAAACCGCGCGTCAGTTTGCCCTCAAACATCATATCCCTCATACGTTTACATCGCTTGAGGCGATGGCGGAAAGTCCGCTGATTGACGCTGTTTATATCGCATCGCCCAATGTTTGCCACGCGGCGCAAAGCATCCTGTGTATGGAACGCGGCAAACATGTTTTGTGCGAGAAAGCCTTTGCTTCCAATGCGGCCGAAGTACGCGAGATGATAAAAACGGCTAAACGACAAAATGTTGTACTGATGGAAGCGATGAAACCGACACTGACGCCGGGGTTCCGGGCAGTGCAACAGTCCCTTGAGCGGATTGGCGCCGTCAGGCAATACTTTGCCTGCTATTGTCAATATTCCTCACGCTACGACAAACTGAAGGAAGGTGTTATCCTGAACGCATTTAATCCGGCTTTGAGCAACGGCGCCGTAATGGATATTGGCGTATATACTATCTATCCGATGGTTGTCCTGTTCGGGCGTCCGCAAACCATCCATGCCATCGGCCTGAAACTGTACAGCGGTGTGGACGGGCACGGAAATGTGCATTTTTCTTATGACAATGGCCTGTATGCGACTGTATTATACAGTAAGACAGCCGATTCTCGCCTTCCCACCGAGATTCAGGGCGAAGATGGGCTTATTACGCTTGACCGGATTAATATCATATCTCAAGCGACGCTTACGCGACGAAAAGACGGTGCAAAAGAAAACCTTATGCCGCCAACCGGAAAAAATGAGTATTATTATGAAATAGCCGAATTTTTTGATTTGATTCAGTCAGGCCAGAAAGAATCAGCCGTCAATTCCCTTGAAAATTCGCTGATTACCCTTGAAATCATAGATGAAATCAGGCGACAGTTGGGAGTTGTATTTCCGGCAGACAAAAAGGAATAATTATCTTTTTTTTCAAAAACATATTCGTTTTATAAAATTATTCCTATCTTTAGCCCGTTTTTCAGACATGATAAAAAAAATGATTTGCATTGAGAATATATTTGTTTTATATAAAATTTTAAACGCATGGAAGAAAGAGAGTATTTTTATTTAAACGGGACAACCAAAGTAGGTCCCTTGTCGTTGGAAGGTATTAAAAGTGCGCCGATTACAGCAAGCACTTTAGTGTGGAACAATTCATTGCCCGACTGGGTGGAAGCTCAAAAGTTGCCGGAGTTGGAAGGATTTTTTGCCATCCAGTCGGCGCCGTTGGCTCCGCCTCCTGTTCAACCTGTCACGCAGCCAAGCGCAGGAAGTTATAATGCAGGCGGTGCTCCGCCGATGCCGGATAATTATCTTGTTTGGGCTATTTTGGCAACCATATTCTGCTGCTGGCCATTAGGTATTCCTGCCATTATCAAATCATCGAAAGTGAGTTCACTTTATTCCGCCGGCGATTATGCAGGAGCGCAGAGCGCTTCGGCCGATGCAAAAAAATGGACGATCATTGCAGCAATTGTGGGAGGTATATTCGTTATTTTGTACATTATCCTTGTGGTAGTTCTTGGCCTTGGCGGAGCGTTGGCAGGTTTAAATTATTAGAAAGTCAAAAGAAACGGAAAGATTCTTTTCGCTATTGTCCTGCTTATGCAGTTTAAGTAGTTTCAGTACTTTATCAGCCTATATATCACCGTATTGGCGCTGACGAGGGGGTTGCGGAGGCAGAAGAAGATTCTTCCGGCGGCGGGGGCTACGACGCGGCTCAGGACGGCGCCGTCGTAAGGGTCGAGGATTTTTGCCAACTGCTCGCC
>JAISUI010000015.1 GCA_031272155.1 Tannerella sp. | reverse complement strand
TCCGCTGCTCGACGAATACCTCAATATGGGCATCGCCGGACAGACGCCGCAAAACCTGAATTGCTGCTTCGCCTTCCACCGCGAACTCGCCGCCTCCGGCGATATGCACAATGTGGACTTTGGCAAGTATTGATATCTATATAATTTAATGTATGGGGTAGGGGAGTGGATACACTCCCGCCCTGTACGTATATTGAAATGGACGGTTGGATCGTTTTGTTTATCGTCGCCGCATATTTTGGCGTACTGCTGCTTGTTTCGCAGATAGCGGGGCGAAAACGCTCGGATAACGAGGCTTTTTTCCTTGGCAACCGGCAGTCGCCGTGGTATGTGGTGGCTATCGGAATGGTTGGCGCGTCGTTGTCGGGGGTGACATTTGTCTCCGTGCCGGGCTATGTGCGCCAGACGGATATGACGTATATGCAAATGGTTGTCGGTTTCTTTTTTGGTTATGTGGTGATTGCAAAGATTTTGCTGCCGCTTTATTACAAACTGAAACTGACGTCTATCTATTCCTGTCTGACCTCGCGCATGGGACGAAGCGGCTACCTGACCGGCGCTTCGTTTTTTCTTTTGTCAAAGACCGTGGGCGGGGCGGCACGCCTCTATATCGTAGTCCTCATCCTGCAGAACTATGTCTTGAACCGGTGGCATATTCCATTTGCCGTGACGACTGTCGCATGCATCCTGTTAGTCTGGCTATACACCTACCGGAGCGGTATCCGGGCGATTATTTGGACGGATATGCTGCAGACTGTTTGCATGATCGGCATGTTGGCGCTGATTATCTGGCAGGTCGGTTCGCGGATGGGATTGGATTTCGGCGGCATGGTTCGGGTCATTGAAGAAAGTCCGCATTTCCGTATCTTTGAATGGGATTGGGGCGACCGGCAGAATTTTTTCAAGCAGTTTGTGAGCGGCATCTTTATTACGATTGTGATGACGGGATTAGATCAGGATATGATGCAAAAAAACCTTTCCTGCAAGAACCTGAAAGATGCGCAGAAAAACATGTACCTGTACGGCATCGCTTTTACGCCCGTGAATCTCCTGTTTCTGTGCCTTGGCGTCCTGCTGGTCGCTTTTGCAGCGCAAAACGGGATAAATTTACCTGCGTCGAACGACGAAATACTGCCGATGTTTTGCACTTCCGGCCTGTTGGGACAGTCAGTCCTTGTGTTTTTTACGATTGGTATCATTGCCGCTGCATTCAGCAGCATAGATTCGGCGCTGACCGCCCTTACGACGTCCTTTTGCGTGGATATTCTCGGCATCGGACGGGAAGAAGCCCTGAAAGCCAAACGGACGCGAATGAAAGTGCACGTCGCCATTTCCCTGTTATTTGTAATAATTATCATGCTGTTTAAGTATTTGAACAGCATGAGCCTGATTGACGCAATCTATACGATTGCATCCTATACGTATGGCCCGTTACTGGGACTGTTTGCGTTCAGTTTGTTTACCCGGCGCATTCCGCATAAACGGTGGATCCCGTATCTATGCGTTCTTTCACCATTGATATGTTTGGCGCTGCATTATGTGATCCTTTGGTTCGCCGGTTACCGTTTTGGCTATGAGATGCTGCTGTTGAACGGCGCGCTGACTTTCGGCGGATTGTGGTGTTTCTCGCACAGTCCCGGCAAGGAAAGCTGAAAAGGCCGTTTAAGGCTTACCGGCTGCGTTGCCCCATTGACAGTAAGGATGTTTTGACAGCATGGCGTTGTAGTAGCGCACATCACCGGTCACTTCTTCTCCCGCCCACGTCGGCAATTCAAACGTTTCATCTTCCGAAAGCAGTTCAATTTCCGCTACTATCAGTCCTTCGTTGTCGCCATGAAATACATCCACTTCCCAGGTATGGTTCCCGACCTTCGCCCAGTAGCGTACTTTGTCAATGATGCCCGGAAGACACAGCCGCAATATTTCTTCGGCATCGGCAAGCGGGATTTCCTGTTCAAATTCATAACGGCTCCACCCGCGCGCATTGGAAGCGCTTTTAATCGTCAGGTAGCCATCTTCGTCGCAAATGCGTATGCGCACCGTGCGTTCGGCGTCGGCGCAAAGATAACCCTGCACAATCCGCCGGCTCTGCCCCGCATCCGGCATAAAATCACCGCGCACCAAAAATTTGCGTTCTATTTCCTGCGCCATATTCTATCTAATCTTGACTAAAGTCGCTCCATAGCCATATTCCCGGAACGAAGCATCCTGGAATGAGCAGGAGGACTTATAGCGGGTTTTCAATTCTTTCTCAATGGCCGTGCGCAAAACGCCTTCGCCTTTGCCATGGATAAACACGATTTGCTGTCCCTTTTTCCCAAGGTTCGCTTTCATCGTTTCATGGAATTTGTCCAATTGATAGTTCAGCATTTCCGAATTACTCATGCCGCTGGTATTGTCCAGCAACTGGTTGATATGAAGGTCTATCTCCAAAACAGGCTTGGCTGTTTCATTAGGCTTGGATACGGGCGGTTTAACGGGATGGCGGTCTTCCCCTTTCTTTCGCAACATCGCCTCCTGAAGTTCTACGGCCGACACCAGCATTTGTTTTTCGGGAACGTCATTGACCATGACGGGATAGATCAAGGCTTCTTCGTTGAAGAAATCATTTTCCCTGAAGCAGTGAACCTTGTAAAACTTCACGGTGTCTATTCGCAATTCCACCGAGCAGGCATTTTTCAATGCAAACGGTTTGTCTTTCTTGAAAGCGATCAGTTGCACACATACCCGTTCCAAGCCATTCAAATCCTCCTTCCCAAATTCCTCAATGAAGATTTTTGTATGCGGCTCTATCATGCCATTATAACGACTTTCCCAACTGTTGTTCGTGCAATTCATATAATTGAAATACAGGAAATAGTTGCTTTCGTTAATGAAATAAGCCTCGTAATTGCCCTGGGTCGGGGCTTTTGTATCTACCGGCAGGAAAGCAAGGAACACGTTCAGCCGCTCGCCGCCCGATGTTTCCACCACAGGAACGGGCTTCGCAGCCGCCGGTTCAGGACGGCTAACGGGAGGCGCCGCAACCGGTTGCTTCGCTTTGGGCGAAGAAGGAACGCGGAAAGAATCGTCCGCTTTGCTGACCACCACACATTCGCTGGTGAAAGCCGGGAAGTCAAACCCGCTTTCATCCTCTACCAACACTTTATCTTTGCCCTGAAACGACTTGACGATCCCCCCGCCCGTGCTGTTCAGGAAACGCACTTTATCTCCAATCTGCACCATTATACGCACGGACGTTTGTGTTACTTCTTTTTTACAATGAACGGTTCGCTTTCGATGGGCTGCGAAGCGTTGTTGTACGAATCAAGCGCCGTCACCCGCGCCACATAGCGGACACCGGGACTCAATCCGTGGATGACGGCCGACAGCGCCGAAGGCGTATCGCTGTTAAGGTAAAACTGCGAAAACAAATACCAGGTGACCGTGGGCGTCGCAGCTACATCTTTGCCGAACGACCGGAGAATATCTATCTTATAGCGGAATACATTTTCTTCGTCCGTTGCCTGCGCAAATGCCACGACGCAACTGTCGGACGCCGCGTCCGACACGCTCACCTGTTCGCCGGTGTTAAATACAGGCTCCGGCAGTCCGGTGCGGCCTTTATACGTAAACCGGCTGCCGTCGTGAGGCGCTTCCACCACCCAAACCGGCAGGATTTCTTCGTTCCGGTAGGTATCCCAACGTTCTATTTGGAGGCTTCTGTCCGACATGACATTGACAATAAGCCCTTCGGTGACATTGGTGTAATTCTCCGGATGAACTCCCATGCTGACTTCGCCCGGCGCCACTTCGCTGTAGGTGCAGCTGCCGTCGTTGATGGAAGTAAAAATATCCTGGTTGATCGAACGCGGGTCGCCGACAGGATAGTGCGAATGTCCGCCAAAGACGACGATCTGCGGATATTGATTCATCACCTCCGAGAAATAAGGCGTCCCCCATCCTTCGGAATGCAACGAGCCGTAGCAGGTATTTTCGGGTGGGACGTGCATAAAGACAAAAATCGGTTTGCCCGGAAATTTTTTAGCGGCGTGCGCCAGATTTTCCGCAAGGAACGCTTTGGCCGTGCGGTTATATTCGATAGAGTCCGGATTGCCGTAATGATGGCCGCCTTCGCTGATCGTGATAAACGGGTAGCCCTTGATTTCAATATATTGATTCATGGGCTGCTTAAGGATTTTGGAAATAATCTCATAACCGTTGTTCTGGTTATCATGATTATTTCCGCCAAGGAGATATACGGCGACGCCGGCCGGCACAAAGGTCGTGTCGGAAAAGACGGCTGCCGCCTGTTCATACTGCTCCGGCAAACCGTTGTTTGTAATATCGCCCACTACGAAAACGGCGTCTGCCATCGGCTCTTTGTTAAGCAGACACTGAAGCGTTTGGGTCACCTTGCCCATTGCATCGGTTTTTCCAAAATGGGTATCGGAGATCACGATAAAACGGAAAGGCTGATCGTCTTTCGCCTGCCCGCACGACATGCAGGCTAAAAGCCCTGTGGCGACAATGGCGAATGCCGAAATTTTAAAATATCTGTTCATATTATTTATCATTTAATTGATTATACGGATCAAGCAAGCAGTTTGAAATTGCTTGCAAGGTGCAAAGATAGCATATTTTGCCCGATAATTCAAAAATAAAAATTTTTTCCACAAAAAAACTTGGATAGTTTAAAATAAATTTTATATCTTTGTCCCAAGTAAACAAATTATAGGATGATTGAAGCAACTAAAAAAACTTTTCAATCAGGCAGGGAAGCGTTCGCAACAACGCGGACACAAGAAAACTGCCGACAGCGAAACGAATTGACTTATTAATTTATTGGTAAAATATGAAACATGTAATTACATTGATCGGAGCCGCGTTGATATTTTGCGCATGCTCCAAGGAGGAATCCATGCGGTCGTTGATAGCCGACCGCCTTTCGCAGACTGCCGAACAATATAGTCTGATGGCCGAATCGTTGATGGATCAGCCGGACCAACTGCCCCGCACTTTCGCGAACGGCAAGTTGGAAACGTCCGGTTCGGACTGGTGGTGCAGCGGCTTCACGCCGGGCGTGTTGTGGTACCTCTACCAATATACGAAGGACGCGAAGTTCCTGGAGTATGCAAAAAACTACACCGCACGCAACACGAAGGAGCAGTATAATACCGACACGCACGACCTTGGCTTTATGCTTTACTGCAGTTTTGGCAACGGCTATCGGCTGACGAACGATGAAACGTATCGCCCGATCATGCTTCAGGGCGCGGCGTCGCTTGTCACCCGTTTCAATCCGCTGATTGGCTGTATCAAGTCGTGGAACTCGAACGCCAAATGGCAGTTTCCCGTAATCATTGACAACATGATGAATCTGGAGTTTCTGATGTGGGCATACAGGGCTTCGGACGACGAAAAATACAGGGATATCTGTATCTCGCACGCCGATAAGACGATGCAAAACCATTTCCGTCCGGACTACAGTTCCTTTCATGTGGTTTCTTATGACACGATCACCGGTCGGCCGGAGAAAAAGAATACTGCTCAGGGCTTTAGCGACGAGTCGGCCTGGGCGCGCGGACAGGCGTGGGGACTGTATGGCTTCACGATGCTCTATCGTGAGACAAAGGAATCGCGCTACCTTGACCAGGCCAAACATATCGCCGGCTTCATCCTCCATCATCCCAACCTGCCTGCCGACGGTATCCCGTATTGGGATTTCAACGCGCCCGACATCCCCGCCGCTCAGCGCGACGCTTCCGCCGGCGCCATTATCTGCTCTGCGCTGATAGAGCTGAGTACGTTTGTTGAGGCAGAGTTGAGCAAGCAGTATTTATCGGTTGCGGAACAGCAGATTCGCACACTTTCTTCACCAGAATATTTCGCTGAAAAGGGCGCCAACGGCCATTTCATACTGAAACATTCCGTCGGTTCGCTCCCCGGCAACTCGGAAGTGGACGTGCCGCTGACCTACGCCGATTATTACTATGTGGAGGCTTTGCTGAGGTATCAGGCGCTGAACCCGTAACCATAAAAAAAGTCGCTTGTTTATAGCGACTTTTTGCGGAAAGAGAGGGATTCGAACCCCCGGAACAGTTACCCGTTCACCGCATTTCGAGTGCGGCCCGATCGACCACTCCGGCATCTTTCCTTTAAGCGTTTTCCCAGCGGATAACTCCGCCGGGGCAACGCCTTAATAAAAATGAGTAGTTATCTATCAGGATTCTTTTTCCTGATCGTCTTCTTTTTTATCAGTTTTATCAGCCTCTTCCGTCTTTTCCTCCTTTTTTTCTGCAGGTGCGGCTTTGGCTTTGGACTTTTCCGATTTGCCCTTGCTGCCGGTCTTTTTTGCTTTGGCAGCGGATGCCTGTGTTTCTTCAGTCATCTTTTCTTTCAAGGCAGCCAGTTCTTCGATGTCGCCCAGCGTTGTTTTTTCAACGGTTGGAGTGAAGGTTTCGGCATCTTTTTTCGACGACGACGATCTCGCTTTCTTTTCGTTGTTTCCTCTGGCGGCTTCTTTCTGTTCGTCTTCAAAGATGCGGCTGTGCGAAAGGATGATCCGTTTGGCTTCCTTATTGAACTCAATCACCTTGAAGGGCAATTTCTCATCTACCACCGCTTGCGTACCGTCTTCCTTGACCAAGTGTTTCGGCGTCGCAAAACCTTCTACGCCATAAGGCAGGGAAATCACAGCGCCTTTGTCCAACATTTCGATGATCGTTCCTTCCTGTATGGAGCCTACCGTGAAAAGCGTTTCAAACACATCCCACGGATTTTCTTCCAATTGTTTGCGTCCCAAACTCAGACGGCGGTTCTCCTTATCAATTTCCAATACCTGCACTTCGATTTCGGCGCCGATATGTGTAAATTCGCTCGGATGTTTAATTTTCTTCGTCCAGGAGAGGTCGGAGATATGAATCAGTCCATCCACGCCTTCTTCGATTTCAACAAACACACCGAAGTTGGTGAAATTGCGCACTTTGGCAAGATGTTTGGATCCTACCGGGAAACGTTCTTCGATATTTTCCCATGGATCCGGCTTCAGTTGTTTGATGCCCAGCGACATTTTGCGCTCTTCGCGATCAAGGGTCAGGATAACGGCTTCAACTTCGTCGCCTACCTTCATAAAGTCCTGTGCGCTGCGCAGGTGTTGCGTCCAGCTCATTTCCGAAACGTGGATTAATCCTTCCACTCCGGGCGCTATCTCAATAAATGCGCCATAGTCGGCCATCACAACGACTTTGCCTTTTACCTTGTCGCCTACCTTGAGGTTCGTATCCAGCGAATCCCATGGATGAGGAGTCAGTTGTTTCAATCCGAGGGCAATCCGGCGTTTCTCGTCATCAAAGTCAAGAATCACGACATTCACTTTTTCATCTAATTGAACGATTTCTTCCGGATGCGCTACACGTCCCCACGAAAGGTCGGTGATATGTACCAGTCCGTCCACGCCGCCAAGATCAATGAATACGCCGTAGGACGTAATATTCTTGACCGTACCTTCCAGCACCTGTCCTTTTTCCAATCGTGAGATGATTTCTTTCTTCTGCAGTTCCAGTTCGGCTTCAATCAATGCTTTGTGCGAAACGACCACATTCTTGAAATCCTGATTGATTTTGACAATCTTAAATTCCATCGTTTTACCCACAAAGATATCATAATCCCGAATGGGTTTCACGTCAATCTGCGAGCCGGGCAGGAACGCCTCAATGCCAAAGATATCCACAATCATACCACCTTTGGTGCGACATTTGACAAAACCCTTGATGATTTCATCTTTTTCAAGCGCTTCGTTCACACGTTCCCACGAACGGGCTGCGCGCGCTTTTTTATGTGAAAGAAGGAGTTGCCCCTTTTTATCTTCCTGATTTTCAATGAACACCTCTACTTCGTCACCTATTTTCAAATCGTTGTTATATCGAAATTCCGACATAGGCACTACGCCATCCGATTTAAATCCTATATTGACAACCACTTCCCGCTTGTTAAGGGCAGTCACTACCCCTATTACAACTTCTTTATCGCCCATCGTGGTCAAGGTGTCGTCGTAGGTTTTAATAAGTTCCTCTTTGCTCTTTTCGCTATACGTTTCCCCTTTCTCAAAGGATTCCCAGTTGAAATCTTCAACAGGAACAATCGTCTTAAAATCTTCCATTAAAGTTAATACTCTGTTTAATAATTAAATAAGTTAGACAATCAGTTAATTCTCTCAAAAGTCCCGCAAAGGTAATGTTTTTTCTTGAAGTACGTGCATTTTTTAAAATATTTTTTTTGGCGTGGTGCATTTATCTACTAAATAGATGATAGACATATAGGGAACGCCGCCGTTGGTGGATAGGCCGATTTCGCAGGTACGGCTGTTGCTGTAGCCTGCGGTTACGCCGGCCTGTTCAAGTTGCGGACGCAGTTTGCGCAGGCCGTAGCGATTCAGTTCGGGACGGAAGAATCCCTTATCGCCTGCGAAGCCGCAACAACCCACTTCGTCGGGGACGAGGACGTGGGTGCTGCACAGTTGCGCAATCTTAATCAGCGTTGGTTTCAGCCCCATCTTGATAGTCGAGCAGGTAGCGTGTACGCTGATTGGTTCGTCGGTGGGGTGGAAATCAAGGTGCGGCAACAGGAATTTGTCTATAAACTCAGCCGGTTCAAACAGTTGCAGTGCATACGAAATGGTTTTTCTCATGCGGTAGAGGCAAGGGCTTTGGTCGCACAGGATAGGATATTTGCCGCCGTTGGAGGCTTTCAGCAGGGCGGCGTCGAGTTCCGCCGATTTTTGATTGGCGACCCTGGGCAAGCCTTTGCTTTCCCAGATGGTTCCACAGCACAGTTGCCGCATGTTTTCGGGGAAGATGACTTCGTAGCCGGCCTTGTTCAGCAGGGCGACGGTTTTCTGCGTCAGCGGAGTTTGGCAGGGATCATCGGGCGAGGCGCCCATCATCTGATTGAGGCAACTGGGAAAATACACTGCTTTGAGCGGTGCATGGAAAGCGGGCGACTGGACGGTGCGTTTGCCTTTTCGGGGCAGCGTTGCCGTCCATAGCGGGAAGATGCCGCCGCTAAGTGTGTGCAAGCCTTTGCCGAGCGCATTGGTGGCCTTGTCGCCGATGAGCGAATGTGCGGCGGCGGCCATCCGAAGCATGGATTCGACAGCCGTATGGACGGCGCCAAAATGCCGCGCCGTCCACCGGCCGATACGTCGTATTGCAGGATGCAGAAAGGTGTTGGCCTCGCGCAGGACATGGATATACTCGCCCGTGTTGATGCCGACGGGACAGGATGTGGCGCACAGTCCGTCGCCGGCGCAGGTCTGATTGCCTAAGTAGCGAAACTGCTTTTCAAGACGACGAAGGTGAGCGATGTCGCCCTCGGCTTGCAGACGGGTCATTTCGCGACAGACCACAATGCGTTGTCGCGACGAAAGCGTGAATCCACAGCTCATGCAGTTGATTTCGCAGAAGCCACATTCTATACATTTATCTATACATGGATGCATTACGGGCAGCGGCTTAAAATTTTTCACAAAGCAGCGCGGATCGTCGTTAAAAATCACTCCCGGATTGAAAATTCCCTGCGGGTCGAACAGTTGTTTAATGTCGCGCATCAGGGAATAAGCCTTATGTCCCCATTCTTTTTCCACGAAGGGCGCCATGTTGCGCCCCGTGCCATGTTCGGCTTTCAACGAGCCGTCGTATTTGTCCACCACCACCTTGACTACTTCGCGCATGAGCATTTCGTATTGTGCAACGGCAGCAGGATCAGCGAACGACTGATTGATGATGAAATGATAATTCCCATCAAGGGCATGGCCGTAGATCACTGCGTCGGGATAGCCGTTTCGCTCCAGAATTTGCTGCAAATCCTGCGTGGCCTCGGCAAAAGATTCCATTGGAAATGCCACGTCTTCAATCAGGGAGGTAGTTCCCCGCGGGCGCGTACTGCCGACGGAAGGGAAGATGCCCGCCCGCATGGTCCAGAATCGTTCGTATTCTTCGGGGGCTGTGAGAAACTGCACGGGGTTCAGCGTTGCGAAGTCCGACAGTGTGCGTGTCACCTCCGCATCGTATTGTTGCAAGGTTGCGGCGTCGGACGCTTCGATCTGGATGAGCAGCGCCGATACGTTCTTGGGCAGTAGCCCCAGGTATGGCATGGCGTCGGTGTGTTTGACGGAACACAGCGCCTTGTAGTCGAAAAATTCCACGGCTGTCACCGGCGCCTGTTTCAGCGCGACCACGGCGTGGCTGGCCGTCTTCGTATCAGCGAAAAACAGCAGGGCGCTGGCCTTACACGGGTAGGCAATGGCGGTATCCATGACCACTTCCGACAGAAAGGCCAGTGTACCTTCCGAACCGACAATCAGGTGAGCGATGATGTCGAACGGGTCGTCAAAATCAATAAAAGGATTTATTGTCAGCCCCGTAACGTTTTTGATGGCGTATTTTTTGCGGATGCGTTCCGTCAGTTCTTTGTCGGCGCGTACGGTGTCGCGCAGCGCGATGATACGGCTGACAAAATCGGGATGTGAGTTGCGGAACGCTGTTTTGCTTGCCGTGTCGCCGGTGTCGAGCAGTGTGCCGTCGGCCAGGATGAGGCGCGCCGACCGCAACATGCGGTAACTGTTATGATGGATGCTGCAACTCATGCCGGAGGCGTTGTTTTGGACGATGCCGCCCACCATTGCCGAATTGACGGAGGCAGGGTCAGGTGCGAATTTTCGTCCGTAGGGTTGCAGGATTTCATTGACCCGTTTGCCCGTCAGGCCGGGTTGCAGGCGGATAACGGCGCCGTTGTTCAATACTTCATAGCGTTCCCAATGTTTGCCCGCCACCACGAGGACGGAATCGGTCACCGCCTGTCCCGAAAGGCTTGTTCCTGCGGCGCGAAACGTCAGCGCAACGTTCTGCCGCGCCGCCGCCTGTACAAGCGCTGCCACTTCGTCTTCCGAAGCCGTCCGCACCACTACCTGGGGCACAAAACGATAAAACCCTGCGTCGGCGCCCCACGCCAGCCGCCGCAACTCATCGGTATAAATTCGTTCCGACGGAATAATGCGCCGCAGAACCTTCAGGAAAGATCGCATGACGTTTAAAAGAGGGTGAATGAAACCTCATATTCCGAAAAGAAATATACCAGACCTGCAATCGCTAACGCTAAAAGCAGGATAATTAGCAGGATAAACCACAGCTTTTTAGGGATAGTTCGTCTCTGTTTCGAGCGCATGGATTTATCGGAGTAGCCATAGATATCCTGTTGGTTGAAAATACGATACGTTTCTGACAGGTTGCTGAAACGGCATTTAATGATGCTGTGTCCTTCCCGGCCGCATGTTCCCGTGATGGTTTCTTCGTACCATACTTCGGCAGGGCGTTCAAATCCGTCTATCGCCCTGAGCAGGCTTTCCGTAAAAAGATTTATATCCGAATAGAAACGGCTTGCTCCAGAGATATCTATGTAGATTTTCATGTCGGAAAAGTCGGCGATCTGCATAAAAAGCATCCAGTCGTCATAGAGTGCAAGGCACGACGGGGTGTAATTTTGCTTTACATAGTCGCGTCGTCCGGCCGCCCGTGAGAGCGCCTGCAGTTTGTTCAGCGCAATGGCCGTGTCTGCATGTCCCGACTGTTCGTTGGCATGGAGGCTTAATTTCTCCTGACAGGCGAAGACGTCATCCTTGCCCATAAGCAATAACCAAAAGAATGGCAATTGATTGCCGCTCTCAAAAAGAATGACTTTTTCTCCGTTTTTTTGTTTGGCATAGAGGTATGAATCGGTTCCCATATCATCTTGGATGTAAATAGTTAATTAATTGATTGCAAATAGTTTGTCAAGAATGGCATTATTTTTGTCTTTCAGGGCGTCAATGGATTTACCGCCGTCATAGACAAGATAATAAACCAAGTTGATCGCCCGTTGCTTGACAAGGATGAAGTCCACTGCGCTGATAACGCTCGTTTCCGTTTCGGCGCCGTCGGCGCTGTTTTTGTTCTTGTACTTCATCAGGACGATCAGCGTCCGTACGCCCGGCCGCGGCGAATAGCGTTCAATCAGGGCGGGTTTGCCGGCCGTAATGGTTCCGTAGGATTCCTCCACCTTTGAACTGATGGCTTCAAAATTCGTCCCTTCAAACAAGGTCTGTTCCAATTCCTTCTGGAAATATTCCAGGTCGGCTTCCTGCGCGGTATAGTTTTCCCGCTGGTAGTCGCCATAGATCATAAAATAGTCATTGTAGGAGATTTCACCCAGTCTGTCAATCTGTTTATACGTTTCATTATTAAGGTAATATCCCAGCACCGGGCCGGAAGCCAGATAGGGTTCTACCACTTTTTGAACGTTTGGGTGACTCCGGCACTCCGTCATCCCGTCAATGGCGGGCAGACAGATTGTGACATACCCGTATAACGCGGAGTTGCTGCAATCCGCTTTGCTTTTTTTAATTGTTGATCCTGAGCAGCTTAACAGGGCTAATAAAACAAAAAGTCCGATAATTTTTTTCATTTTCATCTGATTTTATTTCATAATTTCAGGCAAAGGTAATGAAATCCGACGATTAATTGTTTCAATCATCGTCAGAATTTCGTCCTTTCCCTCTTTTTTTTCGGCCGAAGAGGTGAGCATGGGGGGCAGTTCTTCCCAGGTTTCCAGCAATTTAGCTGAATATATCCGGATATTTTCCTGCAATCGGCTTCGGCTGATTTTGTCGGTTTTTGTGAAAAGAATTGCAAACGGCACGCCGTTTTCGCCCAACCATTCCATAAACTGCAAATCAATTTTTTGCGGTTCATGCCGGCAGTCTATAAGGACAAACAGGTTGGTGAGGGTGTCGCGTTCGAGGATATAGCGGTCTATGATCCGGCGGATGTTCATGCGCCCTTCCTTTCCGCGTTGCGCATAGCCATAGCCGGGAAGATCAACCAAATACCATTCGTCGTTGATGATAAAATGATTGATTAACTGCGTTTTGCCGGGTTTTTGCGACGTCTTGGCTAATTGTTTCCGTCCGGTCAGCATATTGATGAGCGACGATTTCCCGACATTCGAGCGCCCGATAAACGCATATTCCGGCAAATGATCCGCAGGACATTTCGTTACATCCGTATTACTAATAACAAATTCAGCTTTCTTTATTTCCATTTCTTCATATTAACAAGCATCAATTCCGATACAAATATACATAAAATTTTTTCAGCGAAAAAATTTTTCATTTTTATTTGCCGTATTGAAAAATCTGTTTACCTTTGCCCCCGATAATCTATGAAGTATTAAAGGATGGAACAGAGAATACATTATAACAAAAATGGGTTTGTCATAGGAAAATTAAACTTTTTTATGACCCGTGGTTTGTGTGTTTCAATTATTTTGTTACTCTCTCTCTCTCTCTCTCTCTCTCTCTCTCTCTCTCTCTCTCTCTCTCTCTTACATATATATATTATATTGCATATACTGCGAGACCGCATCAACCCGGAAAGCATCTGTCCGTTTTATGCGCGAACCAATTATACGGAAGGCCTGTTTCTTTCGCCAATGGCTTTCTGAAAAAAATAAACAATAATTCATTATTGAGTAATTTTTTAGTTTATTTAAATACATTTTATTATGACAGAAAAATTTGTTTACTTTATGAGAGGAGGAACCTTGCGCAGGATGATATGCCTGCTGTGTATCCTCAGTATGGGCACGCTTGTGGCTTTCGGGCAGAAGCGTGTGACCGGTACGGTGACCGACGCTAACGGCGAAGCGGTCATCGGTGCGAACGTAGTCGAAAAAGGGACTGCAAACGGCAGCATTACGGACATTGACGGGAAATTCTCGTTGGATGTGTCAGGCAATAATGCCGTATTGAGAGTGTCCTTTATCGGATACGTAACGCAGGAAGTTGCGGTGGGTAGCCAGACTACCCTGAACATCGTCCTGCAGGAAGACTCCCAGACATTGGACGAAGTGGTAGTAGTCGGTTACGGCACGCAGAAGAAAGTAAATCTTTCGGGCGCTGTGAGCACCGTATCCGCCAAAGCTATTGAGAATCGTCCTGTTACGAACGCCAACCTCGCCCTGCAGGGTTTGGCTCCGGGTCTTAACATCCGTATGGAGAACGGAAACGCTTCAAAGGCATCCGATATCAACGTGCGCGGTACGACGTCAATCAATGGCGGTAGCGCGTTTATCCTTGTTGATAACGTGCCTGTTACAGCAAACGAGCTGTCGCGTATCAATCCGGCGGATATTGAAAGCGTTTC
>JAISUI010000011.1 GCA_031272155.1 Tannerella sp. | reverse complement strand
AGGTCTTCCGCCAAAGCGACTGTCAGCAGTCCGGAGACTTCGTAGATGTCAATCTCCTGCGTTTTATAACCCACGAAACTGACTTCAATAACGGCCGGGAGTTCGGTAATTTTCAGCGTAAACTCACCACTAAAATCGGTGACTGCGCCGGTATTCGCCGCACCGCCTTTAATCAGGACAGATGCGCCGATAACCGGCTCATTTGTCCGGTTATCCAGCACGATCCCTTTCACCGTTTGGGCGGATACGGATACGGCCGTTGCCAAAAAAAATAAAAAATACGCGAACTTTTTGGAAGTTCCAATTAAATGTAATAACTTTGCCATGCTAAATAAATTTTTTAGTATTCAAAGCGTCCCTTTCACCAATTGTAGTCGGAGGAGAGGGACGCTTCTTTCTATCTATGAGTAATGAATAGAATTTTTATTTCGTCAGCGCATACGATAGCCGCTCGCTTTTCAGCGCTTTCTGCTGGGAAGAAAGTGTGTTGGCGTCCAGGGTCAGAAATCCTAATTCATGATTAAACTGCTGTCCGCTCTCCAGCACCCAGTTGGCAAATCGCAGCACCTCAGTATCGGAAAAATACGGTTCTGGAATGACCAATCCGAAATTCTCCACCGGAATGGCTTCAATCTTTGTGACTTCCAGCGCCGAAATCGTTCGGTCAATGTCGTGCGACAGTAAGGCTTCCCGTATTTCCGACTTCAGGTTCAGTGGTAACACCGTCAGATTAGACTTCAACTGACGTGTTTTGAGATCATATACATAATTTAATGTATTGAATGCCACACCATTCTCATCCTTCCGAAGAGCATCCACCAGATATATCTCATCGCCAACAATTTTTTTGCCTTTGATCCGCTCGGGAGAACGATCGAAATATTCGGCCAATACAAGCGTCGTTGGCGTCTGGCCGCTTCGCGAATAGACCGTTGCCGTATATTTTTCCTTGCCCTCGTCTTCGTAAAGCTCTTCGTCGGACAGATCTTTTTCAAAAACAAGATTGCGCAATTCTTTCTTTTTCAACCCCTTCCCTACTTTTTCGAGCAAAGGATTGTTTCTGTTGCTAACAGGAATCAGGGCATAACGGCCTACATAAACCACTTTCCCGTTTCCGCCCGCTTCCAACTCCGGAACGCTGCTGGCCACTACTTGCACACCCGAAACATTGTTTTCCTGCTGACCGGACTGGACTTTCACAACCAGTTTTGAATCCGGATATGCCTTTTTGTACTCGTTCACCCATTTTTCAATAATCGGGTACACAAACTTGACATCTTCAATCTGTATCTCCTGCGCAAATGCACTGCCGGAGACATACGTCAATACACCAAATAATACCGTTTTAATAAATAACTTTTTCATACCGAATAATCTAATTTTTATTGCTAAATAAATTTCTAATCTCTTTTTTGTTTGATAATCTCAAGATTATCGTATTCATTTTTTTAATTTGATGGTGCAAAGATACAGGCCTTCGACATACCCTGAAATACCCTATTTATGGTATATTTTTACGCTTCAAATGTTTTGACTGCCCGTACAAAACGATACAATTCACTGTTTTTGTGTGTAATAGAGATAAAATTCGCCTCAAATTGGGAAGGAGAAATATAGAAACCATTTGCCAGCATGTAGCGAAAAAAACGGGCGAAACGTTGCTGGTCGGTCTTTTTGACGTCTGCAAAATTGCGTGCTTCAACAATGTTGAAAAACAGGGTAAACATATTACCCGTATGATTGATAATCATATTTTTATCTTTGATGGCATCTTTCAGAGCTTCGATAAAGCGGCTGGTTTTATCGGCGAGACGTTGATAAAAATCATTTTCCATAAGTTGCCGGAGCGTTGCCACGCCTGCGCTCATGGCAATAGGATTGCCGGACAATGTTCCGGCCTGATATACAGGACCATCAGGGGCGAGTAACGACATTATTTCCGCCCGTCCGCCAAACGCCGCCGCAGGGAAGCCACCGCCTACTATCTTGCCAATGGTCGTCAGGTCGGGCTTAATGCCATACACTTGTTGAGCGCCGCCTGCCGACAAACGGAAACCTGTTATCACTTCGTCGAAAATCAGTAGCGATTCATGTCGCAACGTGATCTCACGAAGAAAATTCAAAAACCCGTCATCAGGCATAATCACTCCCATATTGGCGGGCACAGGCTCTACAATAACTGCTGCAACCTCTTGCCCCCGCTCCGCAAAAACACGCTCTACGGCCGCACGATTGTTAAAAGGAACGCTGACAGTATATTGCACAAAGCCATCCGGCACGCCTGCTGATGACGAACCGCCAAGTCCGGCTACTCCCGAACCGGCGGAAACAAGCAAATGGTCGGCATGTCCATGATAGCAACCGTCGAATTTGACTAATAGTGTACGTCCCGTAAAACCGCGTGCAAGGCGTATGGCGCTCATCACCGCCTCCGTACCCGAATTTACGAAACGCATCCGTTCCATCCCCGGAATCAGGCCATTGACTAACTGCGCGAGTTCGGTTTCGGGCAGCGAAGGAATACCATAACTCGTGCCATTGCTTATCGCCGCTCGTACTGCCTTGTTAACCAATGTATTATTGTGTCCAAGAATAAAAACTCCCCACGACAGGCAAAAATCAGTATAGCGGCGGCCATCCACGTCGGAAAGAGTCGTTCCACGCGCTTTACGGATAAACAGAGGAGTCTCACCGACGCTACGAAGCGCCCGAACCGGACTGTTTACCCCACCCGGAATGTACTTCAGAGCCTCGTTATATGCTCGCAACGAATTGATTCTTTCTTTCATAAGCTTTTGATTGCCATTCGTAAAATTTGTTAATCTCTTCTTCAATGATCCCTTCGGCTTTTCTTATTTCTTTGTGCCGCAAAGATACGTTTTCACGTGCAAAGCGTTCAATATTTTCCAGATTGTATAGCGTTACCTCACTGAATCTTCCAACACTTTCATCCACATCGCGGGGAAACGCTAAATCGAAGATAAGAAGTTTTTTGTCTTTTTCTATATCTTCCTGATGAACAATGATATGCGGCGCAGATGTGGCGCATATCAGCACATCGGTGAAACGGAGCATCGCTCGCTTTTTATCAAGGCTCATTGCTGTGCCGTTGTACTGTCGGGCAAGTTCTTCCGCTTTTTCGATATGCCGGTTCGAGAGAAAGATATTTTCCGCCCCTCGTGCGGTCAGATATTTCAAAATGTCTTCAGTCAGTTTATTTACTCCTATAATACTGATAATTTTATGTCGCAAATCAATATTTTGATGTCGCAAAATTTCGACCGTGATCTGACTGTGCGAAACGGCGCCTTCGGAGATACTCGTTTCCGTCCGAACCCTTTTGCCTGTATGAATAGCCGTCTGGAAAAGCCGGTTCAGATGCGGCGAGAGGTGGTATTTTTTGAGAGCTTCAAGGTATGCCTGCTTCAGTTGACCCTGGATAGCGCGTTCACCGATCAGCGCCGATTCAAGTCCGGCTGCCACACGGTAAAGATGCCGCAAAGCCCTTTCCGGCACCGCTCCTTCACCCCAATAAAGTTCCATGCGGTTGCAGGTAGCAAGCAGAACATGTGGCACAGCATCATCAGCATCTAATTGAAACCCCATACGCTCACGCTCTTTAAGGGTATATTCCGAATGATTGATCAATTTATAATTAATCATAAAGTTTTAGTATTCCTTTGTTAATTAATTCGCTGATTTGATTACGAATAGCAATGGAACGGCGGACATTGCGCCCATCGGACGAGACTGCGATCGTAAAATGTTCCTCACGGTGAACGGCCGGCGAAATAAAGTCGCACAGCGCAGGATTGTCGCACACGCAAGCAAGGATATTCCGCTCGGCGGCATCGCTTTTGATTTGCGCATTCAAATTTTTATCGCCCGTACATATATATATTATAAAAGCGTCCTGAAGCACTTCAGGCGAATACTTTTGCTTGAGTTTTGTAAACGGAAGCGCATCGAAACCTTCATGAAATTCCGGCGACACAATTGAGATATTATCAGTAAATTTATTTAGTATCAATGTTTTATGCAACGCAACTTTACCGCCACCGATGATCAGCAGTTTCTTATCTGCGATATTCAGGGATACTGGTAAAAAATTCAAATTCTCATGTGCCATCATTTTTAAATTAGGATTACCTTCTGTGCAGTCCACACTCCTTGTGTTCCGGATTTTCCCACCACCAGCGGCCTGCACGAACATCTTCGCCTGCGGCAACAGCGCGAGTGCAGGGTTGGCATCCAATACTCGGAAAACCTTTGTCATGCAGTGAATTATAGGGTATATGGTTGTTTTTAAGATGATTCCATACCTCTTGCTCGCTCCATCCTGCAAGAGGATTAATTTTGAGCAAGTGGTTTACTTCGTCCCACTCAACCGTCCGAACACCTGTTCGCGTAACCGACTGCTCGCGGCGAAGTCCGCAAATCCATGCATCAAGTGATGAAAGCGCTCGCCGCAGCGGCTCTATCTTACGAACAAGGCAGCAGGCTTTACGCTGTTCCATACTTTCATAAAAAGCATTGATTCCATTTGCATGAACATATTCTTCAACCATTTTATATTCAGGGAAATATACATCCATCTTGATCCCATAACTCAGATTGGTCTTGTCAATCAATGAATACGTTTCGGGGAAAAGTCGGCCTGTGTCAATTGTGAACACACGTGCCGAACGGCTTATTTTCAATAACATATCAGTAAGCACCTGGTCTTCGGGACCAAGACTTGATGCTATCGCAATCCGATTGCCAAATCTGCCCAGAAAATATCGAAGCGTTTCTTCAGGCGGCCTGCCGTCCCATTCCCTGTTCAGACGGTCAATTTCGTCACTGCTTATTCTCATATCGCAAATGTCTGTTCTTCAAGTGATTCGACAATCATTCCGGCGCCAACAGTTTCATGTGTCACTTCATCTATGATAACCAGACTGCCGGTAGTGCGGTTTTGCGCATAATAGTCATATTTCAAGGGCTTTGAAGTTTTAATATAAATATGCGCCATATCGTTTATTTTCACAAATTTATCCCCAATTATATTTTCAAGTGTATTGATATTCACTTTGAAATAAACATCTTTGACAATACCAAACACTTCATCTGTCGTGTGTCGGATGATATATTTTGCGCCGATGCTTAGTGGGCGATGATTTAACCAGCAGACTAACAACGAAATATTAGTATTGAGATGAGGACGTTCATTGCTTTTGACAATCATATTGCCGCGACTTACGTCCACATTGTCGTTCAGACGAACAGCAATAGATTGGGGCGCAAACGCCTCTTCAATAGATTTATCCGCTTCATCAATCGCTTTGATGGTTGATTCAGTGAGTGAAGGAAGGATGGTCACCTTGTCGCCTACACGGAAACTGCCACTGGCCAAACGTCCGGCATAGGCCCTGTAATCATGAAAACGGTCGCTTTGCGGACGGATGACGTATTGGACAGGCAGACGCGCAGGCAAACGTTCAAGCCCTTCCCTGATGGGCAGCGTTTCAAGCAAACTCAACAGGGTTTCTCCTCTATACCAGGGCGTTTTGCCGGATTTATGAACAACATTATCGCCGTCACGCGCTGAAATTGGTATGTAAAAAACTTTTTTTAACTTCAGTTTGTCGGCTATTTCAGCATATTCCAATCTGATGTTTTCAAATATTTTCTCTGAAAAATCCACCATATCCATCTTGTTCACAGCAAGGATTACGCTATCCAATTGCAACAAAGAGGCAATATAAGAATGGCGTTTCGTCTGCTCTATAATGCCATTGCGAGCGTCCACAAGGATGATGGCAGCATCGGCTGTCGAAGCGCCTGTCACCATGTTTCGGGTATATTCAATGTGTCCGGGCGTGTCGGCAATGATAAATTTGCGCTTGGGCGTTGCAAAATAGCGATATGCCACGTCTATCGTGATGCCCTGCTCGCGCTCAGCACGTAAACCGTCGGTCAGCAGAGCAAGATTAAGCTCGTCATTTCCAAGCCTTTCACTGGCTGCCTTGACGGCTTCCAACTGGTCTTCAAAAATTGATTTGCTATCGTAAAGCAGACGGCCTATCAGTGTACTTTTCCCGTCGTCCACACTTCCTGCCGTAGTAAATCGCAGCAATTCCATATCCAAATATCCGTTCATTTCATTCAACGTTTAAAAATAACCTTCTTTTTTTCGGTCTTCCATAGACGCTTCCGAACGTTTATCGTCCGACCGTCCACCTCGTTCCGTTACTCTTGAAGCGGCTATTTCGTTAATAATATCCTCCACTGTAAATGCTTCCGAAATAGTCACTCCCGTGCAGGTAATATCGCCAATTGTGCGGCAACGAACGCGCTTTCTAACAACTTTTTCATCCGGTTTGAGCGTCATGAACGGATAGTAAGCCAGCCAAACCCCGTCGCGCTCAAACACATCTCTTTCGTGAGTATAATAAAGGCTTGGCAATGAAATATTCTCAAACAGAATATATTGCCAGATATCCATTTCCGTCCAGTTACTCAGAGGGAAAATGCGAAAATGTTCCCCAAGATGCTTTTTCCCGTTGAAGATATTCCACAGTTCGGGGCGTTGATTCTTGGGATCCCATTGCCCAAACTCGTCGCGATGCGAGAAGAAACGTTCCTTGGCGCGCGCTTTCTCTTCATCCCGACGGGCGCCTCCCAAAGCGGCGTCAAACTTGTATTTTTCGAGCGTATCAAGCAGAGTGACAGTTTGCAGTGTATTGCGGCTTGCATTAATACCTTTTTCTTCCATAACTCTGCCTGTATCAATAGATTTCTGCACGGATCCCACGATCAGTTTCACGCCCAGTTTTTCCACTAATTCATCGCGATAACGCAACGTTTCCTCAAAATTGTGTCCTGTATCAATATGCAGGAACGGGAACGGAATGTTCGCGGGATAAAAAGCTTTCGCGGCAAGATGCGCCATCACTATCGAATCCTTCCCTCCCGAAAACAGTAATACGGGTCTCTCGAACTGCGCCGCCACTTCCCGGACGACGTAAATAGACTCGGATTCAAGCTCTTTCAGATGAGTTAATTTTTGCATAAATAATCTTTTGCATAATACGAAATAATATAATTCGCCCCTGCCCGTTTGATCGCAGTAAGGCTCTCCAAAAAGATACGCCGCTCGTTAAAAAATCCCTGCGCAGCGCCATTTTTCAGCATCGCATATTCACCCGATACCTGATAAGCAACAAGTGGATAATCAGGAAATTGCTGCGATGCTCGATAGAGCATATCCAAGTATGCCAAAGCAGGTTTGACCATAATCCAGTCGGCTCCTTCTTCTATATCGGCGGCGATCTCTTCAAATCCCTGATTTCGTGTACGAAAATCCATTTGATAGGTTTTGCGATCGCCAAATGAAGGCGCCGAATCTGCTGCATCACGGAACGGGCCATAGAAAGCCGACGCATATTTAGCTGAATAAGCGAGGATTTTTGTCTTCAAGCCTGCGCCGTCCAACCGCCGGCGGATGGCTTCCACCTGCCCGTCCATCATGGCTGATGGCGCTACAAAATCCGCCCCTGCAATAGCGTGCTGATACGCCATTTCGGCAAGCAACGGCAAAGTCGAATCATTATCAACATCCTGATTATGAAGCAATCCGCAATGGCCATGCGAAGTATATTCGCAAAGGCACACATCCGTAAACACGGTGATTTGCGGAAAAGACGACTTGATAGCCCTCACCGCACGGCTGATGATATTGTCGGGCGAATAGCCCGTACTGCCCCGTTCGTCCTTATCGGCCGGTATGCCAAACAGCAACACCTTGTTTATGCCAAGCGACGGAAGACTTTCCATATCGCGCAACAATTCATCTATGGAAAAACGATAAATCCCCGGCATGGATGCAATCGCCTGCCTGACATTCTCGTATTCCGTCACAAAATAAGGATAGATAAAATCAGACGCCG
>JAISUI010000002.1 GCA_031272155.1 Tannerella sp. | reverse complement strand
GCCGACAACGGCGCTATCGTTGCAGATCCGGTTAAAAACTTGGACGGCACCTACACGATCACCGTTAAGAACATCACCAAGCAGCCGACCACCATCACGGTGAAAATCGACACTTCGGCCGAGGTTCTTGAAGGCGCGAAGGTATGGAGCAGCGCAGGACAGCTGTACGTCAGCGCAGTAAAAGCCGGTGCAGTGAAGGTTTACAGCATTTCGGGCGCACTGATCAAGAGCATTGCAGTAGCGGCAGGCGAAACGAGCGCAACAGCGCTTCCGTCGGGCTTCTACATCGTAACGCTTGATGGCAAGGCTACGAAAGTTGCGGTAGAATAAAACAATTTCTTAATTTATAATTATAAAATGGATGTGGAGAAGGCTGCCCCTGAAGGGGGGTGGCCTTCTTTGCGTTTTTTTTGGTACACGGTACACGGTTTGACGGTGCACGATTTGACCGTTCAACCGTTCAACCGTGTACCTGAAAAAACCGTGCAATGGGATGAAAGCCCGCTAATCATTAGCGTGGCTTGTCCCGCGCAACGTCATTGAGACCGGCAATTTTTCTACCAACATATTGTGCTCCGCCATGCGTAGTATGCAATACCCAGATATTCCATTTCTTTGAGAAATTGAATATCTAAGCCCTTAGTAGCCAATAGACCGCCCCGCCCGATTTTTCGCCCTTATTTTTAAAATAAGGGAAAAATAAATCGAACGATTTGATCGTCCAACCGTGTACCGTTACACCGTGCACCAAAAAAACCGTATTCTTATTGAATAAGATCAAGAAAAGCTCAAAAACAAAAAAAGACTCCATTGAAAATCAATGGAGTCTTTTTTAATGTGTTTATATACAATCAGTTAGCAGGAATATAGTCATCCGTAGGACTGTCGAACCACACAGGATAGGAGAATATATCGTCCAATAATGCGTGAGGATGGGATGCGCCAAGATTTGTCGCATTGTAATTCCTTTCGTGAGAAACCCAACCAAAACGACGGTATTGCTTTCCGTCCGGAATATACTTTTTATCGTTATTTCCGCTGGTACGTTCGTAGGGTTCCGCCCAACCCAGATAGGCTTCGGGACTGTAGTCAAACCTGCGCATATCATTCCAGTTTTGATGCGAGAATGACAATGCAATAAATTTTTGCGTCATGATTTTGCCTATTGTCAGATTTTCGGCGCTACCAACAGCTGCAGAACTGAGATAACTGTTAATTGCTTCGTCCGTCATCGGCTTTTTGGAAATATTATCACTGTCGCCATATTCGTTCAACTTTTCATTCATCAAATCCATGTGAGCCTTGATGCCGTCTTTATAAGCCTGGAAAGCTCCCGCTCTGTCTCCTTTCTTAAACAAGATTTCCGCTTTGATAAAGCACATTTCGTGATAACAGAGCAAATGTGTCGGAGCATCCGGACGAACATAGAATGTACCGGAATTGATAATCGTACCATCGGATGCCATATCCTGATACGTTGACGCCGTAGAGGTCGTATGCAAAGAAATCACCGAAGGATCGCCCGACCATTCACCTGTCGCCGGATTATACGTTCCGGGGGGCACCCAGTTAGTACCGATACGGATATCCGACTGCATGTCAACGCCGGTAGCGCGCTGCCAATGCTTATCCGAACCAACCTGAGCCGAAGGTATCAGTTTGTCGGCACGCGGGTCAACAATTCCTTTTCCGTCGAAATTGGTCAAAATATCAGCATACCACTTCGTTACAAAATAAACCCGACTCCAGTTACAAGCCCAGATCCAAACATAAGACATATAAACGGGGTCACCCCATAACTGGTCCGTATTATTCGGCTCTTTGTTTTCGTGGTGGATAACCGTATTATCTGCATTGCTTTGAGGCGCATTGGCAAGAGCGGCCAAGATAGCGTCGGGATCGTAAATGGATTTTTTAGAGAGGTTATTCAGCCAGCGGGCTTTCAAGCCATAACAAAATTTAATCCACTTGTTTACATCTCCGCCATTCCAGCTGTCGCCTTCGCTCAACGGAGTAGCGCCCGGTTCCTGCGTTTTCTTGAACAATTCGATGGCTTCTTCCAATTCGGCCAAACAACCGTTGAAAACCGTTTTCCCGTCATCGTATTTGGGGTTGAGGTAATGGGCGGCATCGAGCGCTTCCGTATAAGGAATTTCACCCAAATCATCTGCCAGAAGCATAAATCCCATGGCTCTAAATACTTTAACGGCAGCCATGTAATGATAAGCGCCTGTATTTTCCGCCATCAGATACAAATCGGAAAATGTTCCTGCCGCGCCTACAAAATAGGCCTGATAAGGATAAAGTCCGGCAGTATTATTAGCGGCTGTCCATTCAGCCAAGGAACCATATCTGTCGCTGCCACGATTTTGCAAAGTGATTTGCTGATTTACCAAGGCGCCAAAAAAACCGCTTACACCATAAGTCCCTCCCATCCAGAACTGGATGGCAGGCACGCGCGTTGCAACACTTCCGGTTGTACTCGTCGGATTATCCGGGTCTCTGTTGATGTCAAGATCCATACAGGAAACCGCCATTAGCGTCATCAAAAGAACTGTTAATGATTTATTTATCTGTTTCATAATCTATTATTTTGATTGATTTTTACTTACTTAAAATTTCACATTGATACCAAAAGATACACCTGCAGTAGCGGGCACATTGTTGTAATCAAAACCCACCGAACTGGAACCGATCACGCCGGAGCCTGCTGCTGATGCTTCAGGATCCAGGCCTTTATAATTCGTCAGCAAAAGAAGATTGGTGCCTGTGAGCGTAAAGGATGCTGCCTTAACAACTTTCAATGTATTAATGATATTCTGATGCAAGTTATATGAGAGCGAAATACTGCGCAAGCGCAACCAATTGGTTTCTGTCATAAAGTTACCGGATTCCCGTGCGTAATAATCGCTCCAATATTGCTGGATAATGTATTTCCCGTTTTGCGTAGATGTTGCGCTGACGGGATAATCCTGATTCGCATCAAAGGTAAAGGTTTTATCTTCATATACCGGACTGGCGGCTGTACCGGTGTTTACAACACCCGTGACAGTCAGCGATTCGCGATTTTCGGTATTTTTTGACATACCCGTAGTGGTCAGCCAGTATTCCGTACCGTTATACACATGACCGCCAACGCGGAAATCAAACAGGAATGAAAGATTAAAATCCTTGTATTGGAGACTGTTATTGAAGCCTCCAAAGAATTTAGGCTCACGGTTACCGATTTCATAGGTGGTCAAACCATCGGAAGTCGGCATTCCCCATTGATTCAAAATCACTTTGCCATCGTCGGTGCGACTCCATTGCGAACCGGAAATAGCCATAAAATTACCATACTCAAACGAAGCGGCCTTGGCATTACCCACCTGAACATCAGTTACATACAGAATAGGAACACCTTCCATCAATTTGCCTATTGTACCGCGGTTGCCTGAAACGTTCAACATGGCTTCCCATACAAAGTCTTTTGTTTTTACGGGCTGGCCGGTGATAGAGAGTTCCATACCTTTATTATTGACCTCCGAGATATTTACATAGTTCAAAATATAGCCTGTCGCCTGGCTGGTACGCGGGTTGACAATATTATTCAATGATTTATTGGCATAATAAACATAATCAAAACCTATCCGCCCGTTCAGGAAACGCATTTCCAGACCTAACTCGATGGATTCCGTCGTTTCGGGTTTCAAGTATGGATTTCCCCTGTACCACTGGTTGGAAGTACCCGTTTTGTCGCCTACAAAATTCTGGAACGCCCATAATGGCGTGTCGGTAACGTAAGGCGAAGTCGCTTTACCTACCTGCGCCCACGACGCCCTGACTTTTCCAAATGTAAGCAGGTCGCTTTTGGGTATTAATTCGGTAAAAATAAAACTTCCGCCAATAGAAGGATACATATAAGAAGCATTTGCATCACCGGTTACCGGCGAATAGAGCGTAGAGGATTTATCATTTCTCAACGTTGCATTCAGATAAGCGATACTTTTATAAGCCACCCGGAACTCACCGTAGAAACTGCGCATCCGGTCGGTTGAATGTGATTGAGTTAATTTTTCGTTTGAATCTACAATGGTGCTGAAACTTGGTATTTCAGGCATCGGGAAGATGGTTCCCATCCGGTAGTTCCATTCTTTTTTGGTTTCTTCTTCGCTCCATCCCAACAATAATCCCAAGTCGAAATCACCAAATTTTTTACTGAAATTCATCATCAGGTTGGAAGAAAGATACTGATATTTCAATTCGTTTTCACTCAACATACCTTGTGAATAACCTGATTTGGTGTATTCGCCGCCGGGCGCCAGCATGTTAAAGTTTCCCGTTGTATAATTATCAATACCTGCACGATAAGTTACATTCCACCAGTCTGTTATCTTGAAGTCGGCGCTTGCATTACCTGTAAAACGGTTCGTGTTGTCGGTCATTTTGTTTTTGTTGATGATCCAGTAAGGATTTTCAACCAGCTGACCTAATGCCCTGTCCGGATATATACGGTATTTAGAGCCGTCTTCGTTCAGATAATATTTCATGTCGTCATTTCTTGCCCAACGATACACGGAACTCATCGTACCATTTCCGCCGGCTCCGTAAAGTCCCGAACTTGTCAGCGTTTTATCGGTATTTGCCTGAGAATAGGCTGCACCTGCGCTGAGCGTCAGTCGTCCGTACTTTTGGTCGGCATTAACACGAAACGTAGTTTTATCATAACCGGTCGTTGGGATAATTCCTTCCTGGTCAAAACGCGAAAGCGACACGTAAAGGGAACCGTTTTTATTACCGGAAGACAGACTTACGGTATTGTCCCATACGGTTCCATTTTGGAAAAAGTCTTCGATATTGTTGTAAATCTTTTCGCTGCCAATCGGATCACCCCATGAATTATACGTATAACTCGACGGGTCAAGATTTCCGTCTGTGCTTCTCACGCCGCGTTTGTATTTGCTCTGTTGTTCGGGCAAACGGTTAGCCCAGATAGTACTGACTTTTGAGCTGAAGTCCACGGAAGTTACTCCATCCTGTCCTTTCTTGGTTGTAATGATTACGACGCCATTTGCAGCGCGGGAACCATAAAGTGCAGCTGCAGCAGGGCCTTTCAAGACGGAGATATTTTCAATATCTTCGGGATTGACGTCCATCACACGGTTGCTGTTTGAGGTAGCCGTTCCCGACATTCCGTCAAATGCCGTATTGCCGATAACAGAAGTGGAGTTGTCATAAATAATCCCGTCCACCACAAAAACCGGCTGATTGTCACGCTCAAGCGAAGTTCCGCCTCGAAGGATAATCTGCGCTCCCGCTCCTGCCGAGCCAGAACTTTGTGTGATATTCACACCGGCAATCTTGCCCTGCAATGAGTTCAACGGGTTAGCGGTTTTGTTTTTCATCAGTTCCCCGGCGCTGATGTCCTGCACAGCATATCCAAGAGCTTTCTTCTCTTTTTTGATGCCCATGGCAGTAACGACCACTTCATCAATGAGTTGCGAATCTTCAATAAGCGTCACCTGCAGGCTTCCCTGTCCATTGAACGTAATTTCCTGCGTCAGGTATCCGATAAACGACACTTGAATCACAGCGCCATTGTTCACTCCGTTCAGCACGAAGCGCCCATCTATGTCTGTAATCGTCCCGTTGTTTGTTCCCTTGACCAGGACATTTGCCCCAATCAGCGGTTCGCCCGTTTTATCCACGACTGTACCCGAAACGGTTCTGGACTGCTGGACGCCGTCTCTGTCCCCCGGATTGTCGTTTGCCCACACATAACTGCTTCCGATACAGGACAATAGGAGTCCTGTCAAAAAGAAGCACAAAAGCCTTTTAGGAAAATATTTCCTACATTCTTTCATTGTTGCCATAAGTAAATCAAAATTTAGTTTCACATCTATTTATTTATCAATAATATCACTCACAATAAGCTTTTAAAAACCTGGATAACAGCCTTTTTGCTAATCTAAATGCGATTTGCTTAAATAAACCGGACTATAATACCAAAATGGCGCTTTACGGGCTATATTTCTATCAAAATGTCAAAATCCATCCTTTTTTGGGCGACAATAATGCAAAAAAGCCCGTATATCGCTTGCAAATATATAAACTATTCCTGTAATCCACAAAAACAATTCGTATTTTTTTTCTGAATTAACATTTTTACATCTAAACAAAGGTATATCCGCGGACTTTCGGACGTTCGCCCGAATCATTCGAAAGGCATCAACCATCCCGCTACGAAGCAGGCTTTGATGCGTTTCCGGAAGGAATGAAAGAATTTATGGCTTCTCCAATTGTTAAAGTATCTGTATTTTTACGGGGATTCAAAAAATCATCCTACCTTTGTACTTCAGTATCAACCAAAAAATAACGGAGCGATGAAAAATTATAGTCAACATATCCGCATTTCCTGCGTAAGCGTTTATGCGGTTTTCCTGTTCATGCTGTGTTTCAGCGCGGGAATGTACGCTTCCCGGGATACAGTAACTACCGCAACCGCTTTTCGGACGGCCTGTGGAATCGGCGGGCCGGACACTGTCTGTATTGATGGCGTCATCCTGCTTACTGCGTCCGACACTGTCAGCCGCACTGTCGTCATAACAGGCCTGTCACAAAACGATTCTATCAAAGGCGACCAAACCAACCGACTGTTATATATTTCGCCCGGCACAACGGTATCAATTGATAACCTGACGCTTAGCGGAGGGTCTTCTGCATCCGGCGGTGGCGCTATTTACAACGCAGGCACGCTGTTCATCACCCGTTCCATCCTGTCAGGAAACACGGCTACTGCAGGCAACGGCGGCGCCATCATTAACAGCGGCACACTGACCATCAGCAACTCCATCCTGACCGCCAACACTGCGTCCGGTCATGGCGGTGCGATTTATAATGCAGGCGCCGTTTCCATTGTCAATGCGACCTTGACCGGCAACAAATCGTCCGGTAATGGCGGCGCAGTTTATAACAACGCCTCTCTTATCGGCATAAACAGCATTTTTGCAGGCAATTTCAGAGATAGCAGCAAGGAAGATATTATTGGCAGTTCTTCAACTACAGAATTGCGATACTGTATATATGAAACTCCGCCGATGCCCCACCCAAGTAACCGGTATGCCCAAGCAGAAGATATATTTTCCATTGTAACAACGCCTTACAATACAGCAACCGCCATCAAACCCGACGGGCCGGCGGCAACAGGCGGCGCATTGGCAGGATATACAGGCACAACCTGGGTTTATTCGTCCGACGGCCTGTCGTGGAAAGACATGGACGATAATGCCGCTGTGGCGCCTGCCGATACCCTCAAAAGCGACATAACCGGTCTCAGCCGCCTTGGCACAACGAATTATGCAGTCGGGGCGCGCGCGCTGACGGGATCCGCCTCTTTGGCTTCTTTGGCGGGAACAGTAGCTATCGCAGGAAATGCAATATATAATAATGTATTAAGAGCCGACCGAAGCGGATTAACTTCCACACCTGCCGGCACTCCCATAGATTCTGTCATGTACCAGTGGAAACGGAACGGACAGGCTATTGACGGCGCAACGGATTCGATCTATCGCATCGCTCCAGCCGATTTGTTTGCAATAATCACCGTTACGGTAAAAGCAACCAATCTGGCGGACAGCGTCACTTCGGCAGCTACGGGCGCCGTGGCCAAGGCAACGCCAACAGTTGCCATGTTCTCATTCTCGCCGGCCATCGCCATATACGACGGTTTGCAGAAAACGGTCGCCATTCAAACAACCGCCGCAACAGGTCTGGGCGCCGTTACGGTGAATTACAACAACAATCCGATACCTCCCTTTGAGAAGGATACGTATAACATCACCGTGGACATAGCCGAAGGGCTTTGCTATACGGCTGCCGGCAATCTTTCGCTTGGTTCCTTTATCATCGTATCTCCCCCACTCGTTCCGGCGTCAAGGGATTTCGGCATTGTAAACGAAACCTATACAGAAATTGCCCCCCAGACGTTTGTGATATTTAACAATGCTGCCATCCGGCAAACCGACATAACGATTACAGCCGACTCGGGAACAGGGTTTGAAACAAGCAGCCTGTTAAGCGGTCGGACGTATATAGATTCCGGCGACAGCGACAGCCTCCGGATCAATCCGAAAAACGACCTGCCACCGGGTATTTATGAGGATACCATCCGTATCAGCAGCATGGAAGGATGGGAACTGGCTATTGGCGTCAAATTTTCAGTCAGCAAAATTATATCGGTTATTAAACGGAATGTAGTATTGCCGGCCGTGACAGGCGCCCTGATCAGTCCGACGCCGGGGACGTATCAAGTGTCGAGGTCGGATATCTTCACGTTTACGGTTTATCCCTTAGCCGGCTATTCGATTGACAGCATAAAGATTACAACGGGACATCCTTCGATAGATGCCGGTATCCTGTATGATACGCTGTCCAATAACGCCCTTCAGGTAAAAATCCGCGGCGTCACAACCGAATTGACTATTTCCATCACCATCGGGACTTCGACCGGAAACGAAACGCCCGGAAACGGCATGGAGATATGGTCATCCGGCAAAACCCTGTATGTACGCACATTCGAGCCAACGCTTTTGCGCCTGTACAATCTCATGGGCGCCCTGCATAAACAACTGACGCTTAGCCCCGGTGAAACGGTTATTCCGCTACCGGCAGGGATCTATATCGCGGTGGCAGGCAACGGCACAACGCGGAAAATCATTGTTCGCTAAAACCCGGTACATTCGGCGTTGCCGGCTCTTCAAAAGGGATTTGCGCCAGGATTTTAAGGGATACATTGCTGTTTTGTTTCACGTAATCGCTGACAATACGGCCTGTTTGTCGCCGCAGGGCAGGCTCCGCAACGAGCATGTCTATCCGGTTGATAAAATCGTCTTCGTCCTGCACGGAAAAACCGCCGCCGATCCGTATCAGGTCTTTGGCTTCCCTGAATTTATGATATTTCGGCCCGAACAGCACCGGAAGGCCATAGACAGCCGCTTCGAGCGTGTTGTGAATGCCTTTGCCGAAACCGCCGCCGATGTAGGCGATATGTCCGTAGCGGTAGATGGATGAAAGCATCCCGAAACTGTCTATAATCAGGCAATCTTTGTCAAAAAGGGATTGTTCGTTTGTTTCGGACAGGCGGATTGACGGGCGTTGCAGTTTCGATTCAATGGACATCAAGTGCGACCGGTGAATCTCGTGCGGCGCAATGATCAGTTTGACTTGCGGGTGGGTATTGAAATAGGACAAAAGGATATCTTCGTCCTGCGGCCATGTACTGCCCGCCACTAAGATCACCTTTTGATCTTTTCCTGCAAATTCCTCAATAACAGTTATTTTACGAGCCTGCCGTCGGACTTCCATCACGCGGTCAAAACGGGTATCGCCGCATACGCTGACGTTATGCACGCCATATTCCGCCAGGATTTGCGCCGAATTTTCGTCCTGTACAAACAAGTGATTGAAACAGAACAATGCACTCCGGTACCATTGCCCGTACCATCTGAAAAACAACTGATCCCTGCGAAAGATAGCCGAAATGAGGTAAACGGGGATTTTCCGCCGTTTCAGTTCGGTCAGGTAATTGAGCCAGAACTCGTACTTGATAAAAATCGCCATGACCGGATTCGAGAGGTTCAGGAATTTATTCACTTTGTAGGGCGTGTCGAACGGAAGATAGCATATCACATCCGCGCCGTCGTAGTTTTTGCGGACTTCGTAGCCCGAAGGCGAGAAAAAAGTCAGCAGTATTTTGTATTGAGGATATCGTTTGCGTATCAGTTCCATCAAGGGACGTCCCTGTTCAAATTCGCCCAGTGAGGCGGCATGAAACCAGATGTATTTCGCTTTTTTGTCAATTTTATCACGCAGGATTCCATTAGTATGCCACTGTCCAAGGCGCGTCATCCGCGCTTTCCCGCTCAGAAAAGAGGCCATCTCCACAGAGAAAGCGTATAAATGCAGCACTATTGTATATACAAATCTCATAATCATTGCATTACATCTATAGCCCGTTGAATCCGCCGAAGTGTTTCTTCTTTGCCGATAGCTTCGGTGATATGGAATATTTGAGGGCCTATCCCCTCGCCTACCAGCGCCAGTCGGAGAGCGTTCATGACATCGCCCAGACGGTATCCTTTCTTTTCAATCCACGCTTTGACGTATTCTTCCGTACCTTCCACGTCGAACGGCTCACGGATGCGTAAAACATCCATTAACTCCGTCAGTTGCACGGCGCTTTCGGGTTTCCAGCGTTTGGCGCGCGTTTTTTCGTCGTAAACAGTCGGGGCGACAAAGAAGAAATAGGTATGATTCCACAATTCGGGAATAAAATTAGCGCGTTCCTTCATCAGTCCGACGATTTTCTCCACGTAATCCGCATCAGCATTTACGCCATGGCTTTCCAGAACGGGCATAAACATGACTGCAAGATCGCGATTGTCCCGCTTCTGTATGTATTGGTGGTTGAACCATTTTCCTTTCTCATAGTCAAATTTCGCGCCGCTTTTGCTGCACCGTCCGAGGTCAAAACTGTCAATCAGTTCCTGCATGGACATCACTTCCCTGTCGTCGCCCGGATTCCAGCCGAGCAATGCCAGGAAATTCACTACAGCCTCCGGCAGGTAGCCGCTCTCGCGATAGCCGGACGATACTTCGCCGCTTTTCGGGTCTGTCCATTCGAGCGGAAAGACGGGAAATCCCAGCCGGTCGCCGTCGCGCTTGCTCAGTTTGCCGCCGCCTTCGGGTTTCAACAGCAAAGGAAGATGCGCAAACGAGGGCATCGTCGCTTCCCATCCCAATGAGCGATACAGCAATACGTGAAGCGGCGCACTCGACAGCCACTCCTCGCCACGAATCACATGGGTAATCTCCATCAGGTGATCATCCACGATGTTGGCCAAATGATAGGTAGGCAAATGGTCGGATGATTTATACAGCACCTTGTCGTCAACGACGGACGAATGGAAGACTACCTCGCCTCGAATCAAATCATTTACGACGATATCTTCATCCGGCTCCACTTTGATACGCACCACGTAACGATGACCGTCACGCAGCAACGCTTCCGTTTCTTCCTTCCGCAATGTCAATGAATTACGCATTTGCAAACGGGTAGATGCATCGTATTGAAAATTAGGTATTTCTTTCCTCTTGAGTTCCAATTCTTCGGGCGTATCGAATGCGAGATAAGCCCGCCCGTCGTCCAGCAACCGATCTACGTACTGCCTGTAAATACCTCTCCGCTCGCTCTGGCGATAGGGGCCGTAGTCGCCGCCATAACCTGCACCTTCATCGAACGGAATCCCCAACCAGCGGAACGATTCAATAATATATTCTTCGGCACCAGGCACAAAACGCTGGGTATCCGTATCTTCTATCCGCAAAATCATCTTCCCGCCGTGTTGGCTGGCAAATAAATAATTGTACAACGCCGTACGGACGCCTCCAATGTGAAGCGGCCCCGTAGGACTGGGTGCAAAACGTACTCTAACCATATCAAACTAAAAATTAACCGCATACGGGATGCCATATCGCCATCCTGTTTTTATTCGGCCACAAAAGTAGCATTTTTTTTTCATCTCTGAACTTTTTTGCGTATATTTCGCCCGAAAAATTAGCGTTTGTGCAGTTTTTAATGAGAATTGAAAATATAATTATTACATAATTAAAACTTGTATGGAATCGAAAAAAAAAGTACTGCAACCCATTATCTGCTTTGTCGTTACGACAATACTGATTGTCTATTTTTTTCCGCATGAAGGAAAATTCCTTTTCCAGTTCAATGAGGGAAAGCCATGGCGTTATGAAACGCTGATGGCGCCGATAAATGTGCCTATCTACAAAACAGACGACGAAATCAAGGCTGAAAAAGACAGCATGAAACGCATGTTTCAGCCTTATTACCAGATAGATATGGCGGCCATAGCAAAACAAACCGAATTATTGCAGGCCGACTATCCCTCATCCGAAGAAGGTTCGTCCTATCCGGATGAATACGTCATCTATATTGAAACTCAATTGAAACGGGTGTATGAAAAAGGCATTATCCCTGTTCAACAACTTGAAAACCTGAAAAAAGAAGGCAAACAAACGATTTCTCTGCTAAAAAACAACGTCGCCGGAACGAAAAACGTAGCCGACCTTTACACCGTCAAAACAGCCTACGAATCCATTATTGACAATGCCCCCGCCCGTTTGGACAAACAAATCCTGAAAACGTACAATATCAATCGCTACCTGACAGAAAATGTCCAGTATGACAAGGATATATCCGACAAAATCCTGAACGAACAACTCCAGAATATAGCTCTTTCCGTCGGCATTGTGCAAGCCGGCGAACGGATTGTGGACAGAGGGGAAATCATTGACCACCAAACCTATAGAGTATTGCGCTCACTGAAAGTCATCCACGAAACCAAAACCGGCGGCGCCCAGCGGCAAAATATGGTCTGGTTTGGCGAATGGATTCTGATTTTCGGGATTATGTTCTGCGGCGGCTTCTATATCGCTACCTTTTGCCCCGATATTTTCTACAACCGGCGCAACCTCATTTTCACCCTCTCCGGCATCCTGACGTTCTGCCTCCTGTCGGAGATATGCACACAATATGCGATCATTAATATCTATGTCCTGCCCTTAGCTATTGTGCCGATTATGGTGCGTGTCTTTTTCGATTCACATAAAGCCCTGATTACTCACTTGATAACGGTTATGCTATGCTCGTTAGTGGCGCCGTTTCCTTATGAATTTCTTTTGCTGCAAATCATTATCGGCATCGTAGTTCTCTTCAGTCTGAAAGAATTGACGCAACGATCGCAGTTACTGCGCTGTACGTTCTTCATTTTCATTACTTACACGGTATGTTACCTTTGCCTGGCGCTGTATCAGGAAGGCGACCTCAACAAAGTCAAGTGGACGATGTTACTTTTCTTTGGCCTGAACTTCATCCTGTCCATGCTCTCTTACGTATTCATCTATTTGCTGGAAAAGGTGTTTGGATATACTTCGTCCATCACGCTGGTGGAACTTTCAAATATCAACACGCCAATCCTGAAAAAACTGTCGGAGACCTGCCCGGGCACCTTTCAACATTCGCTGCAAATGTCCATCCTTGCTTCCGAGGCAGCCGCCCGCATCAAGGCCAATACGCAATTGATCCGTACCGGCGCCCTCTATCACGACATCGGCAAAATGGCGCATCCGACATTTTTTACGGAAAATCAGAAAGGCGGCGTCAATCCGCACCAGGAACTGTCGTTTGAAGAGAGCGCCCAAATCATCATCAGCCATGTGACCGAAGGTGTAAAAATGGCTGAGAAAGCCGGACTTCCCAAGATTATCATTGATTTTATCCGGACGCATCACGGATGCGGAAAAACAAAATATTTCTACACCTCCTTCCGCAACGCCTTTCCTGACCAGCCGATAAATGAAGAACTGTTTACTTATCCCGGACCGAACCCGTTCACGAAAGAAACCGGCATCCTGATGATGGCCGACTCCGTCGAAGCGGCCTCCCGCAGCCTGAACGAATACACGGAAGAATCGCTCCGAACACTGACAGACAAAATTATTGACGGACAAATTGCAGAAGGTCTGCTGCGGAATACGCCCCTGACATTCCATGACGTCGAAGTCATCAAAACTGCCTTTGTTGAGAAACTCAAGTCCATGTATCACACGCGCATCAGCTATCCGGAGTTGAAAACGCAAGAGTAGATTATAAATATATTATATTAAATATGTAAATCTTTTATTGCGGTTTCTCTGCCGAGTATTTCGGCGCACGTCAAAAAAGAAGTGACCGATACGCCCAAAACCCCGTGCAAGTTCAAGTTTTGCCCCGTCAAGAGCAAATTAGGGACAGGCGTACGCGGCGTGAGAACGGTATATTCCGGTCGCTCACAGTCTTTTCTAATCCCATAAGCCGAGCCTTCAACCGTATTCGTATAGTGGGCATACGTTAGCGGCGTACTGGTATATATTTCGGAAATGCCGTCGCGCAATCCGGGAATATGGCGGGCTGCAAGACCTATACATTCCTGCGCAAGAGCTGTTTTCAAGGCGTCGTAGGCTTTTCCCCGACGACCCGCAGGTTTCGCTTTCCATTCGGCCATCCTGTTCCAGTCCACAGGCGCAAGCAAGTCCATCTGTTGAGCGTAGCCATCCTTCGTTTCAGGGACATAACAACTGACAAGGACACTCGACAACGGCTGTTCCGGCGCAAAACGCCACAGATCCGTCTCCTGCCGATGGATATACACATTTCGGTTGAGATAGGGCACATAGCCGGGTTTCAGGCGGAGTTGGACGGTAAACATCCCGAAGGTGTTGGATAGCGAAGCAATTCGTTTCCGATAAACAGGGCGGAGGCGCTTCGTTTCGTCTATCAGCGACAATGTATGGGCGGGATGCACATCGGAGATGACCCAGTCGCCGGCGATTCTTTCTTCCCCGTTAATTTCCACTTCGGCCAGCCGTCCGTTGGACTCCGTCAGGCGGGTGACTGCCGCGCCGGTGCGTATTTCGCCACCCATCCCCCGGATTTGGCGCGCAAGGCTTTCTGCAATTTGCATGCCACCGCCCTGCAGCCTCCATGCGCTTTGCATAAAGGAATGATTGATCTGGGCAAAGGTATAGAGCGGAAGGGTTGCGGCATTCAGTTCCATCTTTAGAGACGCGCCCGAAAGGACTTTCCGCAACAGCGGATCATCAATCATCTCATTCATAAACTCATACGCCGAACGGGCAAACAGCGAAAACGTGTATGCATCCTGGCTGTAGCCCGTCGCAAACGGCTCAAAAAGATGTTCGCCGACCTCTTTCAAAAACGAAGTATAATTCATCAGGTTTTTACGTTGCGCCGGGAACGGCTCAACTAATCTCTCGATAAAACGCTCATATCCATTGGCGAAAAAAAAATGTTGATTGCCTATAACGACCTCATCATACGCTTCACGGTCTAACGGATGCCATGGCAAATCAAGCAGCCCGAAATAACGAAACAAACGATGCAGCGGTTCGCCTTCGCCCAGCCCGCCGACGTAATGGAATCCGGTGTCAAAGAAGCTGTCATTTCGCCGGAAAGTCTGCAAACAACCGCCGATTTTAGAGTTTTTCTCCACAATGCACACTTTCATTCCGTTTTTTGCAAGAATAAAACCGCATTGTAACCCGCCTAAACCGGCGCCAATAATGACTGCATCGTATCGTTCCATCATGCCGGCATTTTCAGGATTCATCATGTTTTTTCAATATCCGGTGCGGGAAATCCCCGTGGCCGATCAGTTCTATCGGACAATGGTAGTATTCATCCAACCATTCCGACGTCAAGTCATTACCCGGATGGTAATGCAGGGATTCGTTTACGCATACGATATTTTTAACTATCGGGAGGATGGTTCCCACGTCGTGGGAGACGAGAATGATCGCCGTAGTCCGGTTGATTTCAGCGAGCAGTTCGTAGAGCCTTACCTCAAACCATTTATCTACATACGTATTCGGTTCGTCGAGAATTAGTATTTCCGGCCGGGAAATCATGGAGCGTCCCAGTAAAGCGCGTTGCAACTCACCGCCGGAAAGTCGCCCGACAGGCGTTCCGGCCAAATGTTCCAATCCCATTTGTGCAATAACTTCATCCGTTTGCCTGCGCTGTTCGGCGGTAAAACGCCTGCCTATCCGCTTTTCCGCCATCAAACCGGATGCCACTACTTCATAGACCGAAACAGGAAACTGCTTGTCTATCTTGTTGATTTGCGGGAGATAACCGAATTTGAGTGAAGGCGTTTTTTGACCATTCCTGTAAAAAGTGACGCTTCCTTCCGACGGTTTGACAAGTTCGAGAATGACTTTCAACAAGGTTGTTTTTCCTCCGCCATTCGGGCCTATAACCCCCAGAAAATCATCTTCCCGGAGGCAAAACGAAACATCCCTCAAAACGGTTTTGGTTCCGTAGGATACTGATACATGGCTTATTTCTATACGCTTATCCTTCATTTGACAGTAATTAGTTCGTTGGCAATCTGAAGCATTTGTTTGTCCCAAGCACTATCTAAGGGTTGGATGGTAACTGTCCGCGCCCCGATTTCCGCAGCCAATTGTTCGGCATGTTTGCGGTCAAATTCTTCCTGAATGAAGACTACCCGGACACAGTCCTTTTTCGCCTCGTCAATCAACTCTTTCATCGAAGCGGCCGAAGGCTCTTTCCCGTCATTTTCAATGGCTAACTGGGACAGTTGAAACTCATCCGCAAAATAGGTAAGCGTAGGATGATAAATGATGAACGTCCTGACGGTAAGTGTATCCAGCATGGCATGAAGGGACTTTTCCGTGCGATCAATTTCTCCTATAAGTTCCTGGTAATTATCCATATAAACAGATTCATGTTCCGAGTCAAGGCTTATGAACGCTTTCAACGTGTTTTGTGCAATGATGCGGGCTATACCGGTAGAACACCAGATGTGAGGATCGGTAGCCTGATGAGAATGGGTGGACGAATGTACCCTGCTTGCATGTTCGCCGCCCAGCCACTTCACGCCTTCGGAAAGATCAAAAATCTGCAAATGAGGATTGTTTTTCCGGATCGTACCGATGTATGCCTGTTCAAACCCGATGCGGCCAATCATGAAATAAGCCCTGCTTCGCGCCAAACGAATCATCTCGTGAGGCGCCGGATCGTATGTTTCCGGGCTTTGTCCGGAAGGAACAACCACATGAATATCAAATTGATCGCCCGCTATTTTACCGGCAAAATAACGTTGCGGGGCAATTGTCACTGCGACACTCCGTTCCTGCGACTGATTACCGGCGCAACTCCATAAAAGACAAGGCAAAAGAAGCAGGATCATCCGTTCTTTTTTCAACCATTTCTTTCCCAAATAACGCACCGGATACCATGACGCCAACGCCCCAATCCCCAAAACCGTTGCGAAAATCACCAAAATATCCGAAAAAACAACGCGAACAGGATAGTCATCGCTCATGAACATTCCCGCCGTATCGCCTAATTTCAGAAGCCCGAAATACTGCTGCAACAAGCATAATATCAGCCCAATAACCACTCCGACCAAAGCGCCTAAGGCCGGAATCATACACCCTTCGAAAAGGAATATGCGACGAATCAACCGGTCGTCGGCGCCCATACTGCGCAACATCTGCACATCATTCTGTTTTTCAATCATTAACATAGACAACGAACTTACCACATTAAACAAAGCAATCGTCAGAATAAACACCAGGATCAGGAACGTCACCCATTTTTCCACTTGCATCATTTTGTATCCAACTTCCTGCTGTTCATACCGGTCTTGCACCTTAAATCCATCGCCAAGCGCCGCCTGAATCCGTTTCCGCGCCGCATTTACATTCGCCTGCGGATGTAATTTCAGTTCGATGGCGGAAACCTCTTTGTCATAATGCAATAGATTGCGTACCAACTGAACAGGCAGTATCATTGTATTTTCGTCATAGACCGGCTGATTTACGCTGAACACGCTCCCGATAAAAGCATATTCCAATTGAAATGCCGTGGCGGGGTTGGACAAATTGATTTTCTCATCCCGTTTAGGCGCATATATTTCCATCGGATAAACAAATCCGGCATTGACACCAAGCGACGAAGCTAAGCCAATGCCAAGCGACGCATAAGATGTTTCGCCTTCCTGCAGAACAAACCGTCCGTCAATGACCAGGGAATCAATATGAGCCATCTCACGGAACGATTCGCTTACGCCTTTCGCCAACGCTATGACCTGTTGCCCGTTATAGCGCACCAGCACATTATCCTGCAATGTCTCGGCCGATTGTGCAATTTCCGGCATGGCAAGCGCATTCCTGACCGATTCCGTTCCGGGGTCAAAGACTTTGCCTGTAGCCGGAATGATTTTCAGTTCCGGATCAAAATTGACAAACATAGAAGCAACCAACTCCTTGAAACCGTTAAAAACCGATAATACACAGACTAATGCAATCGTGGCTATGGCTACACTGCACACCGATATCATGGAAATGATATTGATCGCATTATGCGATTTTTTTGCGAACAGATAGCGCAGGGCTATGTAGAATGAAAGTTTCAAACGTTATTACTTTTCAGCAGTTTATCAATATGTTCAACATAATCCAGCGAATCATCAAGGTAAAAACTGAGTTCCGGTATTTTACGCAGTTGGTTGCGCACGCGCTGACCCAAGTCATACCTGATCGTTTTACTGTTCATTTCTATCGCCGACAACATCTCTTCCGCCTTTTCAGACGGGAAAATACTCAAGTAAGCCTTCGCTATACTCAGGTCGGGGCTAACCCGCACAATGCTCACCGATACCAATGTACCGGGCATCTCTTTCGTTTGTTTCAGGAAAAGGTCGCTCAATTCCTTCTGCAGCAACCTCGCTATCCTGTTTATTCTTTTTTCGTCCATATTTTTCTTTTTTATCTCATTTCTTTTTATATATCATTGTCAATCCGTCGCGTAACGGCAAAATCACTTTTTCTACGCGTGGATCTTCTTTTATTTTTCGGTTAAAATCCTGAATGCCTTGCGTATGACGATCGGAAGGAGGATTGTTTTCGATCACCTTCCCTGACCACAACGTATTGTCTGCCAGGATCAATCCGCCCGTTCGCACATAAGGGAAAACCAGCTCATAATACTCGCAATATTCACGTTTGTCCGCATCAATATACACCATATCAAACGTTTCGCCCAGCGACGGCAGGATTTCCCTCACATCGCCCCAATGCACCCGGACCTTATGACTATCGGGCGACTGTTCCAATGCCGCTCGGACAAACGGCTCCATTTCGTCATTAATCTCTACCGTATGAATCAAAGCGTTTTCTTCCAGACCTTCGGCCATACACAACGTTGCGTATGCCGTGTAGGTGCCTATTTCCAATACCCGCCGGGGACGCATCAGGCGACACAGCATTTTCAGCAATCGTCCCTGCAAATGACCGGCCACCATGCGCGGACGAAGCAACCGAACGTATGCTTCCCGCCTCAATCCGGCCAATCCGGGACCTTCCTCATCTATATGAGCATGGATATACGCTTCTATCTCGTCCGACATACGGAAAAACTTTATTTAATCAACGCTTCCAGCGCCAAACGATAGGAATCCATGCCGAAACCGGCAATAACGCCTTTACAGGCCGCCGAAATATACGATCGGTGACGGAATTCCTCGCGAGCGTGAACATTAGAAATGTGCACTTCCACTACCGGTGCAGGCACGGCTTTAATCGCATCATGCAATGCCACCGACGTATGCGTATAAGCGCCGGCATTCAGGATAATTCCATCCGACGCGAAACCCGCTTCATGAATCCTGTTAATCAGTTCGCCTTCTATATTGCTTTGAAAATAAGCGATATCACACTCCGGATAGGATGCTCTGAGCGTTTCCAAACAGGTTTCAAAAGCCGTATTTCCATAGACAGAAGGTTCCCTTTTTCCCAAAAGATTCAGGTTGGGACCGTTAATAATTTCGATTTTTTTCATTTTTGTCCTCTTTTATGATTACTTTTGCTACGGACTTGCGCATTCTGTGCGCTGAATTTTCATACAAAAGTAATGCTTTTTTTTATTTTTGAGAACGATATGGAGAAAAAAGAAAATAAACATATAGATAAATATCTGATATGGTTGCGTTTGGAGAAAGGATTGTCGCCAAACACCGTAGAAGCATATTGCGACGATGTAAAAAAATTGCTCGACTACATGGACGGCGAAGGACTGACGGACACGAAAATCACCTACTCCGACCTGCAGCACTTCATGGCGCAACTGCGCGACATGGGCATTTCCGCCCGCTCGCAGGCAAGAATTGTTTCCGGCATCAAGTCGTTCTATCGTTTCCTGAAGCTGGAAGGCTATTTAACCGGCAGCGATCCGACTGAAAACCTTGAAGCGCCTAAAATAGGCATGAAACTGCCTGAAGTATTGGGCGTTGAAGAAATTAACCGGCTCCTTGATACGATAGATTTATCCATTCCTGCCGGCCATCGCAACCGAGCCATGCTGGAAGTGCTGTACAGCTGCGGATTAAGGGTTTCGGAATTAATCAACCTGAAATATTCGGACGTGTATTTTGAGGAAGAATTTATCAAAGTCTCCGGAAAGGGGAACAAACAGCGGTTAGTGCCTATATCGCAAATCGCCTTGCACGAAATAAATAATTATCTAATTGACAGACAACATATAAATGTGCAGAAAGGATTTGAAGACACGCTTTTCCTGAATCGGCGGGGCGCGAAACTGTCGCGAGTCATGGTGTTTGAACTCATTAAAACACATGCGGCTTTAGCGGGCATAAAAAAAACGGTCAGCCCGCATACGTTCCGCCATTCCTTTGCCACCCATTTGCTGGAAGGCGGTGCGAACCTGCGTGCCATCCAACTGATGCTCGGCCATGAAAAAATCACTACTACCGAACTTTATACGCATCTTGACCGCGAATTTTTGAGGAAAGAAATCATAGAACATCATCCAAGGAATAAAAAAATGCTGTTTCGCGACTCAATGTAAAAATTAAGTTCGTATATTTGCAGTCAAATTGTGTTTTTATTTTTATGAACAGCCGTATTAACATAACGACCGCCGCCGTAGAGACCTTGCACGCAACGTCTCCGCAACGCATTACGTTTCGCAATGTAGAGACGCGGCATGTCACGTCTCTACGACGTCCGTACGGCACACAATTATCGCGTATTCAGGGATTCACCCCCCCCCCGAAATATCTGTAAATCAAATGGTTACGTGGTTTTTTAGTGCCTTTTTCAACACGACGACACGAAGTTACAAAGACATCAAAAAATATACATACGATGATTGAAAACGCATATATTATCAGCCTGTTGGCGCTCTCCGTCGCCCTGTTTGCGATGGGGCTGCTGTGCCTGTTCCTGCGAGTTTACGACAACCCGAAGTTGGCGGCTTACCGCCGCGCATCGAAAGCAGTGGCTTTTACTTACCTGTTTTTCGGAGTGATAAACATTCTGGAATGTTTGGAACGCCAATCCTCCGACACCTACGATAATGCCTTGCTATTCCGAATGGTAACGCTGGTTATCGCTTCGGCGCAGGCGTTCTTTTTCATGTTTGCCATGATTTCGCTTATCAATACGAAATATATGTCACCGAGACGCACCAGGCGCGAATTTGCTTTTGTTGCGGCGTTTATTGTTGCCGGAATAGTGTCGTATATTGTTATGGATGAAAGCGTTACGAGTACATTTGCCTATTTCTACACCGTTTATTATTTTTCGCAACTGATACGATATACGTTGAGATTCAGAAAACTCTACCGGCACTGCCTGCTCGAAATGGAAAACTATTTTTCCGAAAATGAAGAAGACCGCCTTCGATGGATATTTTTTTCGTTCCACTCCGCGCTTGGCATCGGGTTGATTGCCCTCGTTTTCGCACTTTTACCCTATGCGCTTTTCGGGTTGATCATTGCGCTTTCCTGCCTTGTATTTTACGTCTTTTTCGCCATTCATTTTGTTAATTATGCCTTTATTTTCAATTTTTTAGAAAATGTAATTTTGGAAGAACCTGAGGAGGACGGCGACGAAAGTTTGCCCGTATCGTTTGAAGCTAAATCGGCTGCCGCATTGAAACGCCAGATAAATCGCTGGGTAGCCGACAAGCGATATTGTCAGGCAGGTGTAACTATCAGAGACCTTGCCGACAATCTTAACACCAACACCACATACCTCTCGCGCTATATCAACAAGTACGAAGGCAAAACATTTCGCAACTGGATAGGCGCCCTGCGTATAGAAGAAGCCCAACGGCTGATGCGCGAAAATCCGTCCTGCAAAATAGACGCCATCGCCGATTCCATCGGTTATGGCAACAAATCGGCGTTCCTTGTCCAATTCGCCAAACATACGAATATGACGCCGGGCGAATGGCGGCGGCAAATGTAGAGACGAGGCATGCCTCGAATTATAGAGACGTAGCGCGCTACGTCTCTACGATGAAATCGCATTTTTCCCTGTTTCAATACTTTTTTTCCCTGTTTTGATACCCGAAATTCCTGTTTCAATACTTTTTTTTTACGTTTCGATACCCGACGAAACATCGTTATCTTCTAATTTTGCGTAATAATTCTCATTATTTAAATTTAAAGACCAAAAAAATGTTACGCTTAAAAAATTATCAAGCCGCCGACTGCGGCGCAAGTATCGAAATGGAGTCCGGAAACCATTCAAACGGGGCGAGTCCGAAAAGCC
>JAISUI010000029.1 GCA_031272155.1 Tannerella sp. | reverse complement strand
TCTTTTTTTCGTTATTATGATTATCTATTTTTATTCACAACAAATCGTTATTATGTGCATCAACTTTTTTTCGTGCACCTAACACGGGGCAAATGTAGGAATCATTTTTTGAATGTGCCAAATTTTTTGGGAGGAAAATTTGTTAAATATCATTAAGGTGATGCAATAGGCTGAATTTCAGCAATTAAAAAATGGTGCACGGTGCAGGGTGGGACGGTGCACGGAACTGGCGGTGCTTCAACCGTGTAAGCGTTTAAGCGTTTAAAATTTAACGATTTAACGATTCAACGATTCAACCGTTTTACCGTGTACCGTTCCACCGTGCACCGTTCTACCGTGTACCTAAAGAAACCGTGAACCCTGCACCGTTTAAATAAGAATCTCAAATCCCCAAGCGTAGTCGCATGGGAGGTTTTCGGCGAGTTCGGCGGGTATTTCTACGTTCACGCCGTCGCCGTCAGCCGTCCATTTCAACGGTTTTTTATAGCCGAGCAGATAGATTTTTCCGCCTTTGCGCGGTGTTACGGCGGGGATATGTAGAGACGTTGCACGCAACGTCTCTACGTTTTCCGTGAAGGCATAAACGCGCTTGTTGTCTTTGCTGCGGGTGAAGTAGAAATCGCCATCTTTCCAGACCTCACGTGCGCGGGTGGCGTAGATGCCTTTGCCGTTGATTTTCAGCCAGCGACCGGTTTCTTCCAATTGTTCAACGGCTTTGGGGTGGAAACGTCCGGTTCCGTCGGGACCTATACCAACCATAAAACTGCCGCCTTTGGCTGCGCAGTCAATGATGTTGTGGATAATCCATGCGGCGCCTTTGTATTTGCTGCCATCTTTGTCGTACGAAAAACTTGACGCCAGCGGATAGATAGTCATCCAGGGCATGTTGGTGTTCTCCTTGCTGCCCGGAACAAAGCCTTCCGGCGTGTAGTAGTCGCCGTAGTTGCCGATCCCGCGACATCGAAGCATCACGTCGGGTTGCCACTGCCGCATCATTTTGACCGTTTCTTTCATCTGCGGCCATACGTCGCGCCCCATCCACTGGTCGAGGCACATCATGTCAATCTTGCCGTAGTTAGTCAGCAGTTCGCGGAGTTGTTCGCGATGACGGGCGAGCATACGGGCTGTTTCCTCAGCTGTCGGCTCGGGCGTAATGGCTTCATATTTACGGTGTCCGATATCAAAACCATAATCGCCGTTGAAAGTCAGGTAGCGGGCGGTCGTCAAAGGATGATAGTTATAAGGACGAAAATCGGCATCGTACCAGTCGGGATGTGAGAAATAGAGATTAATCTTGATACCTGTCCGGTGCGCCGCATCGCAGAGTTCTTTCACAATATCCCGTTTGAAGGGCGTTTCTTCAATGCTGTAATGCAGATCGCACGGCTCAATAATGTGGGCGGTATCAAGATAATTAGCCCTTTGCACGACCCGCGTTTGGGTGTGAAACATGGAAAAACCCTCATGATGCTTGGTTGTAAAAGCAAAGGCTTTGATGCCGGAACGTTGGAACAGATCCATCCATTCATTGGCGTCGAATCCGGTGGGATTGAATGTTTTATACAAATTGTTGTATTCGGCTTTCTTTTCGCGCGGCAGACGCAAAAAGCCCCACGATTCGCCGTTCATCTCCCATATCGAATAAATTCCCCAATGAATCCTTACGGCAAATTTCAGATCAAGAAAGGCTTCGTAAGCCTTTTCCGAAGCGTGAATGTAATCGGAATCAGGCTCATCTTCAATGTAATATTGTACTTTTTTGTAGTGATGGTCACTTTTGGGAAGTACAATGTTGCGTGCACGGTCTTTCCGTACCTCTTCCGGCGTCGGTTTAGCCTGACTGTACAGATTCGTCTGCATAGCTGCCAGACAGATAAATAAAATAATTATTTTGTTCATTTTTAAATAGTTATAAATAAAAATAAGAGACAGCCTCACCTGAGGTGAAGCTATCTCTTTAAGAATAAATCACTTCCACATCGGATTCTGTTCTATCACTCCGTCCAAGTTACTGTTTATCACAGTTTGCGGAATGGGGAACAGGAAATCCTGCGCCAGCGTACCGCTCCACTTGTGGCTCCAAATATGATCTTCAGCAATCACGGCTGCATATTTCGTAATGCGGTCGTTAGGAATATTGCCTCCCATACGGAGCAAGGTGTTCCAGCGACGCTCCTCGCCATACAATTCGCGGACGCGCTCGTCGAGAATATAATCTATCGTAACGTCAGAAGCCGAAATAAGCGGCGCATGCGCCCGACCCCTTACTTCGTTAATGTCCTCCGCAGCGCCGGTCAAGTCGCCTTTACGGAACTTGGCTTCGGCTCGAAACAGATAGGTTTCGGCTGCACGGGCAAGATAGACGTCGCGCGTCAGATTGGAACGTTCATTCTTTGCCAGCAAATCCCATTCATAGTCATCAATCGGAGTGAGTTTGGAATGAACGGGATATAAAAACATGCGCGTAGGCTCGGTAATGTATTTTTCCGCTTCATCGCAGGAGATGGAATCTCCGTACATGGAATGAAGGATATTCATTACGGGAAACTTCCGACGGATATTAACAGGCGAATTGCGGATATCGCCTTCGCAGTTTTTCCAAATTGTATTCTTGGCAAAAACAGTGGTCATAATACGTCCCTGCCCGTAACCGCCGGTGAAAGCATTTCGGTTGCAGTTGTAGCCATAGGCGTCTTTTGGTCCGTCGTTACTGTTCCATGGGCCGTTCTGGGCGCCCGGTTCTTTCCACTCCGGTTGCCAGAGGGCGTCCCGGAGGTTGTGAATCATATTTTGCTGTCCCATAGTCTGACCACGAGAGCCAAATTGATCATACGATGCGGCATTGTTTTGCGTTACCCACAGTGATTCGGTGTTGCCTTCTTCATAATCGAGATTTCCCTTAACGAATAAATCGTAGAAAACATCGCCATTGGGATAGTAGGCTGCTACTCCGTTGTTTGTGCCGGTAGAGGCGGGGTTGGCGCGTGTGCCGAACCGTTCTTTCATCAGCGAATGAAGTTTCAATACTTCGTTGGTAGCGGCGATCGCCTTGTCGAGCGTAGCGGCGTCATTGTTTTTTATTGCCGCCAGGCCAAGGTAACACTCAGCTGCATAATGCCATGCAGCGCCTTTGCCCATCCTGCCTGCAGGCTGGTGGTCGGGCAGGTCTTTTGCCGCCGCCTCCAAATCCTGTATGGCAAACAGATACGTTTCTTCACGGGAAGCGCGGGCGAAGTCAAATTTGGGCGTTTCTATAAATTCTTCCGTAATAGGCACACCGCCAAATACTTCGGCTAAGTTCATATAACTGTAACCACGGAAAAAACGCGCCTGCGCAATGGCAAACGCCTTTTCGCTTTCGCTGCTCCACGTCACCAATTCTGCCCCTTTAATAACAAGGTTTGCCTTGGCAATCAGTTCATACAGACTGGTGAAAACCCATAAAGGCTTGCTGTAAGTGGTGCTCCAGTTTGTAAAATCAGCCACTACCGAGGCTTCCGAAAACCTGTATTCAAGTACATCCGTACCAATACCGATAATAAAATGATTATTCCAGTCGTCCGGAAAAATAAATTTCTTGTGTGCATAATAGATTTCGGTAATACAGTCGTTTACCTGCGAAGATACCGAAAAGGCGTTGGCATACGTATAGGATGATTCGGTCTTTTCAACCAAAAAGTCATCGTCATTACATGATGTGATGACACCAACCGCCATAATAATAAAATATATATATCGTTTCATAGTTATAAACATTTTAAAATGAGATATTAAAACCAAACAAAACAGTCCTTTGCAAAGGAGAAAAATCACTTGTCAGCATCGTATTTAACTTCTGCCTGACTTCGGGATCGCCACCTGTCCAGTTTGTAATTGTGAACAGGTTTTTCACAGAAACATACGCCCTTAGTTGCTGAATACCAATGTTTTTAATTGCCGGTTGGCGGAAATTATAAGACAGGTTCAGGTCTTGCAGGCGTACATAGCCGAAAGATTGCAAAGCGGTATAATTGCCGCCGGTGAAGTTGATACGGGGATAGACATTACTGCGGTTTTCGGGCGTCCACCATACTTCGTCTTTGTCCACCATTCCGGCGCAACCGATATAGGCTTCGTTATTGACTTCCATGCCATAGTCGTTGCCGCTGAAAACACCTGAAAACATGGCATACAGTTCCCAGTTCTTCCATTCAAGCGTATGCGCCATGTTCATTCGGAAGTTTTCTTTGCGATAACCAAGGATGGTACGGTCGTCGGCATTGATTATCCCATTGCCGTCAATATCGGCAAACTTGGGATTTCCCGCAACGCTGTTGTTGGTCGTGATATAATCCTGATCTTCTTCCTGCACGATGCCAATGAGTTTGTACCCGTAAATAGCGCCGAGCGATTTGCCGAGGAAAAGACTGCTGGACGGATCGTCCTTGCCGTCGCCGTAGAGGTCAACCAACTTGTTGCGATTGAGATAGAAATTCAACATCGAAGTCCACGCAATATCTTTTGTCTTGATATTTACCGTATTAAGCGTAAATTCCACGCCGAAATTATTCACCTGTCCCATGGTTGCCTTGATAGAAGTAAATCCATTACCCATCGCCGGAATGGTGCGGTTGAAAATCTGGTCTGTAGTCTGTGATTTGTATATGTCCAATTCAAAATGGATGCGGTCACTGAGCAGACCAAGGTCAAAACCGGTATTGAATGAGGTGGTTGTTTCCCATCCTAATTCAGGATTGCCGATAGCTGTGAGGTATTGTCCCCATTTGGTAATATCATCGTTATTGAACACCTGTGCGTGTGCGCCCGACTGTCCGAGACTGATTGTCGAAAGCGTACCGTAAGGATTCAATGACTGGTTGCCGTTTTTACCCCAGGATGCTTTCAGTTTCAGATAGCTTAAGTTGTTTATATTCTGCATGAAGTTTTCATTGCTAACCGTCCATGCCAGACCGGCAGCAGGAAAAACGCCCCATTTCTTGTCGGCGCCAAAAACAGTACTTCCGTCTCGACGGATGGATGCCGTAAGTTGATAGCGATCATCGTAGTTATAAATCAATCGGCCGAGATAGCCAATATTGGCTTTTCGTGATTTTGAAATGCCAACAGTCTGAACGCTTGCAAAATGCAAGCCGTCATAACCGAGCAGCGTATTGCCGATAGCTTCGAAATCGCTGCCGTTCAGTTGCCTGCTGTCCTGTTTCCATTCGTCGCGGGTGTAAACTGCGGTAACGTCCACAAAATGTTTGTCGAGTTGTGCGGTATAGTTCAGAATATTATCCCAGACGTAGGACGCTGTCATCCTCCGCAGATTATAACCACCGGTTCTTGGCAGCAGTTTAGCGAGCGCTTCGGGCGTAAACCGGTCTTCCCCGTCATTGCCTTCCGGCAGATTGCCTTCGTGTGTAAAATAATCGTGCTTGTAATTTTCTTCCGAGTATGAGGCGTTCAGCCGGTAGCTTAATCCTTTCAGGAAAGGCGCTTTAATCAGGATATGCCCTTTCAGGAAAGTCGTGGCAAATCGTTCAAGATCATCTATTGTTCCTCCGTTTTCATAAGCTGTATTCCAAAGCGGATTATTGATAGAGCCGCCCACATCATTCAGTTTTTTCTCCAGCAAGACGCCTCCCGGACGGTAAGGCTCTGCATAGGGTGAGAGTTGTGTACCACTTCCACCGGCACGCACGCCGTCGTAATTGTTGTACGTATAATTGACCTGTGTCCCTACCTGAAGCCAATTGGTAATATCGTTCTGTAAACGGAGCACAATGGCTTCGCGCTTGTAATTGTCGCCGTAAACGATGCCTTTCTGGTCGGTGTGGGTGGCGGACGTATAGTAATTAAACCGATCGGTGGCTCCTGAAACGGCAAGCGTATAGTTTTGAGTCAAACCTGTTTGAGTAGAATAATCCCACCAGTCGGTCGTTTCACCACGGAGATATTTCTCAAAATTTCTTTCCGACATCCATGTGTGAGGATCACCATCGGCTGCAACACCCGATTCAAGATTCCGTTTCACGACATATACATCCGGACGCATCAATTTAGGCGTCATGGCTTTGTTGGCAACGGCCAATGAACTGTTGAAGCTGATCATCGGCTTGCCGGCCTTACCCTTTTTGGTGGTTATCATTACTACGCCGTTTGCCGCCTGTGAACCGTAAGCAGCTAACGAAGAGGCGTCTTTCAGCACCGACATACTCTCGACGGTCGAAGGGTCAATATCGCGCCAATTGCCCATGTAAATCATACCGTCTAATACAACTAACGGATTGGTATTCGGACTGTTGACTGATTTTTGCCCGTGCACTTCGATGGAAGGAGTGCTTCCGGCGTCGCCTTCACGGGATACTATTGCGCCGGTAACCGTGCCACGAAGGGCATCCATCGCGTTCGTTCTTGAAGTAAGCGACACCGGCGAATTTTCCACATTGACGGTAGAAACCGAGCCGGTGAAATTTCGGCGCTGGGTGGTGCCGTAGCCGACGACTACCACTTCTTCCAACGCCTGCGTATCTTCCTGCAACGTGACATTGAGTGTCGTCCGGTTCCCGACGGCGATTTCCTGCGTCACATAGCCGACAAACGAAATCACAAGCGTTGCGTTCTCCTTGACGGTCAGTGTGAATTTGCCGTCTGCATCCGTAATGCTTCCGTTAGCGCTGCCTTTTTCCACCACATTCGCTCCAATGACGGTTTCGCCTTTGGCGTCCGTCACCGTACCGGTCACACGCTTTTGCCCTAAGGCTGTTAGCGTTCCCATGCACAGGATACACAGCAAGCATAGCAATCTGTGTAATCTGCGCTCCTTTCTTTTAAAATGACTCTTTTGTTCCATAATAAAAATTTTAAAATGATTAATAATATAATTAAGGTATTTATATATAATGATTTATATATTTCGATGTGAAAACAGGAAAATTTATCACCATTTTTTAAGTTGAAAATGAATGACAGAAACCTTGCATGAATAAAAGGAATTTTATATCTTGTCGCGCTCGTGGATAAAAGACGCGTCCGCGCGCGTAACGGTGTATAAACATATATAAGAGAGAGAGAGAGAGAGAGAGAGAGAGAGAGAGAGAGAGAG
>JAISUI010000016.1 GCA_031272155.1 Tannerella sp. | reverse complement strand
GTTTCGGGTTTCAGTTTCTCGTTTCCGTAATCGCCGGGGATGGTAACATAACTGTAACCGTCGGCATTGCCGGTAGTGAACGATACGGGAGTAGCATACACATTGGGAGCGTTACCTACCTTAGCGTATGAAATACGCAGTTTACCATAATCCAACCAGTCAATTTTATCTTTCAAATGTTCGCTATAAATATAACTTGCATTGGCTGAGGGATAGAAGAAGTTGTTCATCCCCGAAGGCAGTGTAGAGGTCTGTTCCTGACGCGCTGTTACTTCTAAGTAGTAGGTGTTCTCCCAGGAAAGACCAATCGAACCGAAGTATGCGGTACGCAGCAGGTCCATGTATTCTTCGCTGGCGCCTAAATTAGAGTTGACCGAAGCGTTGAGATGGAACCAGTTTTCTACTTTCAAACCCCCGTTAGTTCCTATAGAGGAACCTCTAACTTTTTCCTGACGACCCTGCCAGCCGATATTGGCGGTAAGGTTGAGTTTTTCGGTCAGGTTTTTATCATACAACAGCATAATGTCGCCATAGAAAATATCATAATTATGGTTTATCATGCCGTAGTAACCGCCGGGGCTGGTAGGATACAGGGAAATCGGGCGCTCGGTTGCATGATGTCTCTCAATATTATCGTGCGAGATGTCGGTTGAAATACGACCACGCATTTTCAAGCCATCAATAATTGTCCAGGTCGGCGCCATGCTTGCAATCAGACGGTGATTTGTTTCGTACTGATTGTTGGCGAGAATATCCCAGTATTTGCCTTGCAGGTCGCTTTCAAGCGGACCATAAGCAAAACCTTCGGTTGGGGTTAACGTAACAGTAGTAGCGCTGTAGTTTTCATTCCTGTAGCCCAGACTGGTTCTGGTCCATGCCCGCAGCAGTTCCATGTTGGAGAACGAACCGGTGATACCGGAATAAGAACTCTGGAAAGTGTCCATCGAGCGGGGACGGTTGAAAACGTTCTGCAGAATATAGTTTGCACTATAGTCAAATCTTAAGTTTTTCGCTATGTTGATACCGCCTGTCAGATTGAAGTTGTTTTTGTTGTAATGACTGTTGTACATAGTAGGCAAGTCATTCACATGCGTATATGAGAAACGGGTATTGCTTTTAGCGCCGTTGTGCGTAATGGAAAAGTTATAGTTCTGAGTGTATCCATTACGGTAGAAATCCGTATAGGGCGAATCGGTCACTGCCTCATAAGGCACCATTTCGCCGTTCCAGTACAGCACTTGTTTGCTTGCGTCGTACTTCGGACCGAAATAATACTGGTTGCCGGTAACATCACGACTGGTTACCGACAGATAGGTTTGAGGCGTTCCTGTTCCCCACTTGTCCCATGTGCGCTGGTAGAAGCCGTCATTTGCCAACTCAAATTCACTGCGCTCAACCGAGGTGCGTCCGGGTCCGAATTCGGTTTGTACCTTAGGCATGTAAGCCACATAGTTACCTGTTAAGGTAGCATTGAAATCAATTTTCACACCTTCGCCTGCAGCGCCTTTTTTGGATGTAACCAGAATAACGCCGTTAGCGGCTTCCGAACCGTAAAGAGCGGTAGCCGAAGCGCCTTTCAGGATGGAGATACTCTCGATGTCCTGCGGGTTAAGATCAATAATACCGTTACCTTCTATACGTCCGTTAAGGTCGTAAGTTCTGCCGGGCTGACTGACGTTAGCGTTACCGTTACGGATAGGCACGCCGTCCATAACCAGCAGAGGCTGCGTATTACCATTAATAGAACCGACGCCGCGAACGGTCATCGAAACACCGGAAGTGATACCGCCCGGCGCCGCGTTGATACGCACACCGGCAGCCTTTCCGTAAAGCGCGGTAGCAAAGTTGGGCGTACCCGTCTTGACTAATTCGTTCGACTTGATTGTGCTCATGGCATAACCCAGTCCGCGCGCCTGTTTGGTAATACCCAAAGCCGTCACCACGACTTCCTGCAAAGCCTGTGCGTCTTCCACGAGGATGATATTCAGGCTTGTCTCTCCTTTATACGTAAGTTCCTGCGTGGTATATCCCAGAAACGAAATCTGGAGTACCGCGCCATTATTTACGCCGTCCAATACGAACTTCCCGTCGGCATCCGTAATGGTGCCGTTCGTAGTTCCTTTTACCATCACATTCGCGCCGATTAGCGGCTCATTTCCATCTGTGACAGTTCCACTTACTTTTTTCTGCGCCCAGAGGGCGGTTGTGCAGGCTCCTGCAAGGATCAAGCACATCATAAATACATACTTTCTCATAAATAAAACTTTAATTAAAAATTTAGTAAACCAACAACAATGTTTTTATACATTTTATTTTTTCTTACGTGCGCCAAAGATAGAATTATTTTTCCCAACAAAAAAAAAAAAACGGTTAAAAAAAACAAATATGGTAAATACAAGGGATTTATATAAGGGAAAACACACAAAAATATTTTGCGGAAAAATAGACTTCGGTCTTATTATATTTTATTTATATTTTAATGTACATAAGCGGCTTTATTTGTGAGGCGCTCCAAATTCTTTACACGTCACTTTATCGAACGTTATCCGCCATATTTTCACGTTGGCGACCGCCGGGTCGGAAAATTGTGTTTCGGTCGTCGTATATTGCTTCATAAGGATGTCGAGAGCGGCCTTTTTCCGATCCATATCTTCTTCAAAAACGACTGTTCCCCATGCAATTACGCTGCTGCCGCGCATCCGGTAGCTGCACGCCATGCCTGGGTGCTGCCAGACGAGTTCATTCTGTGGGTTGAACGCAACGCATACTTTCGGGTTACGCTTCAGGATATCAATACTGCGGCCTTCCTGTGCAGAATGGAGGTAAAGCACGCCGGCGGAATAACCGAAATTCATTGGCAACACATAAGGCGCGCCGTCCGGATCGGCCATCCCGACAAAACATACATCGCATTGCTGAATAACGGCTTCGATGTATTCGCTGTCCGTATGTATGACTGTTTTCATTGACCGCAAATGTACAGGATTTTTCCCGAACAGTCAAAAAAATCCCGATTGTTTTTTATTCCGGCAAAAAAATACTACCTTTGCGAAAAATATGTTCACAAGACAGCTAACTTGGAGAATGACAACTAATTTATAACAATTTATCTATATTAAAACAAACTGATATGAAGTATTTTTTATTCAACAACGCACTCATCCTGATGGCTTTATCGCTTATAATGGCAGGATGTGGAAAAAACAACAGCGATCTGAATGTCGCCCTCGAATCGGGCTTTGACACGCCTCCCGACAGCGTCCGTACGGGCTGCTACTGGTACTGGATTGATAAAACGATTACAAAAGAAGGCGTTATTGCCGACCTTCAAGCCATGAAAAAAGCAGGCGTTACGCGCGCCTACGTCGGCTTGACAGGCGGCGGCGACGAACTGCCTTTTATGGGCGACGAATGGTGGGAACTGATTCATACCACCCTGAAAACCGCCGGTGAACTCGACATTGAGATCGGCATGTTCAACTGCCCGGGATGGAGCCAGTCGGGCGGACCGTGGATAAAAAATACACAATCCATGCGCTACCTCGAAGCCATACGCCGCGAGGTGAAAGGCCCCGCGAAATTCTCCGCGAAAATCCCCGTAACGCAAAACGACTTGCAGCAACTGAAAGGTCTTATTGACGACAACTCCAACTATCAGGTTACTCCGGCCGATTTCCGGGACTTCAAAGTGCTGGCTTTTCCGGTGAACAAAGGCGCTGAGCCTGACCTGCTGAAAAGCAGCGAATATGCCGCTCGCACAACCGCTTCGGCCAACATCAAATCAACCTCAGCCGGATATAAACTGCCCGAAAAGGAAGAGGCGACCATCACGTTCACTCTCGGCAAAGCCGCTCCTGCGCAGAGCCTCGTTATCTCGCTCGACGGCAAAGTCGCAACCCGGGTTGATTTTCAGGCAAAAACCGGCGACGGATTTACGTCTATTAAACAGTTTACCATTGACCGCACTGACAACCTCTACAGTCGCGGCTTCCGTCCCTACGCACCGGTTGCCATCACCTTTCCCGAAACCACGGCGGCCGAATACCGCCTTGTTTTCAGCAACACCGGTCGCGACGGCCTGCTGACCGGCTTCCGCCTCACTCACGCACCGGTCGTGGAACGCTATCCCGAAAAAACGTTTGCCAAGATGTTTAACGACCTCGCGCCGCCCTGGGACGCTTTCATGTGGCCGGAAGAAACCGCCGATCCGACTTATTCGATCAAAGCCTCTGATGTGCTTGATATTTCCGACAAACTCGCCGCCGACGGCACGCTGACCTGGGACGTCCCTGAAGGCGAATGGGTCATTATGCGCACGGGCATGGTGCCGACCGGCATCCAAAATTCGCCTTCGCCAAAAGGCGGATCGGGACTTGAAGTAGATAAAATGAGTAGCGAACATACCGCCTACCACCACGATCAGTACATCGGCGCCATCGTGAAACGAATCCCTGCCGAAGACCGCAAAACATTCAGGGTGAACGTTATGGACAGCTACGAAAAAGGCGGGCAAAATATCACCGACCATTTCATTGAGATTTTCAAAGAACGCTATGGCTATGATCCGACGCCGTTTTTCCCTGCCTACTACGGCTATCCTGTCGGCAGTCCGGAGCTTTCCGATCGCTTCCTGTGGGATATGCGCCGCCTTGTGGCCGACCGCATCGCTCACGAATATGTGCGCACGCTACGTGAGAAATCGCATGAGGACGGCATCATGACCTGGCTTGAGAACTACGGTTCATGGGGTTTTGCAGGCGAGTTCCTGCAGTACGGAGGCCAGTCGGACGAGGTTGGCGGCGAGTTCTGGGTTGGCTATATGAAAGGTATCGGCGAACCCGAAAACCGTTGCGCTACGTCCTGCGCCCATACTTACGGGAAACACCGTGTTTATGCAGAGGCATTTACCGGCGGGGGCGACCACTACACCTTCTACCCCGGCAACATCAAGCAACGCGGCGACTGGGCGGTTTCGACCGGCATCAACACGTTAAATCTGCACGTGAACATTCAGCAGCAGGATGACAGTACATACCCCGGCACCGACGCCTGGTATAACATCCAGTTCAATCGGAAAAATACATGGTATCAGCAGCTTGATTTGTTCACTACCTACGTCCGCCGCTGCGGATTCCTGTTGCAGCAGGGTCTCGACGTTGCCGACGTTGCCTATTTCATCGGCGAATCAGCCCCGAAAATGAGCGGCATTGAAGAACCGAAATGTCCCGCAGGCTACCATTATGACCATATCAATGCCGAAGTTTTAGCGAAAGCAACCGTGAAAAACGGCCTGCTGACGCTGCCCCACGGCACTCAATACCGCGTCCTCGTCCTGCCGCCCGAAGACGCTATGCGTCCCGAGACATTAGCCAACATTATCCGGTTAGCCGACGAAGGCGCAACGATCGTGGCCAACACGATTCCCGTCCGTTCGCCGAGTATGCAGAACTACCCCGACTGTGACCGCGAAGTGAAAGAACTTGCGACCAAACTTGAACCTAAAGTGCTACAAAACACAACTTTAGAAGAAGTTTTTGCGAAGATGAACCTTGCGCCCGACTTCCGGGTCAGCGAGCAGGATTCTGTGCTTTACACTCACCGCAGAGTGGGTGATATAGATATTTATTTCGTTACCAATCAGGCTAATAACCGCCCTATTCAGGTAACGCCGGTATTCCGTGTTGCAGGCCGTCAGCCTGAGTTTTGGGATCCTGTACTGGCCGAACGCCGCGATCTGCCTGCTTTTTCGCAGAATGGCGAGACAACAGCCGTGCCTTTGCAACTTGAGGCAAATGGCAGTGGATTTATCATTTTCCGCAAAGCACATCGTGGCGGCACGATCCCTGCCGACGGCTACGCAGCAAATTTCCCCGCCGCGGAAATCGTCGCCGAAATCACCTCGCCCTGGGAGGTTCGGTTCGAGTCCGACTGCGTGAAACGAGGCCCTGCCGAGCCGGTTGTTTTCACTGAACTTGCCGACTGGTCGGCCAATGAAAATCCGCAAATCAGGGATTATTCGGGAACAGCGGTTTACAAAACGATTTTCAACTTCAACAGCCAACAGCCAACAGCCAACAGCTATCTTGATTTGGGTAAAGTGGGCGTTATGGCCAAAGTCCGCATCAACGGGCAATATGCAGGCGGTGTCTGGACTCCGCCCTATCGCGTTAATATAACCGATTTTGTGAAAGACGGCGACAACGAGATTGAGGTCGAAGTGGTAAACCTTTGGGTAAATCGTTTGCTTGCCGATGCAAAACTGCCTGAATCGGAACGGGCGCTGACGATTAGCAATTTGCCCTGGACAAAGGAAAATGAATCGGGATTGCTTGGGCCGGTAAAGATAATTAAACAATAATAAATTCATGAATATATTGCTTTTAGGCTCAGGAGGCCGCGAACATGCGCTGGCCTGGAAAATAGCCCGCAGTCCAAAAACAGACCGTTTGTTTATCGCTCCGGGCAATGCCGGGACAGCTACGGCGGGCGTCAATGTGCCCATTGCGGTAAATGATTTCCGTGCAATCGGTAATTTTGTCATAGAGAATCAAATAACTATGGTTGTGGTAGGCCCCGAAGACCCGTTAGTAAATGGGATATATGACTATTTTAAAGAGGATGCACGGTTGGCCGCCGTACCTGTGATAGGGCCGAGCCGCGACGGCGCCCGTCTGGAAGGCAGCAAGGAATTTGCCAAAGCCTTTATGATGCGACATCGCATCCCGACAGCGCGCTACCTGAGCGTTTCGGAAAGTAATCTTGCAGAGGGACTTGCGTTCCTCGACACGCTGTCCCCACCCTACGTGCTGAAAGCCGACGGACTGGCCGCCGGCAAAGGCGTGTTGATAATAGACGATCTGGAGAAGGCCAAAAGCGAACTGCAGACAATGTTGGGCGGGATGTTTGGTGAAGCGAGCAAAACGGTTGTTATTGAGGAATTTCTTGATGGCGTAGAATGTTCGGTGTTTGTGCTGACTGACGGGACAGACTATAAAATCCTGCCCGTCGCGAAAGACTATAAACGCATCGGCGAAGGCAATACCGGCCTGAATACCGGCGGGATGGGCGCCGTTTCACCGGTGTCGTTTGCCGACGAAACGTTTATGAACAAAGTAGAAGAGCGTATCATCCGCCCTACCATTCAGGGATTGAGAATGGAAAATATTGTGTATAAAGGATTTATATTCTTTGGACTGATCAATGTCAAGGGCGACCCGATGGTGATTGAATACAACTGTCGGATGGGCGATCCGGAAACGGAAGTCGTCATACCCCGCATCCGGACTGACCTTGTGGAACTGCTGGAAGGCGTTGCAACAGAGAATCTTGCCACCTGTACGCTGGATGAAGACCCGCGCTATGCCGTGACGGTCATGCTCGTGAGCGGCGGCTATCCCGAAACCTATGAAAAGGGAAAAATCATTACGGGACTTGAAAATGTGACGGACAGCATTGTTTTTCACGCCGGTACGACTGCAAAAGAAGGTCACATCCTGACCTCCGGCGGACGTGTCATTGCCGTCACTTCATACGGGACAAGCAAGGAAGAGGCGCTGGCGGTTTCCTATGCCGGCGCCGATGCGATTCGTTTTGACAGGAAGTATTTCCGCCGCGACATTGGTTTTGACATCTGACCATGGACAACAGGGACAGGAGAAGGTATCCACATCGGAAAAACGTCGGGCTATCGGGCATCTTTCCATTTGCCGTCACATTGCTAATATGTATATCGTGCTGGATTATTGGACATTATTATCCTGTCAGTCTGCCTGTTGCGACCGGTTCGGGCGAGATGCCGCTGTGGAATCTGCTCATTGAGTGTATCCCTGATAAGGGGACGGTTTATTTCATCGGGATCGTTCTGTTGTGCCTGGCAGGATTCATAACGTTCCTGTGCGCTAATCTTTTTTTGAACGTCATTCGTGATAATACGAAAATGATTTTTGCGCTGTTCCTGTTGTTATACAGCACGATTCCCGATTTTGATCCAGTGCGCCCCGTGTTTGTTGCAACGCTTTTCTTTTTTCTGGCGCTGCATGAACTTTTCCGCAGTTACCAGGACATGCTTTATCCCGGAAAGAGTTTTAATATTATGTTTTACCTGTGCCTCGGCAGCATGTTGTGGATACATCTCCTGTGGCTTATCCCGCTGTTTTGGATTGGGATGCATCAATTCAGGGTGATCCATGTACGCAACTTTATCGCCTCTTTTTTAGGCATTTTTACTTTTTTTGTTTTCGTATGGGCATGGTGTTTGTGGCGACATGATTTTTCGTTTTTTACCGAAGCCGGACAACGCCTTGTTCATTTCGACTTCGTCCTGACCGGCCGGCCTTTGCCGGGTCCCCGAATTGTTACGTTGGTTGCAGTATCACTGTCGGTAGTCGCCGTTGCATTGAACTTCACCGTGCGCCCGTCCGAACATTCTGTTCGTATACGTCAATTCCTTTCCTATCTGTGGATATCCCAGATTTACCTGTTTGTGCTGCTATTCGTTTTCGGGCAATATTTTCAGGATTTCCTGTTTTTATTCTGTATCCCGACAGCTATCCTGCTGGCCAATCTGTTTGCAGATAAATCTCGCCTGATGAGACTGTTTTATTGGATAGCGGGCGTGTTTCTGTTCTTGTGTTTCCTGTTTGTCAGGGCGATAATCTATCTTTGAATCACGACTCGGCAGTTTTCACTTCCGTCAATCCCATTTCTTTCGCTTTCCGGTGCATAAACCGGACGGCTTCTTTATAATCATTGGAAATCACCCCGTCAAGGATCGCATTTTTAATGGCATCCTTGATGACACCGACGGGTCTTGACGGAGGCAAGCCGAATGTCGCCATAATTTCTTCGCCCGAAACAGGCGGTTGGAAATTGCGGATACGGTCTTTTTCTTCAATTTGTACCAACTTGGCGCGTACCAACTGGAAATTATTCAGGAAACGGCGCACTTTTTCCGGATTTTTGCTCGTAATATCGGCTTCGCAGAGTTTCATCAGGTCGTCAATGTCGTTGCCGGCGTCAAACAGCAGCCGACGGACAGCCGAATCCGTCACTTCCTCATCCACCAGCGCAATCGGGCGCATGTGCAGGTTCACCATTTTCTGGACATACTTCATTTTCTCGTTCATCGGCAATTTCATACGGCGAAAGATAGCGGGCACCATTTTCTCGCCAACGAAATTATGATTGTGGAATGTCCATCCGAGACGGTTGTCATACCGCTTGGTCACGGGCTTGGCAATGTCGTGCAACAGCGCGCTCCAGCGAAGCCATACGTTGTCCGACGTCCGGCTCAGGTTATCGAGTACAGTCAATGTGTGGGTGAAATTTTCTTTGTGCCCGATGCCTTCTTTGGTTTCCACGCCTTTGAGGGCGCACAACTCCGGGAAAATCAGTTCCAGCAAGCCGCACATTTCCAGCAACTCAAACCCGACGGAAGGTTTCGGGGAGAGGATGATTTTATTCAGTTCGTCCGTGATGCGCTCTTTTGAAACGATCTCGATCCGGTGGCGATTGCGGGCAATAGCGTCAAAGGTATCCGGGTCAATAAAAAAACCCAGTTGTGAAGCAAAACGAACGGCGCGTAACATCCGGAGCGGATCGTCACTGAACGTCACATCCGGATCCCACGGCGTAACAATCCGCAGGGCTTCCAGGTCGTCCAGCCCGCCGAAGGGATCAATCAACTCTCCAAAACGTCCCTTGTTCAGGCACAGCGCCAACGTATTAATCGTGAAATCGCGACGGTTCTGGTCGTCTTCCAGCGTACCGTTTTCCACGACGGGCTTGCGACTGTCGTGGCTGTACGATTCCTTCCGCGCCCCGACAAACTCCAGTTCCATGTCGCCGGATTTGACCTGCGCCGTACCGAAATTACGGAAAACCGTCAAATTCGCCTTTTCTCCCAGTTTCTGTGCAACGGACTCAGCTAATTTCGTTCCGCTGCCCACCGTCACGACGTCCACATCCTTCGACGAACGGCGTAAAAACAGATCGCGGACATAACCGCCAATGACATACGTCTCCTGACCCATGGCGTCGGCCGTCTCGCCAATCACATGGAATACAGGGGCTTGTATATGCCCGATAATCTCTTCTTCACTGTAATACATGATGCTATTTGTTTGTTTCGGGGTGCAAAGATACGAATTTTTACGCAAATCGCGGTCTGCCGCTATCATCCTCCGAAAAGCATGAGGACAACAGCCTCAAAGGTTAAACAGAGAAAATTTCTCTCTTCAAAATATACGCTTTCTTTCTTTTTTGCGTTATAGTTACGGTTTTATATCGGTCAAACGGGCGGGAACAGGCGTTCCGGAACGTTCCGTACCGGCCAAAAACAAACAAGAAAATGATAGAATATATCAAAGGAAATATCACAGAGTTATCGCCTACACGAATGGTGATGGAATGTAATGGTGTCGGATATGAGATTCATATTTCATTAACGACCTACGGCGCCTTCCGGCATGGTGGGGAGGGAAAGATTTATGTTTATGAAATCATACGGGAAGACGCCCATTTATTGTTTGGTTTTTCGACCACGGAAGAGCGCGAACTTTTCCTGTTGCTGATTTCCGTGTCCGGCGTAGGTCCGAACACGGCGCGGATGATCCTGTCGTCCATGCCGCCGGTCGAGCTAATCCAGGTCATCGCTTCGGGCGACGAAAACAGCCTGACCTTAGTAAAAGGAATAGGATCCAAAACGGCGCAACGCGTCATTGTGGATTTGAAGAACAAAGTGAAACCCATTGAGGGGAAGGTCGGAACGACGGTCGTAGCCGGACGTGGCGGCATAGCCGACGAAGCCGTCGCCGCCTTAATTGCGCTCGGATTCCAGAAAGCCGCCTCACAAAAAGCCGTGGACACGATTCTGAAAAGATCGGCCGACGCAACGATAGAAAAAATCATTAAGACTGCACTTCAGATGCTCTGATGAAAAGGGATTGCATACATATTATCCAATGTATAGCGCTGTTCGGCTTTCTTTTACCTGCGCTGAACAGCTATACGGACGTTTTTGCTTCCCCTGCCCCTCCCATGCCCGGTGATACGATCCGGACGCGCTATCCGGTATCCAAAACGATCCCGCAGGAATACAACGACCTGACGCAACATTCGCCGGCCGACCTGCGCGATCCGGACAACGTTTCGACTATCATTGAATACGACCTGCACACCGGAATGTACGTCGTCCGCACGCGAATCGGGGATCTGGAAATAGGAACGCCTTTCACGCTTTCGCCCGAAGAATACCAGGACTACAGTATGCAGGAATCCATGCGCGCCTACTACCGCGCTAAAAATGAAGAAAACTTCCGCAATGCGGACGGCGACAAATTCAACTTGGCCGATATGCAGTTCAACATTCCGGCTGCCGACAAACTGTTCGGCCCCGGTGGCGTCCAACTCAAGTCGCAAGGATCCGGCGAGTTGATTCTCGGACTGAAAAATACCAGCACCAAAAACCCTTCGCTGCCGGAACGCTCGCGCAACCGCACCTATTTTAATTTTGACCAGAATATCCAGGCCAATGTGCAAGCCAGCGTAGGGACGAAGGTCAATTTCAACCTGAATTACAATACGGAAGCCTCGTTCAATTTCGACGCCACACGGCTCAAACTGGCTTATGGCGGCGAAGAGGATGAGATCATCAAAACGCTGGAAGGCGGTAATGTGAGCCTGACAACCAGCAACTCGCTCATACGAGGAGGAGCGGCGCTGTTTGGCATCAAAAGCGACCTTCAGTTCGGCAAACTCCGCGTAAACCTGCTTGTGGCGCAACAACAATCCGAAAGTCAGACAATTAATACCAAAGGAGGCGCCCAGATGAAAGAATTTGAGATCAATATCAGCAAATATGACGAGAACCGACACTTCTTCCTCGGCCATTACTTCCGCGACCACTATGATCAGTCGCTCGCAAAATTGCCTTTTATCCAGTCCGGTATCGTCATCAACCGCATTGAGGTATGGATCACAAACAAACGCAGCAACTACAACCAGGCGCGTAATATCGTGGCTTTCTCCGATCTGGCTGAAACTGAACATATTTCAAACAGCCAGTTTATTCCTTCCGGTACGCTTAAAAATCCATACAATGAGGCCAATACCCTGTATCAGACGATTAGCGGTCCAGAATATGCCGCCGCCCGCGAAGTCAGTTCTGTTTCCCAGACGCTGAACTCGCTCATGGAAGGCGGCAGGGAGTATGAAAAAATTGAAAGCGCCCGGCGGTTGGAATATACCGAATATACATTAAATAAACAGTTGGGGTACATTTCGCTGCAATCCCAACTCCAGCCGGACGAAGTGCTCGCCGTCGCCTATGAATATACCTACAACGGCAATGTATATCAGGTTGGTGAATTTTCGACCGACAATTCGGAAAATACCGGACAATGCCTGTATGTCAAACTCTTGAAGGGCGTTAATATGTCGCCGAGCATGCCTTTCTGGAATCTGATGATGAAGAATATCTATTCCCTCGGCGCTTACGCAGTACAAAAAGACAGATTCCGGTTGGATATTGTATATCAAAGCGACACGACGGGAACCTACCTTAATTATATTCCCGAAGGCAAGATTGCCAATGAAGTCTTGTTGCGAGTGATGAACCTGGACCGGCTTGATGCGAACAATGAGCCTTATTCCAACGGATTTTACGATTTTGTAGAAGGATTTACGATCCAGTCCAGTAACGGAAAGGTGATTTTTCCTGTCGTTGAACCTTTCGGGTCGCATCTGCGGAAAGCCATTGGGAATGACGCCATCGCCGACAAATATGTTTTCCAGGAACTTTACGACTCTACCCTGACAATCGCCCAACAAATCGCCGAAAAGAACAAGTTCCTTCTCCGTGGTGAATACAGGGCGTCGTCCGGCTCGGAAATTCAACTGGGGGCAACCAATGTAGCGCGTGGCTCGGTAGTGGTCACGTCCGGCGGGATTCCTCTAACGGAAAATGTGGATTATACGGTTGATTATGTGTCAGGTATCCTGACTATATTGAATGATAACCTCTCCAGTAACAATATCCAGGTAACGCTGGAAAATCAGTCCACCTTCAACATGCAACGGAAAACCATGTTGGGTGCAGACCTCAACTATGAGTTTTCCAAGAATTTCAACGTAGGCGCCACCATAATGCACCTTTCCGAAATGCCCGTCACAACGAAAACAGCCATGGGCGACGAGTCCATCAAAAATACGCTATGGGGCGCGAATGTTACATATAATGGTCAAAGTCAGTGGCTTACCAATATGATGGATAAACTTCCGCTGCTAAACCTGACGCAGCCCAGCCAGATCAATTTCAATGCCGAATTTGCCCATTTGATTGCCGGACACTACGAAAGTAAATATACGGGACGGTATTCCTATTTGGATGATTTTGAATCCACGCAAAGCAATTTTGATTTGCTGAATCCTTATCCATGGCAGTTGGCCAGTGTGCCGTTCGATAATTCCAAAGACGCGCTTTTCCCCGAAGCAAGCAAAATTAATAATGTGGATTACGGTAAAAACCGCGCCCTGTTTGCCTGGTATTACATAGACGGGCTTTTTACACGGAAAAATTCATCCCTCCGCCCATCGCATATCACGGACAACGATCTATCCAACCACTACGTGCGGGCTGTCAGGTATGAAGAACTGTTCCCGAAAAAAGAATTGAGCTATAATGAAAATAATTCGCTGTATGTATTGAATTTAGCTTATTATCCAAACGAGCGCGGGCCATACAACCTGGATGCTTCGGATATTGACGCTAATGGCAACCTGCTGTATCCCGAAAAGCGATGGGGCGGCATGATGCGCCGGATTGAGCAAAGCGATTTTGAAGTGGCCAACATTGAATACCTCGAATTTTGGTTGATGGATCCGTTTATTTATAACCGCGAAACGGCGACCGGCGGGGATCTGTATTTCAATTTGGGCGAAATATCGGAAGACATTCTGAAAGACGAAAAGAAATTCTTTGAAAACGGCTTGCCTATTGACGGCAACCTGGCGGAAGTGGATTTGACGGTCTGGGGAAAAGTGCCCCGTCAGCAAAGTACGGTCTATGCGTTTGACAACACGACCGGCGCACGGAAGATGCAGGACGTCGGCCTGAACGGACTTTCGTCCGAAGAGGAAAAGAGCTATCCGGCTTATCAGCAATTTCTTGAACAACTACAGAGCAAAGTTTCACCCGACGTATGGTCATATATGGAACAGGACCCGCTCTCGCCGGTCAATGACCCCGCAAGCGATAAATACCACTACTTCAGAGGGTCGGACTTTGACGAGCAGGAAGCCGATATCCTTACGCGCTACAAACGTTACAACGGGACGGAAGGCAACTCCACCGCATCGGAAGATTCGCCCGAACGATATGATGTTTCCGCCCGGATGCTTCCCGACGTCGAAGACCTTAATCAGGATAATACCCTGAACGAAAACGAGAAATACTACGAATATAAAGTGTCCCTCCGTCCTGCCGATATGGATGAAGGGCTAAATCATATCATTAATAAACGTAATGTCAATGTCAAGTTAGCCAATGGATTAACCGAAAGCGTCACCTGGTATCAATTCAAAATCCCCGTGAAGGAATTTAATCGCAAAGTCGGTTCCATCCAGGATTTCAAAACCATCCGTTTCATGCGCGTTTATATGACAGGATTCAAAGAGCCGACCTACCTCCGTTTCGGTACCTTCGCACTGGTACGCGGCGACTGGCGTACCTATACGCAGGATTTGTCGCACCCCAATGCGTTGGCATCCAATGGCAGCATAGACGTGACCTCCGTCAATATTGAGGAAAACGGCGATCGTCAGCCGGTGAACTACATCCTTCCTCCGGGAGTTACCCGCATGATTGATCCCAACCAGTCGCAACTTATACAGCAAAACGAACAGGCGCTCTCGTTGAAAATAACCAATCTTGGTTCGCAGGATGCAAGAGCTATCTATAAAACAACCTATTATGACCTGCGACGATACAAACGCCTGCAACTTTTCGTTCATGCCGAAAAATCCATTACCGAACAGGCTACGGAATTGGAAGATGGTGAGTTATCGGCCTTTATCCGTTTAGGATCGGACTATAAAAACAATTACTACGAATATGAAGTGCCCCTGCGCCTGACGCCACACGGCGTCTATTACGACAGCAATACTAACGACCGCGAAACCGTCTGGCCGGCCGACAACATGATAAATTTCAACATGAACACCCTTTCCGACCTGAAAGTCAAACGAAACAGAGCAAAACGGAATGGAGAGGAAGGCGTTACTTTCTATACGATCTATTCAGAATACGATCCTGAAAACCCGCGAAACAAGGTCAGCGTAGTCGGTAATCCAAGTTTGGCCGAGGTCAAAACCATCATGATCGGCATCCGTAACAATTCCAAAGACCCTAAAAGCGGAGAGATATGGGTGAATGAATTGCGAATGACCGATTTCGATGAAGAAGGCGGATGGGCTGCCAATGGGAACCTGAACGTTATCCTTTCCGACCTGGGAACCTTGAATGCTACCGGACGGATTGAAACAGCCGGATTCGGCGGTTTGGACCAGTCTATCAGCGAGCGCAGCATGGACAACTATTCGCAGTACGCCGTGACTGCTTCCGCACAATTAGGCAAATTCTTCCCTGAAAAAGCAAGGATAAGCCTTCCGCTCTATTATGGAGTGTCGCGCGAAACGACATCGCCGAAATATAACCCGCTGGATAAGGATATTTTGTTGGAGGATGCATTAAATGCCGTCGTAACTAAAGCGGAAAAAGACTCCATCAAGAGTTTTTCGCAGGATCAGACTTCCATTAAAAGCCTGTCGTTGAACAATATTGGCATAGGCATCAAGAGTAAAAACCCCATGCCTTACGATCCGGCTAACTTATCGATGAGCTATGCTTACAGCGAAAACAAACGCACCAATCCTGAAACGGAATATGAAACGACGAAAAACTACCACGGACAACTTGGCTACAGTTATTCGCCTTTCATGAAGCCGTTTATGCCTTTCTCAACAATGAAAAGCAAAAGTCCGTATGCGCGTTATCTCAAACAGTTTTCCCTTTCATACCTGCCTCAAAACATCAGTTTCCAGACTTCGATGCTGCGCAATTATTACGAACTCCAACTCCGCGACTTGAGCAATCCCGGCGTAAAGACAACTACTATCCCGGTTTCGTTCAACCAGACATTCTACTGGGACAGGGCGTTCAATATTCGGTGGGCGCCGCTCAGCAATCTGAGCGCCGAGTTCATGTCAGGCACCAATGCCCGGATCGAAGAACCGCATGTGCAGGTAAACAAGGAACTGAATCCCGATCAGTATCAGGTATGGAAAGATTCCGTCAAACGAAGCATCGCCGATCTTGGCACGCCGCTGACTTACGACCAGAGCGTTAACCTGACCTATAACCTGCCGCTCCAGATGTTCCCGATTCTGGACTGGGTAAACGGAAGCGGATCCTACAATGCAAAATACAATTGGGAACGAGGCTCATTTATTGATGAAGAAGTCGAACTCGGAAACACGATTAAGAATCAGCGAACCATCAATTTCCAGGCCAATCTGAATTTCCAGTCTTTATATAATAAAAATAAATTCCTGAAATCGGTCAATCAGAAATTCGGGACTACTGCGACCAGCCCTAACCAGCAGAAACGGCAGCAATTACCAACCCAAAAAACGAAAAAACAACCGCCTAAATTTGAACAGGTTGTTCAACTCAGTCCCGATAGCGGCGTCGTTGTCACCCATAAACTACTAAACAAGAAACTGCGCGTGACTGCCCGCCGAACCACACCGGACAGCAGCATCTATCGTCTTCGTTTCAAAGTGCTTGATTATGCGAGTATCCGTATTCTGAATCGGGATTCCGTCAGCATCAAAGTTACCGTCTATCCGGGGCCGCCACCCGAAGAAAATTTCTTCTACAAAGCGGCGGAATACAGTGTTCGTTTCCTGATGATGCTGCGTAGAGTGAATGTCCAGTATTCGCTTGTGGACGGGATGATGCTGCCCGGATTCCAGCCGATCATAGGCGATTGGCTTGGGCAGGCGAGTTCGCCCTTTGGTAATGCGCCCGGATGGGGATTCGCACTGGGCGAGGTGCGCGAAGATTTTGTTACCCAGGCAGTGAATAATAAATGGATGATTATGAACGAACTAAACATCACGCCCGCCATGATTAACAGTGCGAAGACCTTTTCTGCAAGCGCCACGCTCGAACCGTTCTCCGGCTTCAAGATAGACCTGGACGCACGCTGGAACGACTCGCGCGATACGGAAATACAGTACATGTATGCCGGAATGCCAACCACCTATGGAGGAACGTTTACGATGACCACCATTGCTTTCGGCGGCATGTTTTCAGGATCGGGAAATGCACATAACGGCTATGCTTCCAAGACATTCGCTAAATTTCTCGGGAACAGGGAAATCATCGCATCGCGGTTAGAAAGCAAATACGCCGGCTCAAGCTATCCGAATCAGGGGTTCCTGGCGGGCAATGCCATGGCCGGACAACCCTATAATCCCGACCGGGGACGGATCGGCACGAACTCGTCCGACGTGCTGATCCCGGCGTTCATTGCCGCCTATTCAGGCAAAGACGCCCGTACGGTTGGGCTGACGCCATTTCCGGCTCTTACGGGCATATTGCCTAACTGGCGCGCTTCCTACGATGGCCTGATGCGCTTCCCGTTGATTAAGCAACATTTTAAATCATTCACGCTCAATCATCAATACCGTTGCCAATACAATGTCGGCGCTTACGAATCATATCTCAACTGGGTCAGCGCAGGTGACGGCATTGGGTTTGTTCGCGACGTATTTACCGGTAACCCTACGCCATCATCGGCCTACGAAATCATGACTGTCAATATGGTAGAAAGTTTCAGCCCCCTGATTGGCGCGGATGCAACCTTACTTAATAATATGACGCTCGGCGCAAAAATAACGAAAACAAGGAATATCGGGCTTAACATCTCGTCCTACCAGGTCGTGGAAACACTATCCAACGACCTCACCCTGAGTGTAGGATATAAATACGCCGAATTTAATAAAATATTAAAAATGAAAAAGAAAGGCGATTTCAGCAACGACCTGACCATCCGCTTGGATTACACCCAACGTAAAAATTCGTCGCTGATACGGAAAATAACGGACGAATATACGCAAATGACACAGGGTGCATTCGTACAAAATATCCAGTTCTCCGCTGACTACGCTTTCAGCAAATCTGTTACGATAAGAGCCTTCTATGATCAACAGGTAAACCACCCGTTGGTGTCCAGCACTTCCTATCCGACATCCAATTCAAATTACGGGCTTAGTTTACGGTTGTCTTTGACGCAATAATACTGCATATTGTTTATAATTAATTGAATTTATGCAGTTTAAATATGAAATTGGCGCCAAAAAATACGAAATACGAAAAATACGAAATGAACGATTTTTTATCGCTCTTATATACAGATATTTACCTCATAAAAATAAATCTCGGCAAAAAAAAACTGTAAAAAAAAGACGGATATCCGAAAAAAGTTGTTTACTTTGCCCCTTAAAGGAGTATCGTTTCTCCTTTAAATTGTAATTGAATTATGACCGACACACAAGAAATAAATCCAGTAATGGAGGAAACTTGCGATGTAAAGAAAGTCGCTCGATCGGGGAAAAAACAGCCCGCCAAGGCTCATCCGATGGAATTGACCGGCGAAGAGGTTGTGGCAGAAAGCCAACCGCTCGCAGGAGAAGAACCTGTTGCTGTTCAGGAAACGGAAAACATTCCGGAAACACCTGAAGAACAGGTTCCTACCGCTTTGTCCACAAGTGAAGAACCCGCAAAGCCGGAAGAACAGCCGACTGAGCAGGCCTCTGTTCCGGAAAAGCCTCTGATGGAGGAACTTCCGACAACTCCTGATAATTATTGCGGCGAATTGCAGGAAGCCATTGAAGTAGGCGCTGTAGGAATGATAGGCATACAAGACCTTTTGGAACAATTGAAAGAGGCCGTAGCCAATGCGGAAGAAGTCGTTCCTGACAAAGTCAACAAAATAAAACAGGCGTACTACCGAATTATCAATGCTGAAAATGACGAACTGAAGCGGGTTTTCATTGAAAATGGCGGTAAAGAAGAAGACTTCAAAGCGCCGGAAGAGGAAACTGCGCCCCTCCTGAAGGATTTATTAGCCGAATATAAACAGAAAAGAGCAGTTGTCACGGAACGGGAAGAACAGCTGAAAGAAGAAAATTATACGAAGAAGTTGCAACTGATTGACCGCCTGCAAGCGCTGGTGGAAAGCCAGGATGACTTCAATAAACGCTATGCTGAGTTTAAGGAAATACAGGCAAAGTGGAAAGAACTGGAACCTGTCCCACAGGAACACGTAAAGGAGTTGTGGCGAAATTATCAAAGCCAAAGCGAACGGTTCTATGATCTGATTAAAATCAATAACCAATTCCGCGACTACGATTTCAAAAAGAATCTGGAGTTGAAAACGACTCTGTGTGAGGCTATTGAAAAATTGGTTGACGAGCCGGACATCATGTCAGCCTACCACCAGTCTATAAAACTCTTCCAACAATGGCGCGAAATCGGACCGGTGGCGCGGGATTTGCGTGAGAGTCTGTGGGCGCGTTTTAAAGAAGCGCTGAATGCCATCAACCGAAATCACCACGCCCACTTTGAAGCGCTAAAAGCCAATGAAGAAGAAAACCTGAAAGCAAAAACAGCCCTGTGCGAACTGGTCGAAAATATTGATTGCAGTGCATTAAAAAATATCAAGGAATGGGAGAAGAAATCGCTGGAAGTCATTGAAATACAGAAAAAATGGCGTACGATTGGCTTTGCGACCAAAAAGTTCAATACAAAAATATTTGAACGTTTCCGGAAAGCGTGTGATGCATTTTTTGAAAAACGGGGAAAATATTACAAAGCGATCAAAAATGAACTGGAAAATAACCTCCGTCTCAAACGGGCGCTGATAGAAAAAGCCGAAGCGCTGAAAACGAGCGAGAACTGGAAAGAAACTTCCAAAGCCATGATTGAACTCCAGAATGAATGGAAAAGAATCGGCCCCGTAGCCCGTAAATATTCTGCCTCCATCTGGAAACAGTTTACTTCGGCCTGCGATCATTTCTTTGCACAGAAGAATCTGCAATATTCTTCGGTGAAAAACGAAGAAGTGATCAATATGGAGAAAAAACAGCAAATCGCTCAGAAGATTGAGGCGCTCGACAAAAACCTGCCCGAAAACGAGGCGCTCAACCAGTTGAAAGCGCTTGTCGCCGAATGGAATGCAGTCGGACATGTGCCTTTCAAAGAGAAAGATCGCGTTTACAAGGTATTTCGTACTGCGTTAGATAAACAATATGAAAGACTGAACGTTGCACAAAACGACCGCCGGATACAACACTTTCGTACGGCAATTACAGAAATGGCCGAAAATCAGGGCAAAGGAAAATTGCGAAACGAACGCGAAAAATTAATGCATGCCTATGACCGGATGAAAAGTGAACTCCAGACATACGAAAACAACGTCGGTTTTTTAACCGTCTCTTCTAAAGGAGGAGGCAGTCTGAAAAAAGAAATGGAACACAAAATCGAGTGGTTACGCAATGAAATGACATTGATAGCAAAGAAAATAGATGCTATTGATGAAACATTTAAATAAAAAAATTCATTGCTTTAATCCCGGACACGAAACGGCAGTCCTTTCAGGAAAAACAGCTTACACGCCTCCGGCAATCGTGCGCCGGATGGCGTCGGAGTTGTCGCTCCTGCCCTTGTGGTACGGAGAGGAAGGCGATTTTGTCTTCACTGACGAACCGGTAGCCGCTATCCGTTTCCTTTCCTCCCTTCCGGACATCATTCGACCAAAGGTTATTCCATTGTCTGAAAATACAATAGATCAGTTGCGCCACCAAGAAAATCCACCTGAAATCGCCACCTGGGGATTAGCGCCAAACATCCTTCAAGGCTTCGAAAAACTCCGACAACGCAGTCATGATCTATTCAGCGTACCGACATGGAACGACGCCTGCACCCGCCTGACGGGACGACAAACGGCCGCTTCATGCCTCTATGCCCTGCAATCGCTTTTACCGGACAGTTCACTGCCATTACCGCCCCATTTCTGTGAAGGACAGGACGAAATCCGCCGTTTCATGGCCGGCTGTCCGCCGCCATACGTGCTAAAAATGCCTTATTCCTGCTCCGGAAGAGGCGTATTTTGGCTGAACAACCGTCATTTGGATAAACGGGCTATCTGTTGGATAAACGGGGTTCTGAAAAAACAGGGAGTTGTCAGCATTGAACAGGCATTGGACAAAGTTTGCGATTTCGCGATGGAATTTGTGTCCGATGGACAGGGAACTGTTGATTTTGAAGGCTGGTCGGTGTTTGACACACATCCGGACGGTTCCTTCAACGGAAATTGGCTGGGTAGCCAGGCTTTGCTGGAAAAACACTTATTGTCGTATGTGCCTTCAAATCAGATGAATCACATTCGCGAATCCGTAACAAAAGTACTATCTGATACATTATCCAATGATTATAAGGGATTTATGGGAGTAGATATGATGATTTACCGGCAGAACGGGATTTTCGCCATCCATCCCATGGTAGAAATCAACTTGCGTTATACCATGGGATTAGTCGCCATGCAATTAAGCCGCTTGGTTCACCACGCCTCGCAGGGGCGATTTATCGTTGCCTGCCGTCCCACAGGCGAAGGATACGCCTCACACCTCGAAATGCAAAAAACGCACCCGCTCCGGTTGGACGAAGGCAAAATTCGCTCAGGCTACCTCGCCCTCTGCCCCGTGAAACCAGAAACGCAATACAGAGCCTTTCTTATTGTAACAGACGGAATAAATTCCGCTGTCGGATATTAGCTCTATAAAAATAACGCACTGCAATATCGAATATCTTTTCTATCTTTGCGCTATGAAATGTATAATAATTGACGACGAACCGCTGGGACGCAAGGCGATAGAATTATTGGTGCGCGAGATGCCGAACGTGCTGACCCCGGTAGGAAGTTTTAGCAATGCAGAAGCGGCGGGCAAATTCCTGGCGGCGAATAAGATTGATCTCGTGTTTCTCGACATCCGCATGCCCGGCGTTGACGGCATCGAGTTTGCCCGTACTATCAGCCGCGATACGCTGGTGATTTTTACGACCGCCTATCCGCAGTATGCCGTGGACAGTTACGAACTCGACGCCGTAGATTACCTGCTTAAACCCATTGAGCAGGAGCGCTTTCGCAAAGCCGTCGTCAAGGCGGCCGACTATCTTGCGTTGCTGTCGGCCAAGCCGCAAACGGGCGGCGTGGAGAGCATTACCGCCGAACAGATTTTCGTCAAAGCCGACCGCCGATTCTTTCGTATCCTGCTGCGCGACATCCTGTTCATCGAAGGACTGAAAGATTATGTCGTCATCCACACCGCCGAGAAAAAAATCATTACCAAAACCACCCTGAAAGCCATCAACGAACAACTCCCGCCGGATATTTTCCTGCGCACCAACAAATCGTATATCGTGAACGCCAACCACATTGACTCTTTCGATACCAACGATATCTTTATCGGACGACACGAACTCGCCATCGGCGCCTCCTATCGCAATGGATTTATGGAACGGTTTGTGCAAAAAAACACGGTGCAAATAAACCTGTAAGAATGCAACAAAGAATACAGATAAAACAATCAATACTCTTTCATTTTAATTAGTCGGTTTCAACGTCTGCATACCCAAAGAGTTTCCATGCCGTGCCTTCGAGTTCTGTCCAACAGAAGAGAAAAATCGGGCGTTCTTCTTTGGAAGTCGCAAAAAAATGATTACCTTTGTCATTTAATTATATTAAGAGATGAAAATTACAGACGTAAAAGTATGGTTGGTGCAGGGCGTTAAATACAACTGGACGCTGCTGAAGATATACACCGACGAGGGATACACGGGCGTTGGCGAGGCTACTAACTGGCCAGGCAGTCCGGTCATCTATGGCGCTGCAAAGCACATAGGTGAACGAATCATAGGTCTTGACCCTATGCAGACCGATTTTATCTGGACGAAACTCTATCGCGACCTCAACTGGATAGGCCCCTATGGCGCCTCACTGTGCGCTATCAGCGGCATAGACATGGCGCTGTTGGACCTGAAAGCAAAGAAACTTGGCGTGCCGATGTACGAGTTGCTCGGCGGGCGCTACCGCAAAGACGTTCTGCTCTATGCCAACTACTGGTTCACCGGCGGCGGACACAATGCCGACGACTATGCTCGACAAGCGAAAAAGGTAGCCGACGCCGGCTTCACCGGACTGAAGTTCGACCCCTTTGCACACACCAACTACCTCTATGGCGACAACCTCGCATCCAACCTGACGCTAACTCCTGCGCAGCAAGACCTCGCTTTCGACGTCTCGAAAGCCGTCCGCGACGCCGTAGGTCCCGATTTCGACATAATGATAGAGACCCACGCGATGCTCAACTATCGCGTAGCGGTGAAGATGGCAGAACGGCTTGCCAAGCTTAACATTACTTGGTACGAAGAACCGGCCGGACCGGAAAGTTCGCAGACCCTGCGCGCCATGCGTGAGCGTATTCCGTCGGAAGTGTCGATATGCGTAGGCGAGCGCCACTATACTCGTTTCGGTATCCGTTCGCTGCTTGAGAAACACGTTTGCGACATCATCATGCCCGACATTACCCGTTGCGGTGGGCCGTCGGAACTTAAACGGATGGCGATAGCCGCCGAACCCTACAACGTGCTGATAGCGCCGCACAACCCCAACGGACCGCTATCGACCCTCGCCTCGGCACAGGTCTGCGCTTCAATTCCTAACTTCTTTCGTCAAGAGTTCATGTTCAACGACGTGCCTTGGCGCGATACTGTCATCGACCATCCCATTGCAGAGATGATTTCAGACGGATATATCCACCTGAGCGACCGTCCGGGTCTCGGCGTTGACCTCGTAGAAGACGAGATGGAACAACATCCGGGCATCACAAGCAATCCGCCTGACAATTTTTATATCTGACAGCATGTCAGAAATTATTTTGTTCATAATAGCCAAATAAAAAGGGGCGCAGGCAGGTTGCGCCCCCATCCAGTAATTCAGAAGATGATCTCTAAAGCCTGCCTGATTGATTTACGGTTGCCCTGTCCGGCTTCCACAGGCGCCGCAAAACTTCGTGCCGATGGCCACAGGCTGTCCGCATTGCGGGCAAAACGATCCTGCTTGTCGCGGCGCGGTGTCCTGTGCAGGCTGTGGCGCTGCAGGCGTTTCGGCAGGTTGTGTGTAGCCGGGCTCGCTTTCGGCTCGTTTGAGCAGTTCGCCGAATTTCGACGAGATGCCGCGCAAACGACTGTAGAGGTCGAATGTGATTTGCGTTGTTGGCGCTACGCCCATGTAGGTTGACATCATTTTTACGAGAATCCAGGTGTCGATGAAGGCATATTTCACCGTCCAGGCCGTCAGCACAGCGAGCACGAAGCCTAAGATGCCGCTCCATTCGGTTGTCAAACCCAGCAGTCGGAACGCGCCTGCAAACAGGAGCAGCGCTACGACCGTTACTATCGCGAAAGAGAGAAGGACAACAAACATTGTTACTGCGGCATTTTTGAGCAGCGTTTTCCAATTCTGGGCATAGACCACAACTCCGTCGGCGGCGCTTTTGAAGGCGCTTTGCTTCTCGTTGTAGAATGTGTAGCCGAGGCAACATTCATCGACATATCCGAGTGATATTTCGATGAACATTTTGCCGAGTTTGGTGAGGGCGTCTAATCCGGGGACGGCGCCCAACATTCCGGTAAGGTTGCCGAAAGTTCGTTGCAGTTGCTTGACGGCGCCGGCCACGAGTTTGTCTATCACGAAATAGACATTGGCCGTGCCGAAGCGTTCTTTGACCATTCTGGCGCCGGTTCGGAACGGTGCGTCAGGTATGCGATCGTCAAGAAACGAGCGGGCTATCACCGCCACATGTCCGGCCTTGAGCAGGTAGCCGAGATAGTGGCGGAAGATGAAGTTGATGATGCCCAGCAGCGAAAACCAGATGAGCAGCATAACAATGCCCACACCCTGACTTTTGAACAGCAGCGAGATGCCCATCAGCAGGGCGAAGAGAGCGGCCGCCACAACAATGTGCAACACGCCGACCAACAGTTTGAGCCAGCAAAACTGCATTGTGCCGCTAAACACCTGTCCTGCTTTCATCGTTCAGTCCTCCATTTTGTGTCCACATTCGGGGCAAAAGCGGCTTCCGGCCGGAACTTCCACTCCGCACTGTGGACAAAAACGTTTCGGGGCGTTCAGTTTGGCGCCGCAACCCTGGCAGAACTGTGCGCCTTCGGGGTTTTGTTCGCCACATTCGGGGCAGCGACGGGCTTCGGCTGCCTGTTCGGCTTTTTTCTTGGCTTCGGCTTCGGAAGTAGCCGTTTTGATGCGGGCTTCAACTTCGCTGCGTTGTGCTGCGAGAGCGTCGAGTTCGGCCTTGATGGCGGGATATTTTTCTGCCCCGCCGTCGGCATAGAGTTGTTTGCCAAGTCGGGCAAAGACGTCGTTTTCCTTTGCGCCGAGGTCTTTCAGTTCGTTCTGCG
>JAISUI010000013.1 GCA_031272155.1 Tannerella sp. | reverse complement strand
CCGTCATCGTTGGTTTTCAGGACTACGCCGTCCTTGTCGCGTTCCGGAACGCCGGTTTTTACCGTCAGGCGCTCAAGGCTGTAGCCCGGTTTGGCCTTCACGGTGATGATATAATCCCGATGGCTGATGGCGTAGTGCAGTCCCGCATTCGGATCGGTTTCCAAACCTTCTGTTTCAGGGATAAACACTTTCCGCAGAATCCAGACATCCGACAGGTCTTTGGCTTCATACTCGTAGGCGCCCATGTCCACATAGAGGCCTTCGATCCGTTCGCGGAAAGCCAGGTCGTAGAGGATATCTACGGAATCGCCACGCATGGGCAGAAGCAGGTAGTAATTCTTCGGAATTGCGTGTTCCCAAAGGTAGGCGTTGCGTCCGCCGTCCACGGCATCACCACGCTTAGACAGGCGGTAGTCCCCCGCCTGCATAGCGCCGTTGGCGTCGAAGCCCGATTTCACAAAGAACGCCCCGCCATGCCGGTTCGCGCCACCATCTGTGCCGACAGCAGCTATCCACAACCCGTTGTCGTCAAACGCGCCCTCGATCACGCTATAATAAAATGCCGGCACACTGCCACCTGCATTTACAACCTCCAATTGTTCATTATTAATTGTTAATTGTTCATTCCCGTGAATGATCGTATTACGCACTTCCGGATTGGAACTGTCATTATACATCCCGCCTCCTGTTTGCGAAGCGCGGTTGCCTGCTATGGTGACATTGGTCAGCACGGGCGTTGAGCCGTTGGAATTATAAATACCTCCGCCTTTAACCGTGTTCGGGATGTGGATATTTCGTATAAGGTCTGTCCGGCGGGAATCCTCCGAACTGTTCCGGTATTCCCTTGTGGTTATGGGATTTCCCGGTTTGGGACAACATAGCATTCGCATTATACCCCTATTACTTTCATTCAATAAAATCATCTTCATTCACTTTTATATGAATATATGAATCCTTCTTCTTTCACATCGGCATCGCATAATATCGTGTTTTTAATAAAAAAAACACTTTTTTTGAATTACAAATCACTCAATTGCAACATCCTATGTGATTGACACTGCAATATTCGGTATTCTTTTTGACATAAGAAACGTTTTTAGTGTTAAATATATATAAAAATAATTTTTACTTTCACAAGTTATTGATAATCAGGAAATATAAGACTCGCAACTAATTGCTGCTCATTCCTATAAGGAAGGATGCGACAAGCAGGATGATAAGGCCTGTCCACATCAGGGCATAGCATTGGCGGGAGACGTTTTTCCATTCCTTGCGGTAAAGTCCCCAGAGGGTGGCAAAAACGATGGTAAGCGTCATCAAGATGCCCCATGCCACAAAGGAATATTCGCCCATTCGCGATTTGCCCATGCCGAAAAATACGTAGTTGATATACCATAGGAATCCCGCCGCGGCGCAAAGCAAATAGTTCATCCATAGCGAAACGGAAGCGCCGGCTTTGAAGAAATAGCGGATGGTTCGGTTTTTCCAGGCGAGGTAGAGACACCAGGCGAGGGTCGTGACGAAAGCGCCTCCATAGAGCACGAGAAAGACGGCGCAATCCTGAAAGAGCGGGTCGGCGCCGTTGGCCACACAAGCCTGCGCAATCGGCGCTCCCTGTTCAATTCCCAAGGCGCAGGCCGAGCCGGCAATGCCGACAAAAAGGGCGGCGGCCAGCCCTTTGCGGAGGTCAAATTCCCTGTTCACTCCCCCACCCGACTCCGTCTGCCGGCTTTTCAGATAGCCTGCATAGCCCGACAGTCCGATACCTGTCAGGGAGATCAGGATGCCGGCAACAAGGATCAACCCGCTTTCGCTTTCAAACAATTTGGCCAAACGGCCGTCTATGGCCGGAGGCACCAACGTACCGATCGCCATCATCAATCCGAGCGACAGGGCATAGCCTAAGGCAATGCCGAGATAACGCAGGGATAATCCGAACATTAAATTGGCTGCACCGTAGATAGCGCCGAGCAGAAAGACCCACCCCAGCGTCCGCGGAGGCACCTGCCCAAGAGCTATAAGAAACCCCGGCGCAAAGAGCAGGCAAATGACAAATGGTACGATTACATATCCGAACAGGCTGTAAATCAACCAATAATTTTCCCACTTCCATTCCTTCACCCTGTCGAATGGAATGGCGAAACTGCCCGACATCAGGGCGCCAATGGCAATCAATACAATGCCGTATAAAATCTGGATGGTCATAGTTTTATCTTTAATCGTTGTTTAAATGTCGTATTTTTCTTTTTGTAAGGGCATTGGTTACAATCCCCTGTTCCGCAGCATCGGGGCGATATCGGGCTGTTTGCCTCGGAAGTCGGTATAAGCCTTTTCGAGGTCGCAGGTATTGCCAACCGACAGGATCATGTCGCGGAAGCGTTGCCCGTTTGCACGGGTCAGGCCTCCGTTTTCTTCAAACCAGGCGTAGGCGTCGTTGTCGAGCATCTCAGCCCAGAGGTAGGCGTAATAGCCTGCGGCATAACCGTGTCCCCAGATGTGAAGGAAGTAGGTCGAGCGGTAGCGCGGCGGCACTTCTTTCATATTCAGCCCAATGCGCACCAACGCATTTTTCTCGAACTGCACCGGGTCGTCAATTTTCGTCCCGTCTGTCAGCGTATGCCACTGCATATCGAGCAGCGCGGCGGCCAGCAGTTCGGTCAGCATATAGCCCTGGTTGAACGTGGTAGTCTTTTTCAGTTTGTCGGCCAGGTCTGCAGGCATCGGCTCGCCCGTTTCATAGTGAATGGCGTAATTATTGAATATTTCGGGATAAATCGCCCAGTGTTCGTTAAACTGCGAGGGCAGTTCTACGAAATCGCGCGGGACATTCGTTCCCGACAGGCTTGGATATTTGCTGTTGGCGAAAAGGCCGTGCAGCGCGTGCCCAAATTCGTGGAACATAGTCTCCACGTCATCGAAACTAATAAGCGCCGGTTGTCCGGGCGCCGGCTTCGTGAAGTTGCAAACGTTGTAGATCACTGGTTTTTTATTCAAAAGATGCGACTGTTCCGTGATATTTCCCATCCATGCGCCGCCTGCTTTGTTGTCGCGCTTGAAAAAATCGGTGTAGAATAGCGCAAAAGGCTCGCCATTTTCGTCGAACACCTCAAACACGCGCATGTCTTCCTGATAAACAGGGATATCGGAACGTTCCTTGAACGTGATGCCGTAGAGTTTCTCTGCTGCATAGAAAATGCCTTTTTCGAGCACGTTCGAGAGCAGGAAATAGGGTTTTATGGCGTTTTCATCGAGGGCATAGTCCGCCTGTCGCACTTTTTCGGAATAGAAATTCCAGTCCCATGCTTCGAGTGCAAATTTTTCGCCCGATGCGTCAATCATTTCCTGAATGCGGCGGGCTTCGCGTTTGGCTTTTTCTTGTGCGCCGTTCGTCAGCTTGGACATGAGATCAAGGGCTGCTTCCGGTGTTTTGGCCATTTGGTCTATCAGCGACCATTCGGCATAGTTCTTATATCCAAGCATTTTGGACTGTCGGGCACGGATTTCGGCGATGCGCGTAATGATGTCGCGCGTGTCGTTGTCGTCGCCTTGTTCGGTTCGCGACCATGAGCGGCGAAAGATCGTTTCGCGGACAGAGCGGTCGGCAAGCGATTTTAGTATCGGCTGCTGTGTCGTATTCTGAATGGGAATCAGGTATTTACCCTCCTGTCCGCTGTTTTTGGCATTGAGTGCAAGATTCTGTATTTCGGTGTCGGACAGACCTTGCAGTTCGTCCGTATTGTCCGTTACCCATGCGGCGGCTTTGGCGGCGGCCAGCAGTTTGTTGGCGAAGCGCGTAATCAATGTGGCTTCCTCCTCCTTCAGCGCCTTAAATTCGGCCTTGTCCGCGTCGGCGATGTTGGCGCCCTGAAGCACAAAATGGTCGTAATAGATTTCGACAAGCCGTTTGGACTCGGCATCAAGGCCGAGGCTTTCGCGCTGATCATAAATCATTTTGATGCGTCCGAACAGTTTTTCGTTCAGGAAAACAGCATTGGAGAGCGCCGCGAGCTTGGGAGACATTTCTTCTTCGATGGCCTGGAGTTCATCGTTTGTGTTAGCGCTCGACAGCAGGCCAAATACGCTATACACGCGGCCGAGCAACTCGCCCGATCGCTCAAGCGCCACGAGCGTATTGTCGAACGTCGGCGCTTCGGCGTTGTCGGCAATCGTTTCTATTTCGGCCAACTTTTCTGCTATACCCGCTTCGATAGCCGGTTTGAAATGGTTGGTTTCAATTTTCGTAAAATCGGGAGCGCCGTATGGCAACGCGCTCGGTTGCATCAGTGGATTATCTGCCATATCTGTATGTTTATTGCCCTGCGTACAGGCGCATATTGTCATTAAAGAGCTAATTATTAAAATATTTGCTTTCATTTTACTCATATTCACTATATGTAATTACCGGCAAAGATAATCATTTTCTATAAATGCACTATCTCTGCAAAGATTTTTTGAATGACAGGGTTTCTTTGCAGCCGGACCCCACCGTGATTTCAAGTTCTTCCTGGATCGCTCTTATTATACATCCTTTATATTAAATGGATTAAACGATACCGCCCGATCATAAACATCACAGCCATCCATCCGTTTGACCCAGCGGACAACATGTACCGTCAGGGGCAGGACAAGGACTTCATAAAGCGATTTGAGTGCAACCTGCGTGACAATCAGCACCCAGAGATTCTCCCAGGCAATGATGCCGACAAATGCTATGGGGAAGAATATCAGCGAGTCGGCGCTTTCGCCTGCCAAGGTGGACACAATGGCACGCAACCAAAAATAGTTGCCGTTGGAAAGGACTTTCATCCGACTCATCACATAAGCATTTATAAACGAGCCGACTAAGAAAGCGCAAAGACTGCCCGTCACAATGCGCGGCGTCAGCCCGAAAATAAAATCAAATGCTTCCTCGCCCTCCCAGTATGGAGCGGCAGGCATCAGAATGGCTAATTGCGTCAGTCCAACGACAAAAAAATTGACGCCAAACCCGATCCAGATCATCATACAGGCTTTCCGGTAGCCCCACACTTCCACGATGCAATCGTTGATGATATAGGAAATGGGAAATACCATCAACCCTGCCGTAGCCGTCACAAAACCCAGTTGAATTACTTTCGTTTCCAACAGGTTGGAAACGACTAAACATACCGTAAAAAGGATTCCCATCAACATAAAGGGAACCGTCACTTTCATTTTCATATCTCCTTGTTTTTTTAAGTGGTTATCAAGCACACCATATATTCCTCTCACTCCATGAGCTGAATAATCAGATCATCGCCCGCTTTCAAATCGGCGACCAGATTGTTTCCTTCTGTCTGAAAGGGAGTCTGTTTGCTATTGAGTGTGATTTTAGAATGTCCAACAGGCAATTTCACCTTGAAAACGCCGTCGGCCAAGGCTTTGAGCGTGGCGGATTTCAGCTTGCCGTCTTCCCATGCAGCCGAAACCTCGCCACCGCCGATGACGCGGATGCCGCTGAAAGAGCCTGTCTTCCATGCTTGCGGCAAAGCGGGCAGCAGTTCGATATAGCCGTTCTGACATTGCAGCAGCATTTCGCCGATGCCGGCTGCGCCACCGTAATTACCGTCAATCTGGAAGGGCGGGTGGGCGTCAAAAAGGTTGGGATAGGTGCCGCCGCCGTTGGCATAGTTGTAGCCTTTCTCAACGCATGGGCGAAGCAGGTCGGAGAGCAGTTTCCAGGCATGTTCGCCGTCGTGCAGGCGCGCCCAGAAGTTGATTTTCCAAGCCATAGACCAACCGGTGCTTTCGTCGCCGCGCGCTTCGAGCGTCCTGCGGGCTGCCTCAGCCAGTTCGGGCGTCGCATCCACAGAAATTTCATTCGCCGGATGAAGTCCGTACAGATGTGACACATGGCGGTGATGCGGTTCCGCTTCTTCATAATTTTCAAGCCATTCCATGATACGACCGTCGGGGCCGATTGTCGTAGGCATCAGCCGCAAGCGTTTCTGCGCAAGCGTATCGCTGAAATCCTTGTCTATTCCCAGAATAGCCGCCGCCTCAATCGTATTGGTGAACAGTTCGCGGACGATCTGGTTGTCCATCGTAGAGCCTGCACAGACGCTCGCCGTCTTACCGTCGGGCAGCCGATATGCGTTTTCGGGCGAGGTAGTGGGCGCCGTTACAAGATAATGACTGCGGGGGTCTTCCACCAGCATATCCACGAAAAAGAGTGAGGCTTCTTTCATAACAGGGTAAACTTCAGAAAGATAGTCTTTATCGTGTGTGTATTGCCAGTGTGTGTAAAGGTGTTCGCAAAGCCAGGCAGCCGAGGTGTTCGTGGCTCCCCACGAAGGATGTTCGCCCGGCGCGGTAAACTCCCATACGTTGCCAAGGATGTGCATCACCCAGCCACGGGCGTCGTAAAAAGCACGCGCAGTGTGTTGTCCGCTCGGCACTTGTTTCTTAACCCATTCAATGAGAGGCAGATGAAGTTCCGACAGGTTGCCCTGTTCGGCTATCCAGTGGTTCATCTGCACATTGATATTGGCATGATAATCACCGTTCCAGGGCGTGCTGACGGTGTTTGTCCACAGTCCCTGAAGATTCGGAGGCAGCGAGCCGGGACGGGTAGCCGAAATCAGCAAATAGCGTCCGAACTGATAATAGAGCGCCGCCAGTGACGGGTCGTTCCTGTCATGATGAAATGCCAACAAGCGATCGTTGATGGGAAGCGCCTCTTTTTCAGGGACAGAGCCGAAATCAACCTTTACGCGGTCGTACAATTTGCTATATGCTGCATAATGCCTTTTCCAAAGCGTTTTGGCATCTTTACCGGTTACTGCATTTATCGCGTTATCTAATTGTGTATCAACTTCTTTTCCGAAGTAATCGGTAGCCATAGCGATAAGTAGCGTAGCTTCGGGGCAGTTTGCGATGACAAGCGCGGTGTCGCCCTGAGCGGTTATTTCACCACCTGCAGGCATAACGACGCGCACCTTAGCGCCGAATCGGACGCCTTTCTCTCCGTTGTAGCCATCGTTCAATTGTCCGCTCATTATCAGGTCGTTACCTTCAACGATTATCTTTGCCCGTTCGGGACGACTGAGGCTGACAACCATCCCCAACGGCGTTTTTTTGCCATTGCTCGCCTTCAGATTGATCACGCCAATATCGTCGGCAAACGACGTGAAATACTGGCGTTGACAGGACGTTTCACCGCGGTGGAAGTGAGTATAAACAGTCGCTTCGCTGAGGGAGAGGCTGCGACGATAATCCGAAGTATCTTCTTGATCTTCATACAAATAACTGATATTCAAATTGCCGAGCAACTGATAACTACCGTAGGGGACTTCCGGACCATTGCGGCTCCCTTCGCCTCCGCAGACAAACGACTTGTACATAAGCTGTTGCGCCTCATAGTTTTTGCTCGTAAAGAGCAGTTCGCGAATCCGCGGCAAGGCTTTCAGCGCTTCGGGGTTATCAGTGTTCTGCCGGCTTCCCGACCACATCGAAATCTCGTTCAGCACAAAGCTTTCCGTGTCAATTCCTCCATCGGGCATCATGCCGATGCGCCCGTTGCCAAGCGGGAAGGTTTCTTCCCACATCTTGGCGGGAGCGTCAAAATGATACTCCAATCCCTGCTCGTCGTGCGACTTTTCCGTATGGCAGGAAACGCCGCACAGCATCATCATGATGCCGAGTGATACTGCCTGATAAAAATAAACTTTCTTCGTATTCATACTTAATGATTTATAATTTTGATTTGTAATTTCAACAAAAGGCCGATATTCCCAATTCTTTTCCATCCCACCGGATGTAAGAAAAATATTGCATCCAATCACCGGCAATGATGACACGCGAGGTTTCGGACAAGGCGTGATTGACGATAATATGCCGATGCCCGAAAATGAAATAATTGATTTCGGGATGAGTTCGATAATAGGTTTCGGCAAAGTCAATCAGCGGCTTGGCCGTTATATCTTCATCCGTTACATCCGTTTCTTTATCCAATCCTTTGAGGCGGCTGTTGAGCGACCAGCGTTGGGCAAACCGGAACGTCCACCAGGGATGGATGCTTGAATAGAGAAACTGGCAAACCGGATTGCGAAACATCGCCTGAAGGAAACGGAACGTCCGGGAATGTTTTCCGACCTCATCGCCATGAGCAAGAAAAAAACGCTTCCCAAGCAAATTCAGCGTCAAAGGTCCCTGATAAATCTTTGCACCAATCTCTTTCGCCAGATAATCAAACATCCAGATGTCATGATTCCCACGTAGCAAATGAATCTCTACGCCCAGATCGGACAATTCGCCCAATTTACCCAGAAAACGGACAAATCCTTTCGGCACAACATATTTATATTCATACCAATAATCAAACATGTCGCCAAGAAAATAGATCGCGATAGCATCTTGTTTGATGCTGTCCAGCCAGCGGACGAGTTTTCGTTCCGTTTCTGCAGAATCCGCCGTATAGCGATTGCCGAGATGTGCATCAGATGCAAAATATATGTTCTTGCGTAACTGTTCCATATTTTTTTCTTTTACAGGAATCCAAGTTCCAGTTTGGCTTCCTCGCTCATCATATTCTGGTTCCATACCGGCTCAAATACAAGATTGATTTGCACGCTTTTAACGTCTTTCACCGCTTCTATTTTCATCCGGACATCTTCAACGATATAGTCGGTGGCCGGACAATTGGGCGCTGTCAGCGTCATGTCTATCTGCACATTTTTGGCATCATCTACGTTCACCTTGTATATCAATCCGAGATCATAGACATTAACGGGGATTTCCGGATCATACACGGTTTTGAGCGCTGCAACTATCGCTTCTTCCGTCTGCAAAAATTCATTGGGTTCCATATTCCTTTGTTTTATATAAATAAAAACGCATTGCTAAAGTCGGCCTTCATCCGCATAGCTGTAGTACGTATTTTCACAAATAATAATATGGTCAAGCAAGGTGATACCCATCAACGTAGCCGCTTCCTTCAACCGTAAAGTCAGATGGTCGTCCTGTTGGCTGGGGTGACACGTGCCTGAAGGATGATTGTGCCCCACCACGATGCTTGAACAAGTTCGCGCTTCAATGGCCGGCTTTATAATCATTTTCACATCAGCGGTCGTTTCAGACATTCCCCCGCGGCTGATTTGCGTTTTGGACATCACTTTATTCCGACGGTTAAGAAAGGCCGCCCACAGTTCCTCATGCGACAGATCGCATAACAGCGGGCTGAACAACTGGTAAGCATCCCGACTGCATTTCACTTCCGCCCGTTGCAACGGTTCGGCAGCGCCTCTGCGCCTGCCCAACTCCAGCGCCGCAAGAATAGTAATGGCTTTGGCCTCACCTATCCCGTTATATTCCATCAGGTCCTTCACCGAATATTTCCCCAGTTCATTCAGGTTATTGGCTATGGCCGCCAGAATTTGCTGCGCCAGTTCAATCGCCGTTTCGTCCTTATTGCCCGAACGAATCAGGATAGCCAGCAACTCCGCATCGCTAAGCGAAGAAACGCCTTTCAACAGCATTTTTTCGCGTGGACGGTCTTCGACTGCCCAGTCTTTGATACGAAGTTTCCCGGCCTGTTCCATCCCGTTTATTTTATCCGTCCGATATAGGAACCGTCGCGCGTGTCTATTTCCACTTTGTCGCCGACATTGATAAACAGCGGGACACGTATCTCGGCGCCCGTTTCTACCGTGGCGGCTTTCAGCGTGTTCGTAGCCGTATCGCCTTTGACACCCGGTTCCGTATATGTCACTTCCAGTACCACATGTACCGGCAATTCGCAAGTCAGGATCGTTTCGCTTGAGGCGTGAACCATTGCTTCGACCATATCGCCTTCTTTCAGGAACTGCACGCCGTCAATGCTTTCGCCCGGCAGGGAAATCTGTTCAAACGTCTCCGGATGCATGAAGTTATAACCCATATCATCCTTATATAAAAACTGGTAGGGACGACGTTCGATACGCACTTCTTCCACTTTGACGCCTGAGTTCCATGTCTTGTCAATGACACGACCGGTTGATACGTTTTTCAGTTTTGTACGGACAAAAGCCGGTCCTTTGCCCGGTTTTACATGTAAAAATTCGACAATAAAATAATATGCCCCGTCTATGTCGAGACACATTCCATTTCTAAAATCTGCTGTTGTAGCCATAAAATTCTTGTTGTTTTACTTTAATAATGGCTGCAAAAGTAATGCTTTTACGGGAAAAATGCAAATATGAAAGCTATTATTTTGCGTATCAGGATGCTTCTTCGTTCAACACAATGACGTCAGCGATTTAAAAATTCCATTGCCTTGAACGTATTTTCCAAAGAGTTGAGCGGAGAAAGGTTTTTGCTTTTACGGTTCTCGCACAGTTCTACAAATGTCTTTATTTCATTGTAATAGCCAAGAGACACGAGTTGATTGTTCCGGAATACGGGCAGCATGTCGTTTCCATTGTACAGGTATTTTTTTTCAGGATTTTGCTGCAGAAATTTCTCTGTCGGAACAGAAAAAACAACAGGCGGTTTCGGCATGAAAGTCAGCGTTTGGTGGTTTTCCATCCGATACACGCCGGAGACCGTATTAACCGAAAGCTCTTCCTGCGCCTGATTCCATGCGTATTGAGTGGACATTTCTATATTCCCCGTACTGTTTTTGTGCCGCACCTGAAGCAACAAAGTAACTTGTCCTTTGCCCCGTTCCGTTTTCGCCACCGACAAAATTTCCATCTCCCCGAACAGATAGAGGACATAGTCAATAGGATGAATAAATATTTCCGTAAGTACATCGCCTTCAGGGTAAGCGCCGACTAAAAAACGATAATTGTAGGAAATCGTTTTGGCATCCGGCAGGCGTTCTTTCAGGATGGAGGTACAGACGGAATAACGTTTTTGAAAACCACTGACGCAAACCGGTTTGTTTCGACCGTTTATTTCCATTAAATCGGTCAGTTCGACACTGTCGGCACAGGGTGGCTTTTCTACAAATACGTTCTTTTGCTTCAGCAACGCGCTTTTCACCAATTGATAATGCTGCGAAGGAGAGGCGCAAATAAAAACGCCCCCGATTTCAGGGTCATTCAAAACTTCTTCGTAATCAGCCGTTCCAATCACCGGAGCATAATTACGGTTGATCATTTCCGCCGTTTGCCGACTTCTGCTCACAATATACTTCAACGGGACATTCAAGTAATGCAGTACCGGATATAAGTTGTTGATACTGTGATTTCCAATCCCTACAAAGGCGTACTTGTGCGCATATTGCCTGTCCAAATACCGTTTTTTACGGATTCGCTTGAAAAGTTCAATCGCATTATTCATACTGTTGTGTTTTTTCTTTAATAAACTGCTTATATGTGGTGTTCTTGTTGTCTGTCCATTGATAATCCCTGAAAACAAGGTTAATGATTTTTTTCGGAAGGATTTTTTCCAACGAACGGAAAAACACGATATCGTATTTCCTGTGGAAATTTATCCAGCACTGATTGCAATTCTTGCAGTATTGCCTGTGCAGTTTAATGGTCTGTTTCGAGTTGAATATCTCGTCCAAACTTTTTTCATTGACGTTGCCCAGCATCACGTCCAGATTCTGGCAGATAGGCACTTCTCCATCGGGATGAATCACCAAGGAATCGAGAATGCTGAAACATCTCAGTTTTACGTTTCCTTTTTTCCATTCGTCATAAAGAAGCAGAAAATCGGCATTTTCCGACGTTTTCAGTATTTCGGGCAACATCCGGTTTATGCTATGGTTCATGTTATGATGAGCCTCCTGTTCGGTGTCGAAAAAATCAATGTTGTTATACAAACCGATTCGGATATCTATGTCGTATTTTTGGGCAAGCGCGATTACGTGGCTCATGTCGGCAATGCCGTTATAGGGAGTGAGCGTGAACATAAGCGACATCGGAACGATGTCCTTGCATGCTTCAATCACCCGTATAACTTTATCATAACCGTCCACTCCGCGCATTTGCAGGTACGTATCCCTGTCGCCATCCAAGGAAACGTACAAGCGGTGCGGCGTATATTGCTTTACCGTTTCAATTAACTTGTCCGGTTTCAGACAATTTGACAGAATGTCGAATTTAGGATGATTTTCCTTAAACCAACTCAATATTTCCTGCGCTTCGGGATGCAATAAAAATTCACCGCCTTCCAGACCTACCGTCGTGTCTTTGGTAACGCAACGGCTTTGCATGATTTCGATGAATTTTTCTTTGGGCAAGTTTTCTTTCGGTTTTTTCGCCCAGATCAAGCAATGCTTGCATTTGGAATCGCACAAAGTGGTTCCATAAAACATCAGGGATGATATTTTTTTGTTCGATGGAATAAAATAATTATTCAGAAATTTTATTCCCCTTAGCAAATAATCAATACTGCTATACATATCTTTTTATAATATTTTTACATTCGTAAACAATCCGGTTTCTGCATCGGCCGTGCCGTGACACGTATCAAGCCTTAGGCTACAGTTTCGGGGTTGCAAATATAGTATATGTTTTTTAAATAGATGCAAATCGGAGGATATTTTTACGTCCAAATCACTCCGTACACCTTCTTTTCTGCAGTTCCAAGCATCACTGAATGTGCACAATAGCTTCAATACCATTTAAACAGTTTCATCCCCACGGCAAAACACACTACGCCAACAAGCGTAAGCGCCACAGACGGCATGAGTATTTCAATAAACCCGCCACCTTCGTTGAAAATGCTGCGGAATCCGTCGGTTAATGCCGTAAGAGGCAACATCTTAATTGCACCGATACTCCATTCGGGGAAGTTACGGTAACTGAAAAAGACACCCGACAGGATAAGCATCGGCATCTGTACGGCATTGATCCATCCGTTGCCGACTTCGGTCTTGTCGGTGCGCGTCGAAATCAGCACGGCAATGCCCGTAAACGCCAGATTACCGGCAAAAAACAGCAATGTCAACGCCCCAATGTTGCCCTGAATTTCCACGCCGAAAATCAGCCAGGCAGCGAGGATGATGATGACCGCATCAACAGCATTCATCAGGATGCGAACGAACATCATGGAAATGAGCAGGTTATGTTTGCGCATCGGCGTGGCGACCATGCGCCTCAGGAGTTTTTGCGACCGCCGTTCAATAATCGTGTAACTGATGCCCCATAAAATGTCGGACATGATGCCGAATGCAATCAGTCCGGGAATGAGAAAGTCTATATAGCGCACGCCCTTGAGCGTCAGAGGAGAAATAGACGTTTCGTGCGAACTGCCTCCGGCGACAGGCGACTTGACGAGTGTGGATAATTTGGTATAAGCCAGTTGCGCCTGTGAATTGAGCGGGTCAAAATGGTACTGCATCTGCCCAAGCGAATCGCCGGCAATCACGTCGGCTTCACCACGTTTCAATGCGATAATAGCGGTGTGCCAATCACTGCGTTCAAATGTAAAAACAGTGTTGCCCAGCGTCCTGTCTTCAATTTTCCAGACGGCGATGTTTTTGCCCGCTTCGCCATGCGTGCCAAGTAGCGTGTCAAGGCGGGTTGGATATTCATTGACGAGCATGATTTTGAATTTCGATTCCGTCGTCTGCGTGAAAGCTAATCCCAACCCGATGGAAATCAATACCGGGAAAACCATTCCCCAGAAAAGCACTTCCGGCTCGCGGACGGTTTCGAGAAAATGCGCGATGCAAAGTCGGCATAACTGGTTGTTGATTAATCGTTTCATAAAGCAGAAGGGATTAAACCGGTATTTTCCGTCAATCGTTTACCGGTCAGTTTGATAAATAATTCATCAAGATTCCGCGCTTCGCCATCTTTCAGCAGAGTCGGCAGATCGCCCTCACGCAGGATAAGTCCTTCGTCAATGATGATGATACGGTCGCAGAGCGTTTCCGCCTCTTCCATGTAATGCGTGGTGAGGATGAGCGTTGTACGTCTTTCATCTTTCAGCGTTTTCAGGATGTTCCAGAGATCGAGCCGCGAATGAGGATCAAGCCCTGTCGTTGGCTCGTCGAGAAAGAGAATTTGCGGTCGGTTGAGGAGCGATGTCGCCAGCGCAAGCCGTTGCTTTTGCCCGCCCGACAATGTGCCGACCATCGCATGTTGTTTGCTCTCAAGACCTGTTAGCCCGATAACTTCGCTAACGCGCTCATCGCCCAGTTCATAGAAACTGGCAAACAGGCGCAAGGTTTCACGGACAGTCAGTTTTTCGGCAAAGCGCGTCTCCTGCAGCGACAACCCGATGACTTTCCGCAGCTGGCGTTCGTGCTTTTGCCAGGTTTTCCCCTGGATGACGATCGTCCCGCTGTCGGGGCGACGCAATCCTTCCATCATCTCGACCGTCGTTGTCTTACCTGCACCATTCGGTCCGAGCAACGCCACGAACTCACCTGCCGCAATCGTGAACGAGATGCCGCGTACAGCCTGTACGTCCTTGAAGGATTTACAGATATTATCTACTTCTATCTCTGTCATATCGGGGGCAAAGATACGGAAAGTATGCTATTTCTTTTTCACCGACCATCCGAAGTGTCCTATAAGTTCACCTAATCCGTAATAATTGCCGTGGATATAGGCCATCAAATTAGCGCTTTGCATATCAAACTTGCCTGATGTGGAATCAAAATAGCGATCATCGGCTTTGACATTTACAACTTCGGAAATAAACATGTCATGACTGCCAAGCGCCATCACCTCTTTCACACGACATTCGATGCAAAGCGGTGATTCTTCAATCAGCGGCGCGCGTACAACAGAGGCCTTGCCTACTGTCAGTTTCATTTCTTCAAACTTATGGTGATCTCTGCCTGACACGACACCGCACCAATCCGTTGCACGAGCCATTTCCACCGTCGTGAGGTTAATGACGTATTCCATGTTTCGCGTGAGGATAGCGTGCGAATGACGTTCAGGACGCACGGATATATAACACATTGGCGGATTGGAACATATCGTCCCGACCCAGGCAATCGTAAGGATATTGTATTCCGAAGGTTCACTGCCGCAACTGACCATTACAGCAGGAAGGGGATAAATCATCGTCCCCGGTTTCCAGTCATGTTTCATCTTTAAAAACTCTACTAACTATTTAATAATAATGTCTTTCTGATTTATTTTCCGTTCGCAATAATGGCATTTGATTGTCGCTTTTTCGCGGTCTATGACGGTGAAACGCGACTGCATCGGCTCATTATTCGTGATACATTTTGGATTGTTACATTTCACAATATCAATGATTTGATCCGGCAGATGCACCCGCTTTTTTTCACTCACTTCGTAGTCGCGGATGATGTTGAGCACCACATTCGGCGCCACCAGCGCGATGCGGTTGATTTCATCTTCCCTGAAGAACCGATCGGCAATTTTGATGACGCCTTTTGTGCCCATTTTCTTGCTTTGCAGGTTATTACCGATCGTAATCGGATTGTTCAATTTTTCCAATTCGAGCAGCGATGCCACCTTGAACAATTGTTCGGGCGGTATATGGTCAATGGCCGTTCCATTTTCCAATGCTGCTACCTGCAGTTCCTTTTTCTTTTCTATTGCCATAACTGTCTGCAAATTAATTTATTATATATCAATACCCAATACGTCACACAAAATAGCTTCGCGCACAAAAAGTCCATTACGCGCCTGTTGGAAATAGTAGGCTTTCGGGTTATCGTCCACGTCGTACGAAATTTCGTTCACACGCGGTAGCGGATGCAGCACACGCAGGTTAGGACGGCTATTTTCCAGCATCTTATTATGCAGGATATAAACGTTTTTCACCCGTTCATACTCCATCAGATCGGTAAAACGTTCGCGTTGTACGCGCGTCATATAGAGGATATCCGTCCGGTTAATGATTTCTTCTGTAAATGCGACATGTTCTTCATAATGAATATCATGCAAATTACAGAAACGTTTTTGTTCGTCAGGCATTCGCAATTCGTCGGGCGCCACAAAGTGGAACGTCGGAGAGAAATGCGACATACCGACAATCAGCGAATGTACCGTACGTCCATATTTCAAGTCGCCTACCACTGTGATAGTCAGGTTGTCAAGCGTTCCTTGCGTTTGCTGGATGGAATAAAGGTCAAGTAAGGTCTGTGAAGGGTGTTGATTAGCGCCGTCACCGGCATTGACAATGGGCGCGTCTGTCACTTCGGAAGCATAACGCGCCGCTCCTTCAAGATGATGCCGCATAATGATAACATCAGCATAATTGCTGACCATCAGGATGGTATCCTTCAACGATTCACCCTTGGATGAACTTGTAGTCGAGGCATCCTGAAAACCGACCACCCGTCCGCCAAGGCGATTGACGGCTGTTTCAAAACTGAGCCGTGTCCGTGTGGAAGGCTCAAAGAATAACGTCGCCGCCACTTTCCCCTTCATCAATTCGCGATTGGGCTGTTCCTCAAACTGTCTGGCGTGCTTTAAAATACGGAGAATATCCTCTTTCGTGCAATCGCCTATTGAAACTAAATTCCTGCGTAACATAGTATTAAGCGTTTTTATTATTTCAGATAATCTTTTAATGACTTCGGCAAATAAAACGTCTGATTCGCATCCACATAAATGATGACACTCTGCAAACGAATTTCTTCCTGACCTTTCTTTCCCGCCTTGACAATGTTTGTAAACGGCGTTATCGTAAGTTGTTTCTTTTTGTTTTTTACGACAAGCGTCGGATTGCCCTTTTCTGTGGCAGGTGGTATTATATCGTATGTATAACCGTCCAGCGCCTGCGTATGAGGTGCAAAATTCAGGGCGGTCAGGTCGTCCAACTTACCGGTCAGTCCAAGGGCTGCCGCCATGTAATGATTCAGTTCCACGTTGATATTCATCCCTGTCGGCAACGTGCCTGCCGGATGATAGGCGGCCAGAAACACATCCTCGCCGGTATGCCCGCCGGTAGTGAAGCCAAAACAGGTTTTGGACGTAATGAACTTTGCTACAAATGTATTAAGTGAACTGCTATAGAGCGAGGGCAGGACGTCCTTGTCCGTTCGTTCGGCCTCAGGGACAGGACTGTTTTTATAACCTTTGCAGTGATGCAATGTTTTCAGTTCTTCCGGAGACAGTTCAAAGCCTGTTTCTTCACGGAAAATCTGTTGGGCGACTGCTGATGGCGATTCATTTAGCCGTTTGGCAATGCCTTCGGCCGTATGTTTCATCTGCGTAATCGGCCCAAAAAGGTCTTCAGTCGTCATCTTGCTGTACGATGGACAATTGCGTTCGCCGATACTAAAACCGCTGTTTCCGTGGTCAGGCACGACAACGACAAGCGTCTGCCCGTCTTTTTCGGCAAATTCCAATGCGGCATGGCAGGCGCGGTCAAACGCAAGAAATTCCGTTATCATTGCTACCGGATCGTTGGCATGTGCCGCCCAGTCCACCTTGCTACCTTCAACCATCAGGACAAAACCTTTCTCGTTTTCCGACAGTTTTTCTATCGCCTTGCGCGTCATTTCTTCAATCGAAGGTTCTTTGACAGGGTCGCGATCAAGGTCGTAAGCCATATCGCGATCACTATACAAAGCCCACATTTTCAAACCGGTATCGTGTCTCATTCCCTCGATATCGTTCCTGTAAATGGCATAGCCGTTGCGTTTCAGGTAGGCCTCTTCGTCGTCCGAAAGAAGCGACACTCCTCCTCCAATCACTACGTCAAGGTCATTATGCACCATCTGCGGGACGATCCAGTCGTAACGCCCGCGATTGTAGCTGTGCGCTGCACAGTCGGCAGGCGTAGCATGTGGAAATTCGCATGTGAAGACCAATCCTGTCGCCTTGCCCTGCAACATCCGCACCGCTTCGAGCAACGTCGTCAGCGGCTGGTAAGCGCGGGCGGGATCCATTGGGATAATATCGTCGGCGCCGCGACTGACGGGATATGTCGAAACATAGCCGGCAAGGCTTGGATAACCAGTCATATAGCATGACGTTGTTGGCGCAGAATCGCCGATGGGTGCGTCGGAACACGTCGTGCGCACCGTCCCGCAGAGATATGGATCAATATACAACTTCGGGCGGTCGGGATGCTGATAGAACTGATACCAGCGTGCAGCCGAAACTGTCGCAAGCGACGTGCCGTCGGGTATCAGCAAAATCAGATTCTTGACCGGTTTGACATCTTCCGGTTTGATAGCCTGCGCCGCCGGTAAAACGGCGACTATCAACAGATAAAACAAAAATATTCGTTTAACCATTATTTCTTGATTTGTATTACATAATATTAATTGCACAAATTTACGGAAGATTTTTATGTTGTGCAAATATTATGTATTAAATCAATTCATAACTCCGCCGGATGAAGCGACTTAACGACTCCCCTTTCAGCAGGCCGTTGCCCAGCAATGCCAAGTCAATTAGCTGACTGACAACCGGATTGCCGGATGCGTATTCGGACAGGATAGCGTTTAGTTTTTCGCGAAGTTCATCCAGCTGTTTATTCGTATTTGTCATATCTTCTTTTTCGGCCTCCGTAATTTCATCGCTTTTCTTTTTGTTTTGCGCTTCCCGAAGGTCTGTTTGTCGAGCTTCCCAGCCTTTGATGTCGGCAAGGATGGGCTGCAATTTTTCAGAGCAGGCTTTCTCTTCGTCGGCCAATACGTTTTTCACTAACGGATGGTCGGTGTTGAGTACGAGGTTATAACTGTCGGGTATTTCCCCGTAGAACGACATACCCGGTTGCATAGCCGACATTTCGCGCATCCGACGCATGTATTCGCTTTGCGTCAGCACAACAGGGTTGGATTGTTCGCCCAAGGCTTCAAAAGATACGATAAATTCAGTTTTCTCCATAGCCGGAAGTTGGCTGTTAAACACTTCCTTTAATGCCGTCTGCTGATTTTCATCCAATTGCACCTTCTGCTGATCTGCTTTACGAATTAAGTGATCAATCGTATCACTATCCACACGCACAAAGCGCGTTTTTTCCAACTTCTGCTCTAATTGCCCGATGGCATGAACATCCAACTGCCCATCCATTAGCAATACGCTGTATCCTTTATCTTTAGCATCCTGAATATAACTGTACTGATCGTTTTTGCTGGTCGTATAAAGATAAACGGTTACTCCTTCTTTGTCGGTCTGGTTTTCTTTGATTAATTTCAAGTATTCGTCTAATGTGAAATACTTGTCATCCACGTCTTTGAGCAGGACAAACTTTGCCGCCCGTTCATAGAATTTCTCATCGCTCAACATACCATACTGAATAAACAGTTTCAGGCTGTCCCATTTATTTTCATACTGTGGACGGTCGGATTTGAAAATTTCTTCCAGACGGTCGGCTACTTTCTTGGTAATATGCGCCGATATTTTCTTCACATTCTGATCGCTCTGCAGGTATGACCGCGACACATTCAGCGGGATATCCGGCGAATCAAGCACGCCATGCAGCAAAGTCAGAAATTCAGGCACAATCCCTTCAACCGAATCAGTCACAAATACCTGATTGCAAAATAGTTGAATCTTATTCCGATGCAAGTCAAGATTGTTCTTGATACGCGGAAAATAAAGAATCCCAGTCAAATGGAACGGATAGTCCACATTCAGGTGAATCCAGAACAGCGGTTCGTCGCTCATCGGATATAAATCCTGATAAAATTTCAGGTAATCTTCCTCTTTCAGTTCAGTTGGCTTACGCACCCATGCCGGCTGCGTCTCATTGATAATCAGATCTTCATCCGTATCCACATACTTACCGTCTTTCCATTCCTGTTTTTTCCCAAAAGCAATCGGAACCGGCAGGAACCGACAATATTTGGTCAGCAGTGCGGATATTTTACCTTTTTCGAGAAATTCCTTGTTTTCATCGTCAATGTAGAGGATAATGTCCGTCCCACGATCAGCCTTTTCCGTTTCTGTCAATTCGTAAGCAGGCGTGCCTTCGCAACTCCATTTCATCGGAACCGCTCCTTCTTTCCAGGATTTGGTGACAATTTCAACTTTCTTCGACACCATAAACGACGAATAGAAGCCCAAACCGAAATGGCCAATGATTGCAGACACGTCATTTTTGTATTTTTCCAAGAACTCTTCCGCTCCGGAAAATGCTATCTGGTTGATATACTTGTCTATTTCCTCGGCCGTCATGCCAATGCCCCGATCGGAAATGATCAGTTTACCGTCTTCAATTCGGACTCGGACGGTCAAATCGCCCATTTCGCCCTTAAAATCACCGACAGACGCCAGCGTTTTCAACTTCTGCGTAGCGTCCATCGCATTAGAAACCAATTCCCTCAGAAAAATCTCATGATCGCTGTAAAGGAATTTTTTGATGATTGGAAAAATATTTTCACTTGTTACTCCAATATTACCTTGTGTTGCCATTTTTATAATATAATTTAATTTAATTTCCAGTGAGGTATTCACAAAAAAAATGCCAGACCCTCAGGTCTGACATTTTGTCAATTTATTATGTTAAATATCAATGTATATCAAGCCATTACACACTCTTCCGCGGCGCTTGTCATTTTGTCATTTTCTTTATCATACCCGATGTATATCTTACATCCTTTTTCTAAGGATTCACGGATAATGAGCGCCGACATTTCGTCCTCTACATATTTCTGGATCGCCCGTTTCAACGGACGGGCGCCAAACTGGACGTCATATCCCTTGGAAGCAATATATTCGATAGCTTCATCGGATATCCGGAGCTGGTATCCTAATCCTTCCACTCTCTTATACAGCGCTTTCAACTCTATTTGGATAATCTTCCCGATCGCATCTTTGTCCAATTGGTCAAACATCACAATCTCGTCCACGCGGTTTAGAAATTCGGGAGCAAACTTCCGTTCAAGGGCTTTACGAATGACACCACGCGAAAAATCCTTGTCCGTACCTTCCATGTGCAAATGGAATCCTATTCCTCGCCCGAAATCTTTCAACTGGCGCGTACCAATATTGGACGTCATAATCAGGATTGTATTTTTGAAATCAATCTTACGCCCCAAACTGTCAGTCAGATGCCCTTCGTCCAATACCTGGAGCAACAGATTGAACACATCCGGATGCGCTTTTTCTATTTCGTCCAATAAGACAACCGAATACGGCTTGCGACGCACTCGTTCCGTCAATTGACCACCTTCTTCATAGCCCACATAACCGGGAGGCGCCCCGATCAATCGTGACACAGCGAATTTCTCCATGTATTCGCTCATGTCAATGCGAATCAGTGAACTTTCCGCATCAAACAGATATTCGGCTAATTTCTTGGCCAAATGCGTTTTGCCAACCCCGGTCGGTCCCAAAAACATGAACGTACCTATCGGCTTGTTCGGATCTTTCAGCCCTACGCGATTCCGCTGAATGGCCTTCACTATTTTTTCGACGGCTTCGTCCTGGCCAACGATTTTTTCCTTCAGCATACTTCCCATTTCCTGCAGCCGCACATTTTCCGTTTGCGCAATGCGCTGTACCGGAACGCCCGACATCATGGCGACAACTGCAGCTACCTGCTCGGCATCCACCGTTTCTCGATGCGACTGCATCTCTTTCTCCCACTTCGATTTAGCCGAATCAAGTTCGGAAAGCAACTGCCGTTCCTGGTCCCTGTAACTTGCCGCCAGTTCAAAGTTTTGCGACTTGACAGCCACTAATTTCTCACTTTTCGTTTCTTCAATTTGCGCCTCCAATTCTTCAATATGATGAGGCACTACGATATTATATAAATGTACGCGCGAACCGGCTTCGTCCATCGCATCAATGGCTTTATCAGGAAAATTTCGGTCGCTGATATAACGGCCTGTCAATTTGACACACGCTTCCAGCGCTTCGTCCGTATAAATCATATTGTGATGTTCTTCATATCGAGCTTTGATATTTCGCAGAATTTGAAGCGTTTCCTCCTCTGTTGTCGGATCAACGATGATTTTCTGGAAACGGCGTTCCAAAGCGCCGTCTTTTTCTATACTCTTGCGGTATTCGTCTAAGGTCGTAGCGCCAATGCATTGCAATTCGCCTCTTGCCAAAGCCGGTTTGAGCATATTGGCTGCATCTAATGAACCGGATGCCGAGCCAGCCCCAACGAGCGTATGAATCTCATCTATAAACAGGATAATGTTCGGATTCTTTGATAACTCGTTCAGGATCGCTTTGATGCGCTCCTCGAACTGTCCTCGGTATTTTGTGCCCGCAACAATTGATGCCAAATCCAGACTAATCACCCGTTTATCAAATAAAACCCGCGAAATCTTACGCTGAACGATCCGTTGCGCCAACCCTTCTACAATGGCAGACTTGCCCACGCCAGGCTCGCCGATAAGTACCGGATTATTTTTCTTCCGGCGGCTGAGGATTTGTGCCAGACGCTCGATTTCTTTCTCACGGCCTACAATCGGATCCAACTTGCCTTCCATGGCCGCTTTCGTTACATCTGTCCCAAAATTATCAATTACAGGCGTGTCATTCGATGTTTTAGTCGGCGATGCGGCTCGCGACGCAGGTGTATCCTTATGAATAGACGAAAACGAATCATCGTCGTCATCATCTTCGTCTTCTTCTGTAAATCCGTCGCGAATCTCTTCCATTTCGTCATCATATCCTATGACGCTCAGCAACTTATTGTAAAGGGTGACATACGTAATGTCCGCTTCTGCCAACAGTTCCGTCACTTTGTTGTCGTTGTCCTTCAGTATTGCCAGCAACAAATGTTCCGAGCCGGCTTTTTCGCTTTTGAACAAACGCGCCTCCAAAACGCTCATCCGCAGAATCCGTTCCGATGCTTTGCTGAGTGCAATGTCACCGCCCGATCCGTCCGATTGAGCATACAGGGATTGCGTCTTGTTTTTCAGCAGCTTGCCAAAAACTTCGCAAACGACGTCAATACTCCTTAATAATTGAACCGCAGAGCAATCCTTGTCGCCTAATAAGCTAAGCATAAGGTGCTCAGGTTCAACACATATATGTTGAAGTTCCGCCGCTACAGCGCTGCTGTGACGAACGGTCTGAATTACTTCTGTCGAAAAATCATTTATCTTCATAATTTCCATAGTTCTCCAGTGCAAAAATAAGCATAATTTCGATATGTACAGCAAACTTTGTGCCATTATCTCAAAAAAAAATCCGTCTAACCCTTGAAATGGATTTTCTTTCCCTGCCAAAGAAGCGGGTAATTGTATTTTTTGTATCTTTGTCCGCGAATAAAAAAATAAACCTGAAATGAAGGAAAATAATATCCGGATAACGGCGTGCAACCATTCTCTTCCGGAGCATAAACAGGCTATTATCAATTTAATAGACGCATATATAAAAGATGAAATGGGGGAAGGCATCCCTTTGTCGGAAAACGAACAGGAAGCGTTGGTGGAAGGATTAAGGACTCATCCGAGAGCCATTGTGCGGTTTGCGGAAAGTGATGGAAATTTTATTGGAATCGTAGTCGCTTATGAACATTTTTCTACCTTTACGGCTAAACCGATGATCAATATACATGATGTTTTTGTGTTGAAGGCATATCGTGGAAGGGGCGTCGGACGGAAACTGATGGAGGCGATTATCCACGATGCGGAAATACGTGGCTGCAGCCGGATTTCGCTCGAAGTGCGGCAGGATAACATAAAGGCGCAAAAACTGTACCGAAGTGTCGGCTTCGACGAAACAGAGCCGCCGATGTATTATTGGAGGAAATATTTATAAATTTTACCCAAAAATCCGCAGCGCAATCACCGCACATGCCTCCGCATCTGCAAGCGCATGATGATGTTGCGTCAAATCAAAGCCGCAATGCGCTGAAACCGTGTGCAGTTGGTGGTTGGGCAGCGACTTCCCGAATCGTTTTCGCGAAGCGCGGCAAGTGCAATGAAACTCATAATCGGGATAATCCATTTGATAGACGCGATGCGCAGCCCGCAGGCAACCTTCGTCGAACGGGCTGTTGTGCGCCACAAGCGGCAGACCGGCAATGCGCGGCGCAATTTCTGCCCACACTTCCGAAAAAACAGGCGCATTTTTGGTATCTTCGGCAGTCAATCCGTGAGTGCGCGTATTCCAATACGAATACCACTCCGGCTCGGGGCGGATTAGACGGTAGATTTTCTCCGTAATTTCCCCGTTTCGCACTATCACTATGCCAACACTGCAAACGCTTGATGGGTAGTAATTTGCCGTCTCAAAATCTATGGCTGCAAAACAATTCATTTTTTCGTATTTTTTTCAATACCGGCATCTTTCAAATTGTCAAAGTCGATACCCAGTCGTTCTGCCTGCTCTTTGAGCATATCCATTGTTGCGGAAAAAATCACCGTCAGTTGCTCGAAGAAATCGTCTTTACTTTCGGTTTCCGACATTCGCTGCGAACTCTGAAAAAGCGTACAACGCTCGGTTTGGCTACATTTTTCGCACCAGCGGTCGCACCAGTTGAAAATGCCGTGAATATTGTTCGGATTGGCGGCTGCCGTGTCTAATTTTTCTCTATATTCCTGTTTTTGCGACTGAAACGGGTCATCGCACCTGCAAATATCATCTATGTTTATATCGGGGTCGTATGGAGTAATGGGATACTTGGTAAAATATTCATCTTCCGTAAGATAACGCATTTCATCTTCGTCCCAATATTTTTCGTAATCGAACATTTCAAAGTACCAAGTACCATTAGAATAACGCATTTTTGGGGCGCTGTGTTTCCAATATTCAACAAGTTTGGTGTATTGTTGGCGTTCCGAAAATTCGCCCTTTCTGAAAACCGCCTCGTAATGGAAAACCCGCCACAGTTCAAGTATGGCGTCCAATAGTGTATGCACTTGCGCGTCTGTCAGGCGGTTTTCCGGCGGAAAATATACCTGCTCAATGCCGAAAATATTTTCGAGCGTATATTCCTCGCCTTCTTCTATCGCTTTGTCCAAGTCGATGATGGCTTCGATGCCTTTCATCTCATCAGGAATATCCAAAAATCGCGGTTGCGGTTTGTTGGAGTGCGCCTCGCGCATCATTTCTACAAGTTGTTCTACGTATC
>JAISUI010000100.1 GCA_031272155.1 Tannerella sp. | reverse complement strand
TCAAGGTCGTAGCCATACCATTCGCGGTGGTGTGGCTCGGTGAACTGCTGCGGCAGTTGGAAATGCGCCCGCAACCTGTCCGCAAATTCCGGCGTAAATGTAGCCTGAAAAGGCGGATGGTCTGGCGTCTCGTGATTTAGAGCAGTCAATACTCGTTCTCTTGGGGTCATAGAATCTTTTATTAGTTTGAAAAATCAACCTTCCACGCTGTCCATCCGCCTTTATCGCTTTGCAGGACGATGTTGAGCAAACCGTCTTGTTCTTTCATGGATGCGGTAACTTCGGACGAAGTGTTTACGCCTGAATAGCCGTTAGTGGCTATTGTTATTGTTATCGGCTCGTTTTCAATTAATTGCGCATTGCCTTTCAAGGTTTTGGCACTTTCATCCCATGCAATGTCCGACAATTCTATGTAGCCTTGTAGCAGGTGGCGATCGGTGGAAACGACTTGTGGATGAGGAGCAACGGCGCGAATGGAAAGCATCCTCGCCTCGCCCGGACGCAAATCCTGTGTGAGAGCAGCATTGCCGGAAATTTTGCCAACGAACAGGTTGTTCCAAAAGTCGTAAACATAATACGAGCGGTCGGACTGCAATTCAAGCCCTCCCGTAGCCGACGGCGCCGACATTTCTGCAGAAATCGTTGCGGGATGGTTGTCATCCTGATTATAAAAGACTACCTGCAGCCAGTCGTCGCTGATGTGGAAACTGTAAACCTTCGGGTAAGCATTCTGCAGCATATCCACAGGTCGTGCGGTCAAAGTGGAAGAATGATACGGAAAAATGCGCGACAAGGCGAAGATATGTTTCCTGTCGAGCGAGGAAAAACTGTTTGCCAGCAAGAGCCGCGAACCCGCTGTATAGCTCATGGTAAGCAGTTTATGAAGCCCGTCGTCATTAGACGGCGAGGCTTTGAGCAAGTTTTTGGCATCCATGTCATAGCCTACTGCAACGCGGTTTTTATACCAGCGCAGTCCTCCGCGTGTAATCATTTCGGGCGTTGCAATATCGGTATCTGTCCAAATACGTTGCGAGGATACGATACCAAGCGTAATGTCAGAGCCGATGCAAAAATTTCGTTCATGCAGAAAAGCGTCAGCTCCAAGACCATCGCGAGCAAGCTGAAAAATAGTGCGATACATACTTCCGGCGGTAGCATAGCGATCGTCCATCCCTCCGTAGAAAGCCCAGCCTGTCGAGGGATAGTCATACATCAGACCACGCACGCCTCCGTCATTTAAATTTTTATAAACATCGCGGATATGCGCCACAAAATCCTTGTCCGTGAAGTCGTAAGAGGTACAGTACTGATTCAGGTTTCCCCAAGCCCATCCCCATTCGCCCTGGGTAATACCTTCGGGTATGCTGTCTTTGTTGAGTGCATGAAATGATTCGTTAAACAGCATGTGTTCGGGAAATTGCTCTGCATAATCTTTTGAACGCACTGCCGTCTGGAAATAGATCAGCGGAATACCACCCAGTTCAGTTACTGCCTGCGCCCATTTGCGGGTTGTTTCGTAGGGTTTGCGGAGATGACCGCCTTTCAGTTCGATATCCTGCTGACTTCTGCCACTGCCATGTTGCTGCCAGTGAACGTCGTCCCACCAGCCATTTTCGTTGTTTTCGTCGTAGCAGTCAGGCACTAAGCGTATTGCCATCGTAGTATAGCGTAACCAGCCACTGTCTTTGACACGTTGCATTTCGGCCACTGCTCCGGGCGAATCATTTGTCGCAATAGACTTGCCATAAACAGGCTTCATCGCATACCATAGACAAATAGAAGGAAAGTAATAATACTGTGGATGAGCATTTTGCAAATCAGACAGCGCTTTGCCGTAGGTTTCGATAGCAATAAACGGGTCTTGTGTGATACAGTCCACATAAAAACGGTCGCCGTCGGGTAAATAACTTGAATTTGGATCAAGTCGTTTCCCAACAGGGTCTTTGGCATACAACTCAACCGAATGATCTAAACGAACATACTTATTAAATTCTGAGTATGTGATACCGCCCAGAACCACAGAGCGATGCGACGTTTTATTTCCGAAATACAGAAGCAGGTTGTTGATGCTATGCACCGGCAGACTGTCGAGAATCTCAGTTGGAACAGCACCGCCTGTTCCGGTGAGCGCTTTCATGTTTTCGGTAATATTTCTGTCTTTAAACAATTTGCCGCCTGAAAGCGGCGAAAAATGTTTGATAATCAAGGTGTCCGATGAAGCATTTTCAAGTCCGGCCGTAAGCAGGATCCGTGGATTGTCTTTTTGCAGCGAAAAACGAAGCAACAGTTTGATTTTTTGTTCATTCTGATGCTCAATAAGCAGCGATTGCCCTGCGGAATCGGGCGTAGCGTTCCATTTCACGACACCTTTGTCGGTCGTTTTCAGGTCGTTTACTTCGGCATAAGCGCTGTCAATGCAAAGCACGTTTTCCGCAAGGTCATACACTTGGTAATAACCGGTTTGGAGGTTGAAAACGACTTGGACAAAGTCGTTTTGCAGCATTACGGTTTTGCCTTTTGCGGCAATATGAACGCCGTTAACGGTTGTATGTTGCGAGCAACCGCTAATGATCACCCAGGCAGGGACGAAAAATAAAAGAAACAGTCTGTTCATCGTTACAGTTTTTAATAAGTAAATTCACTATTAATTCGTTGAAGCAGCAAAAATACAGAATAAATAAACATGAACAATAAAAATTGACAATTATTTTTCTTTGATTTTTACGATAGAAAAATTTGTGCAAAATTTGTTGTTTTCCAAATTGTTTGTATTTTTGTGGCGAAAATAAAACAAAATCATTATGAAAACAAAAGAAGTAAATCGGAGAGATTTTTTACGTATGTCGGCAGCGGTTGGAGCCGGCACATTGACATTTCCAACGATGGCAGCAGCCACCATGAGAAAGAAATCGGTCGAACAGGAAGGGAGCAAATTTCCCATTCGAACACTGGGACGGACGGGCATCCGCGTTCCTATCCTGAGCATGGGGGTGATGAAGGCGGAAAACCCGAATGTAGTCAGGGCTGCATACAATTCGGGAATTACATTTTTCGACACGGCGCACGGTTATCAGGAAGGACGCAATGAAACGATGTTGGGCGGATTTTTCAAAGGTAAACCGCGCGATTCGTTTACGGTTGCGACGAAAGGGAAATTTGATTACCCGTTGAAGGATCAGTTTGAGGAAGATTTTACGGCGCTGTTAGATTTGAGCCTGAAGCGGTTGCAGATGGATTATGTGGATATTTTTTATACTCATGCGCTCAACAGCATAGAAAAAGTAACCGACAAGCGGATAATCACCCTGTTGCAGAAGTTCAAGGCCGATGGTAAAATTCGCCATGCTGGATTTTCCACTCATGCCCGTAAACCGGAACTGATAGACGCCGGGATCGAAGCCGGCATCTACGACGTTATCCTGCTGAGTTATAACTTTACCTTGGACAATCTCAAAGAAACGGATGCAGCCATCGAACGGGCAGCGAAGGCCGGTATTGGCATTGTGGCGATGAAAACGATGGCCGGCGGTGTGGAAGATGCTGACGGAAAGAGGAAAATCAATGCACAGGCCTGTCTGAAATGGGTATGGCAAAATGAAAACGTCGCTACGGTCATTCCCGGTTTTACCAATTATGACGAATTGGAAGAATGTGTAGCTGCAGCCGGTCAGCCGGATCTGACGCCGGCGGAAAAAGAATACCTTGCCATGCTTTGCGGGAAGGAGTTGTTGTATTGCCAGCAGTGCGGGAAATGTATGGAAATGTGCGTCGAAAAACTGCCTGTTCCTGACCTGATGCGGGCTTATATGTATGCTTTCGGGTATAAAAACGCAAGTCTGTCGAAAGAAACATTACTGGAATTAAATCTGCCGGAAACGGTATGTAGCAGATGTGGGAAGAACTGCCATGTGCAATGCCCGTCCGGTTTCGACGTAGCTAAAAAAATTGCCGCCGTCCGTCCGGTTATGAATGTTCCCGACGTATTTTTAACATAAACAACTTACAGTTAAATAAATATGAAATCATTTCATCAGTATGTCATACTGTGGTTCGTTTCATTATTCTTCACGTTTTCGCTTTTTGCGCAAACGCCGGAAGAGTTGAAATCGTACCTGCCTGCTATTTCCGGTTGGAGCTTGTCAGGTGAGTTGGAAGTGTTCAATCCCGATAACCTGTTTGACCGGATTAACGGAGCAGCGCCATTGTTTATCGAAAACAATTTCAGGGAGATGACTTCGCTGGAATATAAGAAAGGCGACGATTATATCACGATACAGGCCTATCGTCACGCTACTCCGGAAGATGCCTTTGGCATGTATGCAGCGGAGCGTTCGGGAGAGCAAACCATTTATCCCATCGGCGGTGAGGCGCAGGGCGACGGGCAGAACCTGTCATTTTTTGTCGGGGCTATGTATATAAAAATAAGGAGCAACAGTGCAGACGATTTGTCGCAGACGTTTCAGACCATCGGAAAAGCGCTGGCCGGAAAGATCGCACCCGACGCCACTTATCCCCCGCTTGTCAAATGCTTTCCGGCCGAAGGGAAAATCCCTTATTCCGAGGCATATATCACTTCCGGTTACATCGGACACGAGTTTCTGAAAGCTGTTTATTTTGCACGGTATGAGAAGGGCGGCCAGCCGTTGCAGTATTTTATCGTGGACGCCAAATCTGCGGAAGGCGCCAAAGAGGTCATAACCAAATACCTTCGCTTCTCGGATCAGTCGTTGGAAGTAAGCGAAGGCGATTTTTTGATAAAAGACAAGTATAACGGCGACATTCCTCTTGTGTGGAAAGGACGCTACATCATTGGCCTGTGGAACGAAGACGGCGCGGCAACGCCGGATGTCGGCGCTTTGCTGCAAACGCTGGTTGAAAACCTGCCGAAAGAACAGTAATTATATTACGAACAGGATATTAAGCCTTTTTGCGTCCCATTGGCGGACGTTTTTTGGCTGGTTTCTCGTTCGATTCGGCAATGATTTTTTTACATTCTTCCAACGTCAGTTGAGCGGGATTTGATCCTTTGGGAAGGCGGTAATTCTTGCCTTTATAGGCGATGTATGCGCCGTACAGACCATTCAGGACTTCCAGTTCCGGTTCTTCGTCAAACTTCTTGATGAAGCGTTGTTTCTCTTTATTGCGCTTGGCTTCAATCAGTTGAATAGCCTCTTCTTCCGTGATTGTCAAAGGATTCAATGATTTTGGGATAGAGGTAAACTTTCCGTCGTGACGGATATACGGCCCGAAGCGTCCGATGGTAGCGATCATTTCGTTCCCTTCAAATTCGCCGACTGTGCGTGGCAAGTCAAAGAGTTTCATCGCTTCCTCAAGCGTAATTGTTTCGATAGACTGTCCTTTTCCCAGCGAAGCGAAACGCGGTTTTTTATCTTTCTTATCATCAAGGCTCGGATTGCCAAGTTGGGCAATCGGACCGTAGCGTCCGATTTTGACATAAACAGGCTCGCCGCTTACAGGGTCTGTTCCCAGCAGGCGTTCGCCTATTTTACGTTCGGTTTTCACAGCGGAAGTGGCTTCGACAATCGGATGGAAAAATTTATAAAACTTGTCCAATGCACTTGTCCAGACCAATTGTCCTTCTGCAATGGCGTCAAATTCTTTCTCAACATTCGCCGTAAAGTTATAATCCAAGATGTCAGGAAAATATTCCATCAAGAAATCATTGACGATGATGCCCGTGTCGGTAGGCAACAATTTTCCGCGGTCTAAACCAATTGTTTCTTTCTTTTCGGAGGTCGTGATCTTGTCATTTTTCAGGGTCACAATGGCATATTTCCGTTCTTCGCCCGGTTTGTCGCCGTGGACAACATAGCCTCTATTTTGAATTGTCTGAATAATAGGCGCATACGTCGAAGGACGACCAATTCCGAGTTCTTCAAGTCTTCGTACTAAACTGGCTTCCGTATAACGCGGCGGACGTTGTGTGAACCGTTCGGCTGCAATCATTTCTTTCAATTTCAAGGCCTCGTTCTGTTTAACTGGCGGCAGGATTCCGTTGGTCTGTTCTTTTTCATTGTCTTCGTCCGGCGTTTCCATATATACGTGCAGGAAACCGTCGAATTTGAGGACTTCTCCCACTGCGACAAATTTTTCTTTCCTTTTCCCGATGCCAATGGAGATCGTAGTGCGTTCCAGTTCTGCATCAGCCATTTGACAGGCAATGGTGCGTTTGTATATCAACTCGTACAGTTTCTTGTCCTGTGTGTTTCCACTGATTTCCGGAATATTCATATCAGTTGGCCGGATGGCTTCGTGCGCTTCCTGCGCCCCCTTGCTTTTGGTGTGGAATTTCCGAAACTGGTAATACTTTTCGCCGTATGCGTTGAGGATGGCGTTGTGCGAGGCGTGAAGGGCTAAATCGCTCAGATTGACCGAGTCGGTGCGCATATAGGTAATAAGCCCCGATTCGTAAAGCCTTTGGGCGATCACCATGGTTTGCGTCACAGAGAAGCCCAGTTTGCGTGCGGCCTCCTGCTGCATGGTCGAGGTCGTAAATGGCGGATAAGGCGATTTTTTTACCGGCTTGGTGCTGATGTCGTCAATGACAAATTCAGCAGAGATGCAGGATTGCAGAAATTCGTTCACCTCCTGGATATCTTTCAGACGCCTGTTCAGTTCAGCTTTCAATAAAGTCGTACCGTCCGAAAGCAGGAAGGTAGCCGTCACCCGAAACGAAGGCTCGGAAATGAAAGCGTTCACTTCGCGTTCGCGATCTACAATCAGCCGTACCGCTACGGATTGAACCCTGCCTGCCGATAATGCCGGCTTGATTTTGCGCCATAATATCGGGGAAACCTCGAAACCCACTATCCGGTCAAGTACGCGACGGGCTTGCTGGGCATTCACAAGGTCAATGTTGATATGACGCGGATTCTCTAATGCATGAAGAATGGCATTTTTTGTAATTTCATGAAACACAATGCGTTTAGTCTTGTCCTGGTTCAGGCCAAGTACCTCCGACAAATGCCATGCAATGGCTTCTCCTTCACGATCCTCATCGGAAGCCAGCAATACATTTTCAGAATCATGCGCTGCTTTTTTCAGTTCGGAAACGAGTTTTCGCTTGTCCGCGGGAATGACGTATTCCGGAGTGTAATTATGCTCAATATCAATACTATACTCTTTCGTTTTCAAATCCCGGATGTGTCCGTAACTTGACATCACGTGGTAGTCTTTCCCCAAAAACTTTTCAATCGTTTTCGCTTTAGCAGGGGATTCTACGATAACCAAATTCTTTTGCATATTCTACCTGTATATTTATAAAATCGGCGGCAAAGATATGAAAAAACTTTGCATTACACCACTTTCTTTTTCACGGAAGATTTTTTTCTGTTTTTAAAATGCAGCAAATCAATGATATAAATTATTGGCAAGATGAATCTGTTCAAAGGTTTGCCTGAAGTATTTTTAGTTAAATAACTATAAAAATAGTACTATGTATTGCATGGTATATTAGTAATGCCTATCTTTGTGCCGAATTTTTAGATCGTGGTTTTATGAACATAGAAAATGTGAAATCGCAGATGAGGAAAGGGATATTGGAATACTGTATCCTGTTGCTCCTCGAAAAGGAGGCGCTCTATGCGTCGAATATTATTCAACGATTGCAGGACGCGCGGCTAATCGTTGTGGAAGGCACCTTGTATCCTCTGCTTACCCGGCTTAAAAACAGCGGGTTGCTTAGTTATCAATGGATAGAATCCACACAAGGGCCTCCCCGTAAATATTACCAATTGACGGAGTTGGGCATGGAAAGCGTAAAGGAACTGGAAATGTCGTGGCAGGAATTAAACGATACAATTAATCATATTAAAAACTGTTTAGATTCAAAATAAGATGAAAAAAACATTGACTATCAATCTGGGAGGAATTGTTTTTCCTATAGATGAAGATGCTTATCTGTTGCTTGATAATTATTTATCCAATCTTCGCATCCATTTCAGCCGCGAAGAAGGGACGGACGAGATTATGGACGACTTTGAAACGCGGATTTCCGACTTGTTGAACGAACGAATGTGTGCAGGTATTCAGGTGATTACCGTTAAATACATCGAAGAAGTGATCAAGCGGATGGGACAGCCTGAAGAAATCCTGAACGAAGAAGAAACAGATGCGGAAAGCGAAAAACGCTACACAATGCCGCCGCCTGCGCCGGACGAGATGGAAAGGCAGAAAAAACGCCTGATGCGCGACCCCGACCACCGGATTCTCGGCGGTGTGGCCGGAGGGCTGGCCGCCTATTGGGGAATTGACGTGACGATTGTCCGGTTAGTGATGATCGTACTGTTGTTTATCCATCCTTTTTCGCCTTTCGTGACGGTGGCTTATATCGTTATGTGGATTGTGATGCCATTGGCCAAAACTGCTGCGGATAAGTTAATTATGCGTGGAGAACGAGTGAACTTGGAAAATCTGGGGAAGACCGTGACGGACAGTTTCGAGAAAATCAGCAGCAATGTAAATGACTATATCCGTTCGGATCAGTCGCGCTCCACGTTCCGGAAGATACTGGACTTTTTTGTTTCGTTTATGGGCGTCCTGCTGAAAGCAGGTATCATTTTAGTGACTGTGTTAATAGCATTTCTGCTTTTATGTCTGGTTGTAAGCCTGTTGCTGGCATTGTTTGCCATTGTGCTGGGCATTTTCAGCATACCTCCGGTTCTGATGGAACAGCTTGATTTTTTGCAGAATGTGCCGCAATATACCCTTATCCTGGGATGTACGGGGCTGCTCCTGTTATTGAGTATTCCGTTAGTGGCGCTAATTTATACCATTTTTGGCAATTGGCTGCATTTCAAACCCATACCAACGGGAATCAAGTGGGCATTGCTCATATTGTGGTTTATCTCATTGATTTATTGCGCCATGACCTTACATTTCTTTGTTGGAACCAATGCATTTTCTTCCTGTCCGGTCGGAGTGTGGCCGTGACGCATTGGTCTGAAAATGCTTATGTTGGATTTGTTTTGAAAAGGACAGGTAGTCCGATGTAAAAAAAACAGGTAAAAAAATAGCCCTTTTGTCTGACATTTGAGAAAATTGTGTATATTTGGCGCAGTTTTATTAATTATAATACGGTCTAATAGCTTTATGCAGACAAAGGTTATTACATATATCCGTCATTACCTCGAAGAACTTTCACAGAAAGACTCCGAAGCGGCGTTCAGGGGTTTGTACCATGCCTGGTCAGACCGGATTATGCGGTATATATTAATGTACGTGAAGCCGAAGGAAACGGCCGAAGAACTGACGTCCGACGTGTTTTTCGCCCTCTGGGAAAACCGGAAAATATTGACGGAAGTCAATAACTTTGACGCCTATATTTACAGGATAGCCAAGCATAAGATACTGAATTATTTGCGAACGGAGAGGCCGGAGTTTGTAAATCTCGACGACGTACCAATTGACCTGTTTGCCTCTACGCAAACGACGCCCGAAGATGAGTTGATTTCCCGCGAAACGATCGAGCGCGTGAATGAAGCCGTCGAACAACTGCCTCCGCAAGCCAAGTTAGCCTTCAAATTAGTCAGGGAAGACGGTATGAAATACAGTGAAGCCGCCGCTCATCTCGGCATCGCCGTCAAGACGGTCGAAGCCCATCTGACAACTGCAATGAAGAAAATTAGGGAGGCATTGTCGCACGAATAAGTATTTTTAATACTTTTTACCGCTTTTTGACTAAGGGAATATCCCGTTTCCCGGTACTTTAATAATAACGAGAAATAAAAAAATGACTCAAGAAATCGAACAAATCATCGCCCGCGATCTTTCGGGAGAGGCGTCCGACGAAGACGCCGCAGTTCTTTCGGAATGGATCGCGACCAGCGAAGCAAACAAAACCGCCTACCTGCGCTGCAAGGCGTATTGGCAGGCGAAAGTTACGGGCGATGCCGTCCGCGACGAGGAGATTTTGTGCACACAGTTGCTGGAGCGTATCAGGCAATCCAAGAATAACACCCGCGCCGTGTTTGCACAGTGGTTGAGGTATGCCGGCGTGGCGGCGGCCGTGGCCATACTGGTAGGGCTGAGCACGTATTGGGCTGTCTCTTCGCAGAAGTCACCGCCGATAAACTATTATTCGTTTATCACAAGCGAGGAAATTGCCACTTTTTATCTGCCTGACAGTACGAAAATTACGCTCAATAAAAACAGCAAACTCACATTTTCCAACGTGTATGGCGTGAACGTGCGCGAAGTGATGTTGGAAGGCGAGGCCTTTTTCAACGTCGTGAAAAACCGCGAAAAAACCTTTGTGGTCAGTTTGGACGAAAGCCGCATTACCGTGCTCGGCACTGCGTTCAATGTAAAATACCGTTCCGGCGAACCTGTGCTGACAACGACCCTGATAGAGGGCGCAATCCAGTTTGAAACCGACGGACAGAGCGTCAAGTTGAAACCCAACCAGCAGTTGGTCTGTAACCTGTCCGACCATCACATCAATATTGACGAAGTGGCCAGTGAAGTAGCCACTGCATGGAAAGACAATGTGCTGAAATACAAGTCTATTCCGTTTTCCGAGTTGCTTGATATACTCGAAAAACGCTATGGCGTGACCATTCGTTTGGCAAACCGGGAATTGGGAACGCGGATTGTCACCGGAGGGTTTGATGCGCATCTGTCGGTGGAACAAATCCTGAACCTGACGAAGAAAAACGTAGCGTTTCGGTGGAAAAAGGAAGGAGACAAAAGTTATGTGGTATCGAAATAGAGTATGGACTTTTTTAAATTTGATTTGCCTATGGAAAAGTAAAGCGTAAAACCAGAAAAAGAGAACCGGCCATTCGTAGCAGGAGCAGCCGGTTCAGTGAATCCGAGAATTTTTAACTGCAAGAACGCGCTATCGCAAACAGCGCCCTTGCTTATTTATTAACGTAATTCGTTTGCAAATATATGAAAAATATTAGTATCAATAAAAACAGTATTAGAAAAGATTTTAAGAAATTTTTTTGTATCATGAAATGGACGTTGGTTATTTCAGTTGTAGGCATTCTGCAGATATCGGCGGTTGGCACTTATGCTCAGACTGTTAAGATATCGCTTAGCACGGACGAAATCGCTTTGGAGCAAATCTTTAAACACATTGAGCAAAAAAGCGAATTTTTATTTAATTATTTAGACAGTGACGTGAATGACGTTAAGGCGCAGGTCAATGTCAAAGATGCTACCATTGAAGAAGTTATGACGCAGGCCTTGAAGAATACCAACCTGACGTATTCTATCCATGATCGTCATATTACCGTTTTTCGATATGCCCAGCAACAAGTGGGGAAGAAAATCACCGGTCGGATACTTGACCAGAATGGTGAACCGGTCACTGGTGCGAACGTGGTCGAAAAAGGCAGCGCTAACGGGAGCATCACGGATGCGGACGGGAATTTTTCGCTATTAGTCAAAGAAAATGCGATACTTGTGATTTCCTTTGTCGGGTATGTGACTCAGGAAATCGCAATCGGAAACCGGACGACACTCGATGTTAGCCTGCAAGAAGATACGCAAGCCTTGGAAGAGATAGTTGTGGTTGGTTACGGCACAACGCGCAAGAACGATCTGTCAATGTCGGTTGCTTCTATCAAGACAAATCAGGCGATGAGAAGTCAGTCGGGGGATATCAATTCCATTCTCCAAGGACGATTGTCAGGTCTGACTATTCAGAAAAATGGTGGCGATCCGTTAAGTGGGGCTACTTACACTATTCGCGGAAAAGGTTCGCGTGACGATAGTGGCATCCTTTGGGTTGTTGACGGTGTGCCGGGAGCGCCGTACAACTGGGATGATGTAGTTTCTGTAACTGTTCTCAAAGATGCTGCTTCGGCGGCAATTTACGGCGCTCAAGTGGGTTCTGGAGGTGTAATCATGATTACTACCAAACAAGCGGAAGCAGGGAAAGTGAAAATTGAAGCCAACGTATCACACGGTTATAAAAATGCATGGAGATTGCCTGAAGTAGTTACTGCTCAGCAATATACACAGATTTGGAAGGACATGGCTGCTTCAACTGACATCACTATTAATATTCCTGTCGCTTATGACCCCACAAAGTTCCCTTACGGTGGCGTAACACGCACAGACTGGATTGATGAAGTATTCCGCACCGGTCAAACGCAGCATTATTCGGTTTCTCTTTCGGGCGGTTCCGAATCAATAAAGGCGCTTGCCTCGTTTTCGTATGATAAAAACGAAGGCACTTTGTTGAACACCTGGTCTGAATCATTGGGAACAAAATTAGATCTGGATTTCCGAATTACAAAATGGCTGAATTTTTCCGAACGGGCATCCTTAGCGTATGGAAACGGTCAGGGAGATGTAGGAAACGGATCGCATACCGGTCTTTTGACTGCTGCTATCCTGTATCCACGCTCTGCAACTGTTTATGAATATAATGAAGATGGTACGCCTGTGTATAACGAAGATGGTACGCAAAAATTCGGCGGAATCATCCCTTTGTGGGCTTCCGCACAAGGCATTGCATGAGTAGGCGATTATGCGAATCCGGTAGCCCGGTTGCTTCGGCTGCACCAAAATCGTCCCAATATCAAAGTATTCTCCACTTCAACGCTGGAAATCAAACCGATATCATCCATTTCTATCCAGTCGAGTTTTACTGAAAATGTCAATACTGGCAGATACGAGGAATTTTCCCCCAGAGTCACTGAGCCGGGACGTACAGATGCTCAGAATTACCGTACGGTAAGTTCTTCCTGGAACAACAAATGGATATGGGAAAATGTAGCAACATACATTGAATCGTTTGATGCACACCAAATTAGCGCAATGGCAGGCTTCACGATGCAATATACGTCGTTGCATTCTAATTCAACCAGTGCACGTGATTTCGACAAAGAAGACGAACATTATGCTATATTCACAAATGCAAACGACTGGGCTTATAGTAAACCCTCGGAAAGCATTTCGGAAGAAGCGCTTAATTCCGTTTTTGGACGTATCGGCTATTCGTATGCCGATCGCTATTTTGCAACGGCAAGTATCCGTCGTGATGCATCTTCAAAACTTGCGCCGGAAAACAACTATGGTATATTTCCGGCCTTTTCAGGCTCATGGAAAATTTCTTCTGAAAAATTCTTTCACTCATCCTTTATCAATTTGTTAAAACTGCGAGCAGGATGGGGACAAGTTGGAAACGTTGCATTAGTGCCCAATTATTCATACAATGTGCCATTGTCCATGGTCGGTCCTATGGCGATGGGCGTTGATGGATCAAATCTGATCTACGGACTTTACCAAAATACGATTTCCAATCGTAACCTGAAATGGGAAACAACCGAGCAAACTTCTGTTGGTCTGGATATTTCCATATTAAGCAACTCCCTGAGTCTGTCGGTAGATTATTTTCATAAACTCACGAAAGATTTGATAGACCGCATTCCGATTTCTCAAACTGCCGGAATTGCTACTGAGCCTTATGGCAATGTTGGCAGTGTATTAAATAGAGGATGGGAAATAAGCGCTAATTATACCAAATACATAGGTGAAGTTGAAATGAACATTTCAGGCAATGTCAGCACCGTTAAAAGTGAGGTTAAAGACCTTGGCGGAAGAGAAGAATTGACGCATAGTAATTCTACGGATGGTGGTTCTTCACGGCCGTTGCGCTCGGCTGTCGGGCAACCGTGGTATTCTTACAAACTGATAAAAACGGATGGATTGTTCCAGACACAGGAGGAAATAGACAACTATACCTGGACGGATCCGCAAACAGGTGTGTCCCAGAAAATTCAACCGAATGCCGTCCCTGGCGATTTAAAATTTATTGATTACAACGACGATGGTATTATTAATGATGATGACCGGCAGTATATGGGAAGTTATCTACCTGAATTGACTTATTCCTTCGGGGCGGATTTTAAGTACAGGAATTTCGATTTCAGTTTCTTTTTCCAAGGAATCTCCGGTGTAAAAATATACAGCGGTTATAAAAAGATGGGCTATCAGGGAAGGAACAACGGTTATGTTTTAGCGGATGTCCTTGATTCGTGGACTTACAATAAAAACTCGAATATTCCCCGTCTGAGCATCCAGAGCGATCCGAATAATAACTTCAATAGCGATAATAACTTCTTCCTTGACAACGGCAGTTATCTCCGTTTGAAAAATGTAACAATCGGTTATACTCTGCCTAAAACACTCATGCAACAAGTTGGAATGAGAGGAATGGATATTCGGATCTATGCAAGCTCGGAAAATACACTGACTTTTACTGACTACAGGGGATTTGACCCTGAAGTAGGCAACACAGGCTTAGACGGAAATACATATCCCATTGCCCGTGTATTTAATTTTGGACTGAATCTTATTTTTTAAATTTTATGCGATATGAAAAAAGATGTTATAAAATACAGTATGAAAGGATGTATATTGGCTATCATCCTCTCTAGTTACGGATGCAATGATTTTTTGGAATATGAGCCATACGGACCCGACACTTCGGCCAATTTCTGGAAGACGGAATCGGATCTTCAAAACGCAGTTAATGCACTGTATGCTTATCAGCAAATACAGGAAGTAACCGGACGCGGGCATATATGGTATGAATGTGCGAATGACAACATGATTCCTGGAAGAAGCGGTTCCAGTGGCATCGGAGATGCCTTTAAAAATTTTCAGGGAAGCGCTGATTTTACACGGGTATCCGATATATGGCAAAATATGTATGTTTTGATTGCTAAAACCAATGATTTGCTTCGTTATGTGCCAGACATGAATATTGCACAGGCAACAAAAGATGAAGCCATCGGGGAAGCCTATTTTTTCCGCGCCTATAGTTATTTGTGGATGTGTCCATGGTATGGTGACAATGGTCCTAACGGCGGAATACCTATTGTTACAGAAGAAAATACGGTGGACAATATGGATGTCGCCCGCCCTCCCTCGGTGTTGGACAATTATGAAATGATTATTAGCGATTTGCGTAAGGCAGCCGAATTATTACCTTATTTTTCGCAACAATCACCGACCAATTATGGACACCCGCACAAAGCTGCAGCATGGGCTTTTGCTGCACGCGCCGCTTTGTATGCATCTGAATGGGATGCCAAATATTTTGACATTGTTATCGAAATGTGTGACAAAGTAATGGGACTGACCGGACTGGACAAACGGGGATTATATCCCGATTTTGCCAGACTTTGGAGAGTGGAAAATAATTTCAGCGAAGAATACATCTTTTCCATCCCCGGTAGTGGCACGACAGGTGGCGGATCAATGTATCACGGAATGGGATTCCAACAGGATGGTTACGGCTACAAGAACACGTGGGGATATTTCCAGCCGACAGCTGAACTGTATGAAGCCTACGACGAGCCTGACGACGCCCGTCGTGATGCTACTCTTCTTGTACCGGGACAGCACATAGATTTTGTAGGGCATGATATTCATTGGTGTGTAAATCCGCCGTCAGTATCAAGTCCTACGCACCTTACCATCAGAAAATTTATGTCTATTTATGAAGGAGCTGATTGTGTGGGAAAAACCGTACAGACAAGCGATGGTCATAATGCTTTGGCAACAGTGATCATTCGTTATGCCGACGTATTGCTGATGAAAGCTGAGGCGCTGATATGGAAAAACGGTGAAGGTAACAGCGAAGCTAAATCATTACTAAATCAGATACGTAAGCGTGCCGGGCTACCCGAAAACAGCAACGCCACGAAAGCCGAACTGAAGAAAGAACGCCGCCTTGAACTCGCTCATGAACTGCTTCCCAGCCGCCATTATGATCTCGTGCGTTGGGGTGATGCCAAAGAAGCATATTCAAAGCCGCTGCACGGTTATACAGTAAAATTCAAGACGGTGGGTGATGACGAATACGTATTTGACCCTTCAGAGAAAATAGTAGTATGGCCTGCACGCAATTTTGACCCTGCAAAACGACGGTTGTGTCCTATTCCACAGCCAGCCATAGATTCGAGCGACAATCTGGTACAAAATCAAGGGTATTAATTTAAAATAAACGATATAACAGTCCTAATTTCTCATAAGTAAACATTGGTAACGGCTTCATTCTAAGAGCGAAGCCGTTATTTTTTTGTTAAAAATAGCACTATTTACTGCTTTGCCGAATAAAATCACTATATTTGCAAAAATTGTCAAGCGGATAAGATTATGAGATACTTTAACGTAGCAGGTCCCTGTATAAAGGACGAACATTATATGATAGATTCCTCCGAAAGGCTTCGCGGAGTGAAGAATATAATTGATATGAACCAGTATTTCGTAATTCATGCGGCACGGCAAAGCGGCAAAACTACTTTTCTGCAAGAACTGACACGGCAACTGAACGATGAGGGCAAGTATTATGCACTTTACTGTACGGTAGAAAGCGGACAGGAAATTGTGCAGGCTGAAAAGGGCATACCCGCTTTAATTCGCACCATAAAAAAATATGTAACCCGTAGTCAGTTACCTCACAAAGAAGAATTTGCCAAGAATCCAGACTATGAAGATTATAGAAATGTATTATATGTTGTTTTAAAACAATTTTGCAAATTATTGGACAAACCATTTGTAATATTCTTTGACGAAGCCGACTGCTTAGGTGAAGATACGCTATTGTCGTTTTTACTGCAACTCCGTTCCGGCTATAATGACCGTGGAATGACACCCTTTGTCCATTCTGTTGCTTTTGTGGGTATGCGCAATCTTAAAGATTACCGTTGGACAGCACGTCCCAATGGTGAACCGCGATGCGTATCAAGTCCGTTAAATATAGTCAGAGAAGTCTTGACAATCAAGAACTTTACAATAGAGCAGGTTTGGGAATTATACTTGCAGCATACTTCGGATACAGGGCAGGTATTTGAAAAAGATGCAGTTGAATATATTTATGAACAGACTCAGGGTCAGCCATGGCTCGTAAACGCGATTGCTCGCGAAGTGATTCAAAAACTACTTGACTGGGATTACACAAAACCTGTTACAAAAGCGCTTGCAGAGCAGGCTATTCACAACATCATCATTCGCCGTGACACGCACATAGACCAGCTGCTCGAAAAACTTAAAGAGCCGCGAGTGCGTAGCGTGATAGAGCCGTTGCTGCTCGGCAAACTGATTAATATATCATCCGAAGAATACAGCTATGTCAGCGACCTTGGAATTGTCAGAAGTATAAACGGCAGGATAGAATTTGCCAACCCTATTTATAATGAGGTGGTTACAAGAGAATTAAATTATGACCTTCAGTTTATATTGACAGATGACGCCCGTTTGGAAATGCCTAACTTCTATAAAGACGGACAAATAGATATGGACTGCCTGATGGCTAAGTTTCAGCAGTTCTGGCGCGAAAACAGCGGGATATGGGAAGAAATGATTTCGTATAAAGAAGCTGCTCCGCACCTGATTTTAATGGC
>JAISUI010000027.1 GCA_031272155.1 Tannerella sp. | reverse complement strand
CGCGGACTCAACACCACCGACGCCCTGCAATGTATCGAAACCGAGTACGAACCCAGCATCGAGCGCAATCTTATCCTCGACTTTATCAAGACCTCGAAACGCGGCATCGTGCGCGGGTCTATTGATGAATAACTTATCGTAAAAATCCCAAAAATGCAGGAGCGGATAGAGAAATACGGACATTCGTTGCCCTAAAATTTTACAAAAAAACTCTACTGATTTGTATTTTGATAATTTTATGTATATATTTGCAATGTTCTTTGAGCGAACATTAAGGGACTTTGTGTTTGCCGGAACAACAAAACAGAATTATTAAAATGGTAAAAGTCCCCTGATTAATAAAAGGATTAACGATGGGAAAATTTGTAATTAAATTACAGAAAAACGGAGAAAGCAAGTTTGATTTGAAGGCAACGAATGGTCAGGTCATCCTCTCAAGCGAAGGTTATTCAAGCAAGGCAAACTGCCTGAACGGCATTGAGTCAGTTAAAAAGAACGCTGCTGTGGACGCGCATTTTGAAAAGAAAGTAGCATCCAACGGAAAATTCTATTTTAACCTGAAGGCCAGCAACGGGCAGATTATCGGGACAAGTGAAATGTACGAATCGGTAGCCGCTCGCGACAACGGCATCGAATCGGTTAAGAAAAATGCACCCGGTGCAACAACAGAAGACCTGACTGCAAAATAGCCGTTTCCGGTCGGGAACAAGTCATACCATTGCAGCGAGTCTGTCCGAAAGGCCCGTTTTTAATTTTCGACGTAGTGTGACACTATGCCGAAAGGGGGTGTTTTTGTTTTAACAAAACTCTCGTTTTGAATGCCTTCCCTCAAGCGAGCAAGGCTTCTACTTTCTGGCGGATCGTATCTTTGGGGGATGCGCCAACATGTTTATCCACAACATTTTTATCCTTGAAAAACAGGATAGTAGGAATATTGCGGATGCCGAATTGTGTCACAATGTCGTCATTGTTGTCCACATCCACTTTGCCGACTATGACTTTTCCGTCATACTCCTGCGCCAATTCTTCAATAATGGGGCTTATCATCCGGCAAGGGCCGCACCATTCCGCCCAAAAATCAATCATTAAAGGTTTCCCTTCGTTTAATACTTCGTTAAAATTTTCATCTGTAATTACGCGTGCCATAATTATTTGAATTATTTGTTTATACTATATTTAATATCTACCGATTCATTTAAAAAATCAATCAATTGTTGTGTCACTTCAAGCCGTATGCTTTTGGAAAACAGATTAATAGAAACTTGCTGCTCGCCGTCTGTCAATTTGAAAAACAACTGTGTATTGCCCGGATTTTTTTTGATTAACGCAGACAGTTCGGCAATCGTATTTTCGTCCAGCAGATTAACCGGCAATACAATCGTTATCTTTGCAATCAAATTATTTTTCACGTCCTGTAACTGCTGGATAGAACTGATTTTTAAATCCAGCTCCGTTTCCTTGTATGGTCTTGGCTGTACACTGGCCCTGACAAAGAGGTGTAAGCCTGTTTTACAGTATTTGCCGTAGTCAATATAATCCTTTCCGAACAGCGCGATTTCGCCACTGCCACTGAAATCTTCCATTTTTATGAATGCATACGGTCTGTTATTTTTTCCAACGCCTTCCCGGAAACCGGTGACAATCCCGCCAAACAGAATTTCTTTGCCTTTCAGCGCCGCTTTGTCATTCAATTCAGATACGCCGGTATTGCATATTTCTGTCAGAATGATACGGTAAGCATCCAATGGATGGGCAGATAAGTACATGCCTACCAGCTCTTTTTCCTTATTAAGGCGATCAAGGGTATTCCACGATTCGCAGGGAGGAGGAACGGGTTTGGAGATGGTGATGCCGGCCGTGTCGCCGAAAAGCGAATTTTTAGATGTCACTTTATCTTCCTGATACAGACGCCCATAACGGATAAGCGTTTCGGAGAATGTTTCTCCCTTGTTATTAGGGATGGCAAAGGGTTCACGACGTATATTAAAACTGTCGAAAGCGCCTGCCAAAGCCAGAGAATCAATAGATTTCTTGTTGCAAGTGAACAGGTTTACCCGTTCCATAAAGTCATAAACATCTTTAAACGGCCCATCTTTTTTTCTTTCTTCCAGGATGTTGGCCACAGCGCTTTCGCCAACACCTTTGATAGCGCCCAGCCCGAACCGAATATTGCCTTCCTTGTTTACGCCGAATTTCAGCACCGATTCATTTACGTCAGGACCTAACACCTGTATTTTCATCTCTTTACAGTCGTCCATAGACTTGGTGATATCTTTGATATTCGAGCGGTTCTGGCTCAGTACAGCCGCCATGTATTCCGACGGATAGTTAGCTTTCAGATAAGCGGTTTGATAGGCAATCCATGAATAGCAGGTAGCATGGCTTTTGTTGAATGCATATTGCGCAAATTTTTCCCAGTCGCGCCATATTTTTTCGAGCACGGCGGGGTTATGCCCGTTTGCTTTGCCACCGGTGATGAATTTTTCCTTCATCTCGTTCATCTTGTCTATCATCTTTTTTCCCATGGCCTTACGGAGCGTATCGCTCTCGCCGCCGGTGAAGTTGGCCAGCAGTCGGGACAAAAGCATCACCTGTTCCTGATAGACGGTAATGCCATACGTATCTTCCAGATAACGTTTCATTACAGGAATATCGTAAGTGATTTCTTCCCTTCCATGTTTGCGGGCGATGAATGATGGGATGTAGTCCATCGGACCCGGGCGAAAGAGTGCATTCATCGCAATCAGGTCTTCAAATTTGGAAGGCTCCAGTTCTTTCAGGTACTTTTGCATACCGGGCGATTCAAACTGGAAGATGCCGGTCGTTTTCCCCTGACAAAAAAGTTCGTACGTTTTTTTGTCGTCCATCGGAATAAGGTCAATGTCAATCCGTTTGCCGGTGGTCTGCTCGATATTGTCCACGGCTTCTTTAATGATGGAAAGGTTGCGCAGGCCGAGGAAGTCCATTTTTATCAATCCTGTATCTTCAATCACAGAGCCTTCGTATTGGGTAACAAGCATCGTTTCACCGCTTTCCTTGTCTTCGGCGGTGCTCACCGGCACAATGTCCGAAATGTCCTGTCGTCCAATGATTATACCGCAGGCGTGCACGCCGGTATTGCGCACATTGCCTTCCAATTGCTGTGCATATTTTAATGTACTGCGCAGCATGGCGCCCAGTTCGGGGTCTTTGCTATTGGCGGCGTCTTTCAGTTCGGGGACGTATTCGATGGCGTTCTTCAGCGTCAGTTTCCTGTCAGGAATCCTTTCGGGCACTAATTTGGCCAGCCGGTCGGATTCGTTCAACGGCAGTTTTTCGACGCGCGCCACATCCTTGATGGCCATCTTCGCAGCCATACTGTTATACGTGATAATATGAGCCACGCGGTTCTGGCCATATTTTTCCGTCACATATTTCAATACCTTGCTCCGTCCGTCGTCGTCAAAATCAATGTCAATATCGGGCATGGAGATACGGTCGGGATTGAGGAAACGCTCAAACAGCAAGTCATATTTGATGGGGTCTATATTTGTTATTCCCAGGCAATAAGCAACAACTGAGCCGGCGGCGGAGCCACGTCCCGGTCCGACTGACACACCCATCTTGCGGGCTGCTGCGATGAAATCCTGTACGATCAGAAAATAACCCGGAAAACCCATTTTCTTCATTGTATCCAACTCAAAGTCAATACGCGACTTCAATTCGTCGCTGAGATTTTCGCCATAGTGTTTGCCGACTTGCTGCATGGTGAGATGGGTCAGGTAGTCGGCTTCCAATTTGATGCGGATAACTTTGTCATACCCGCCAAGCCGGTTGTAATTGTCTTCGCCAAACTCGCTAATCAGGTCGGCTTCCGTATATTTTTCGCGGTAGCCTTCTTCCGTGCCGAACGCGGCGTCAATCTCGAAGAATGGCATCAGCGGCGCCGAGTCAATGGAATAAAACTCCACCTTGTCCGCAATCTCCAGCGTATTGGCAAGCGCCTCAGGGATGTCGGCAAATATAGCGTTCATCTCGGCCGTTGTTTTCATCCATTCCTGCTGGGAATAGCGCATGCGTTTGGGGTCGTCGTAGTCCTTACCGGTGCTGAGGCAGATCAGGCGGTCGTGCGCTTCGGCGTCTTCTTCGTTCACGAAATGCACGTCATTCGTGGCGATCAGTTTAATGTCATGTTTTCGGGCAAATTCAATCAATATATTATTGACTTCTACCTGTTTGGGATATATTTTCCGGTCGGCGTTTTCTTTGTTGGTCTCATGGCGTTGGAGTTCGAGATAGTAGTCGTCGCCAAAAAGATTTTTGAACCACAGGACGGCTTCTTCCGCCTGCTTGATGTTGGATTCGGAAATATCAACCACTTCATCCAATCCCGGAGCGCCGTTGCCATTGGTTTCGTCGTCTGCGCTCCGTACGTTTTTCCCCATCAGTTTGCGCGGGATTTCGCCGCCCAGACAGGCCGAAGTAACGATCAGCCCTTCGTGATATTTTTCCAACAACGCTCTGTCAATACGGGGTTTCATATAAAATCCTTCTGTCCATGAGAGCGATACCATCTTGATCAGATTCCGGTAGCCGGTCAGGTTTTTGGCCAGCACGATGAGATGCCACCCGCCGTAGTCATCCTTTGTTTTTTTGCTTTCGCGTCCGTTGTGTGCACAATAACATTCGCATCCCAGGATAGGTTTAAAGAGTTTTGCGCGGTTTTCCCTGATTTGTTCGGTAAGCAGACGGACACGCTCTTCTTTTTCCTGCGACGGTTCGGCCGCTTCAAGGTCTTTCAGTTCCTTTTCGCCATGCTTGATGAGCGACCGACATTCGCTATTGAGTTTTTTTACTTTATTATAAAACTCTTTGATGCCGAACATATTGCCATGGTCGGTCACAGCGAGGGCTTTCATGCCGTCGTCGGTCGCCTTGCGGAGCAGCGCATCAATCGAAGCCTGCCCATCGAGCAGGGAATACTGCGTGTGTACGTGTAAATGAACAAATGGTTCCATACAAAAACTATTTTTATCTAATTCAATTTAATCAGTTTGTTCCTCCGTAACAGACTTGTTTCCGGTGGATATGGTTAAATGCGTTTCAAAGGTAAGGTATATTTTGGAAGTTGCAAATTTTTTTTTTCAACAGAAAGCGATTGCCGGTTAAAAAAAATAGCGTAACTTTGTTCCTGATTGGAGATGATAAGATGAAAAAAAGAGTGTTCATAAGTTTTTTGCTGGCGCTTTCGTTCCTGACGGCCGAGGCCAAAGCGGGCTTCGGAGTGCGAAGCGGATTTTCGTATGCTTCCCTGACGCAGATTTTGGACGATCAGGTAACGTATGGCGGACGCATCGGATTCAGTGTAGCCGGATTGCTGGATATTCCGGTGTCATCCAAATTTTCCCTGCGTCCTGAAATTGCGCTGATGAGTCAGGGCGGCACCTACTGGCTGGAATATATGCCGGATAATCAGTGGCGTTTTGTCAGGGAAAAACACCGGAGCATATATTATTCCATCCAGGCTCCGATTAACATAGCATATAAAATTAATGTGGGCGACTGGCAATTCGGAGCCTGTGGAGGGCCTTTTGTTTCGTTATCCACCCGTTTCAGGGAAAAAGGCGCTTTGAATGAGCGGAATTTCCGCCCGTTCGATATTGGCGCAGGAGTAGGTTTGTATGTCCAGCGCCAGCATATTTTCTGCTCTATCTATTCACAAACCGGTTTTTTAGATCGGCTGACACGGAAACAGCCGGGCGAATCGCAGCTGTATCAGAATAACGTGACGCTTTCATTTGGATATTGGTTTTGATCCTTTCCGGCTTGAGACGAACAGCAAACGCTACTTAATTCTTCTTCCGGTTGATGCCGATGCCAAACAGCGCAAAATCATACTTAACCGGATCTTCCGGGCAAAACTCGCACAGTCTTGCCGTAAGCATTTCAACGGCCTTCCGGTCGTTGTTTTTACGTTCCAGCAGTCCCAATTCACGCGCCGTATTCCCGACGTGTACATCTAAGGGAATATACAACCGGCAGGGTTGAAGGATTTCCCAAACGCCCAAATCCACAATGCCATCCTTCCGCACCAACCAGCGCAGCGCCAGGTTTATGCGCTTCAGCGCGGAATGATCAAGATGGACAGGAAAACATTTCGTATTCGTTGTGTGTTGATTGGCCTGCGCCATGACTGCCTGCAAAGCCTGCGTGAAAGCCCACGCAGGGGCATCCGTCTTATGAGCTTGCGTTTGCTCCAGAAACTTTTCCATGGTTTCATGTGCAGCATATATCTGCCTGAAACCGCGCAGCATATAAGCCAGATCGGATTCAAAAAAAGTGCGGTGTATATTCGCTCTGCCCAGCGCCCGGTAATCCTCATTCATTACATAATGATAAGGACTGTCGCCAAGTTTGGACAACATTCGTTCGGCATTTCTCAGTATCATGCTGCGGTTGCCCCATGTGATAGAAGAAACGATGAACGACACGATCTCAATATCCTGCAACCCGGTATAACGACGGGGAAACTGCACCGGATCGTCCGCTATAAAAGCAGGCGTGTGAATCCGGACTAACTGTTCGTCTAAATAATCTTTGATTAAATTCATTTTGCTTTATATTACAATTAAAATCAGGTGGATTTCCATGTATGATATCCTTTTAACTCCTTGCGCAATGCCTGCGCCCTGCCGTTTGTCACGGTGTCCATCAACTGCCAAAATCGCTTTCCGTGATTCATTTCCGCCGTATGGCAGAGTTCGTGGAGAAGCACATAATCTATCAGGTGTTCGGGCAGAAGCATCAGCGAAAGGGACAGGTTGATACGTTTTTGCGTTGAGCAGCTGCCCCAGCGCGACCGGGTGTTGCGAATCGTTACGCCGGCATAGCGAAAGTCGTGACGATCCGCAAGTCCCTGCAGCCGTGACGGAAGCATACGTTTGGCTTCATGCAGCAGCGCCCGTTCTATCATCGTTTGCAGAACCTGTTGCACCTGCGGGTCGGCAAAATCCGTGGCCTGCGGACAGGCAATATGCAAGAACCCATCTTTCAGCGTCATATAAAAATTCGACCGCAAGGTGCGAAAAATATGTACCTGAAAGGTACAGGTTCGCAAATCCGTATGTTCGTTCCATTTTTCCATTTTCGGCAAAGATAAGTCGTTTCGCCAATCTGTCATAATTTTTTCACCAAAATTATAACTTTTTTGGCGGATAACTGCATTCCGGATGAAAAAAAGAATCGGTTATGACAGAATTATCTTTCAGCCTTTTTGAATTATACTATCCTGCGCACGGCAGGAATATCGTTCACCTGCGAAGACGGGAAACAAATTTGGTGGTAAAAATGACGCTTGTATAATATTGAATTATAATCATTTAGAAAATATAACGCAAATATAATGCAAAAAATTTGGATGTAAAAACGCCAATAAGGTACATTTGCGGCACATTATTCGGTCAGCTATATGACTGACCGAATAATGTATAGTATTTATTAAAACTCAAAATTAATTTAATTATGAACAAAAAATTTTTATTAGCGGCAGTAGTAGCCGCAGTAGTTAGTGTTTCTGCCTGGAATATCAAGCAGAATGTGAGTAGTGAACCGGCCTTGTCAGAAATGGCATTGGCTAATGTGGAGGCGTTGGCAACTGAATACACTTGGTATCAAAATAGAGCTGATTTTTATGATCCGGCCAGGCATTGCTACCAACAATGTGTATTAAATGGCACGGGTTGTGCATACATGCATGATTTCCCGTATAATTGTTGATTTGTTGAATTAATCAGGGGTTAATCTCTATAGATTAGCCCTTGATTTTTTGAAAAAATTATATGAAAAAGATATACAGTTGGTTTTTTCTAACACTTTGCCTGTACTGTGGCTGTAAAAAACAGGAACGAGATATCACTTCTTTGGAGAAGATTGAATCTATTGCTGTCAATCCGATGAACAGCCTGACGGTAACACTTAATGATTTATACAGCGACTGTGCTTTCATCAAGTTGGAAACCGTTTCGGAATCGCTTTTGTCGGGAGTGAACTCGCTATACGTATTTAATAATCGCATTTATATCTATAATAACAGAAATGGCGGGGGCATATATTGCTTTGATATGCAGGGAAAATATCTGTACAAAATAGCAAATATCGGGCAAGGGCCGGGCGAGACTACGTTTATGATGGATTTTTGTATAGATGAAAGCAACGATCGTATGTGGATTGCCGATAATTATATGAAAATATTGAAATATGATTTGAATGGTCATTTCATACAAGAATATAAAACCGATTTTGCAATACATAATATAGAATATTTGCCCGGATCGGATGATTTATTGGTGATTCGATTCGGCTATTACGAGGATAAAAATTATGAAGTTGGCGTATATTCCTTGGCAAGCAAACAACTCTTGAATCACAAAGATTATGCGTCTAAATTTGAACAAATTGTTGGAGGCAGTCATACGATGTTTCCCTATCGTAACAATCTGGTTTATGCGTTTGGATTTACTAATACGGTATTTTATATTGACGCTAAAGGTATTCATCCGCAATATGCACTTGATTTTGGAAAGTGTAAAGTTCCTGAGAATTTACTGAAGGAAATGGATAATAAAAATTTAGTTGTCGAACTGAATAAACCCTCTAATAATTATGCAGGATTGATTTCCCGTTGTATAGAAACGGATGAATATATCACTTTTCATTATTCATTCCGAAATGAAAATCGGATAAGTGTTTATTCAAAGCAGAGCGGTGTAGAAAAATCGTTGGAAAAGGTAATGATTGACAATCAGGCGCAACCTGTTTCGGATTTTCTTCTAACACATACGGATTCTTGCTATTATTCGGTAATTTATCCACACAATCTGCTCCAGACAACCGCAGGTAAGGCGGAAATTGAATCTGCCGCGAATTATGGTGTGTATAAGAATCTTGACGCATTAAGATCTGTGTTGAAAGAAGATGATAATCCAGTCATTGTGTGCGGAAAAAGTAATTTGCAGGCTTTGTTTTATTCAAAATGACCACAATTGTCAGCCCTGTATCGCAGTCCGTCAGGACTGCATCGCTCGGTAGAAAAATTGCCGCTAAAAGCGCTACGCATGACGTAGTTATGCGACCTTACAAATCAGGTTGCATGCCCCGCGGGATGCAAAATTTCGGAGGGACAATTCCGTTCTACCGAGCGAACCATCCCGAACGGGATGATAAATGTAACGCAAATTATTTGGATGTAAAAAACAGATACAGTACATTTGCAGTGTATCGAAGGTTAGCAATGGCGTCGGCCGGGTAATGCAGATTAATTTCTTGTTTTTTTAACTATGAAAAGAAAGTTGATTTTAGACGCATTAAATATGAAACATCCCATTTTATACATATTATTTGCCATTATTTTCGTTGCATGCAACAAGAATAATGAACAACATACATATCCTGTCTTACATGTCAATTTAGACGAAACCAATACAGTTTGCCAAATTTTTCGTACCTTTGTCGTTCTGAAAGCGTAAAAATAAAGTAAACTGTATAATTATGAGCAAAAAAGCACTATTAATCATCTGCGACGGATGGGGAATCGGAGACAAACAAAAGGACGATGTCATCGCCTGCACACCAACTCCCTACTGGGACTACCTGCTGGCAAACTATCCCAATTCGCAACTCCAGGCTTCGGGCGAAAACGTAGGACTGCCCGACGGACAAATGGGCAATTCCGAAGTGGGACACCTCAATATCGGCGCCGGACGTATCGTTTACCAGGACCTGGTGAAAATCAACCTGGCATGCCGCGACCAGTCTATCCTCGAAAATCCCGAAATCAAGCGGGCTTACGAATATGCAAAGGCTAACGACAAACAAATCCATTACCTCGGACTCGTTTCCGACGGCGGGGTGCACAGTTCGATGGAACACCTCTTTAAACTAACTGAAATCGCACATATCTACGGCATTCATAAATCGTTTGTCCACTGCTTTATGGACGGCCGCGACACCGATCCGAAAAGCGGCAAAGGATTTATCGAAAACCTCGAAAACCACCTCCGGCAAACGGGCGGCAAGATCGCCTCCATCGTCGGAAGGTATTATGCCATGGACCGCGACAAACGCTGGGAGCGCGTCAAAGAAGCCTACGACCTGTTGGTGAAAGGCATCGGAAAGCCTTCGGAAAGCATGACGGCCGCAATGGAAGAATCGTATGCCGAAGGAATCACCGACGAATTTATCAAGCCCATCGTACATACGGAGGGCGGCCATCCCGTGGCCGTCATCGAAGAAGGCGACGTCGTCATTTTCTTTAATTTTCGCAACGACCGCGCCAAGGAACTCACCATCGTCCTCACCCAGCAGGACATGCCCGAAGCAGGCATGGAAACCATCCCCAACCTGCACTATTTCTGCATGACACCCTACGACGCCAATTTCAAAGGACTACGCATCCTCTTCGACAAGGAAAACGTGGACAATACAATGGGCGAATACCTTGCCGGAGCAGGACTGAAACAGCTCCACATCGCCGAAACCGAGAAATACGCCCACGTAACGTTCTTCTTCAACGGCGGCCGTGAAGCCCCCTTCGCCGGCGAAGACCGAATCCTCGTGCCATCGCCCAAAGTGGCCACCTACGACCTGAAACCCGAAATGAGCGCCTACGAAGTGAAAGACAAACTCGTCGAAGCCATCTGTAAACAAACGTACGACTTCATCGTTTGCAACTATGCCAACGGCGATATGGTGGGACACACCGGCATCTATGCCGCCATCGAAAAGGCAGTAATCGCCATTGACGCCTGCCTGCACGACACCGTCGAAGCAGCCAAGGAAAACGGCTATGAAGTAATCATCATCGCCGACCATGGCAACGCCGACCATGCACTCAACGACGATGGCTCGCCAAACACCGCCCATTCGCTCAACCCCGTGCCCTTTGTCTATGTCAGCCCGCGTGCCGGCGCCAAAGTGCAAAACGGAATCCTGGCCGACGTAGCGCCCTCGCTGCTCCATATCATGGAACTTCCGCAGCCCGCGGAAATGAAGGGGAAGAACCTGATTGACTGATCCACCCTTAACTGCGCAAAATTGCTCCAAATCGGTGATACATTAGTCAGCCTCGACCTCATAGAACGCTTTTTCCTCTGCGACCTCACCCGTTGCAGAGGCCGTTGCTGCGTCGAAGGCGATGCCGGCGCACCGCTGGAGAGGAGCGAATTTGAAACCTTGCAGAAAATCCTCCCCGCCGTATGGAACGACCTCTCGGAGGCCGCCCGAAAGGTCATCGAACGTCAGGGAGTGGGCTATATTGACCGCGAGGGCGACATCGTCACCTCGATCGTAGGCGGGAAAGACTGCGTCTTCACCTGCTACGGCGCCGACAAAACCTGCCGCTGCGCCATCGAAAAGGCTTTTCACGAAAAACGGATAGCTTTCCTCAAGCCCGTCTCCTGCCATCTTTATCCCGTCCGCATCACCCGCTACAGGAATTTCCTGGCCGTCAATTACCAGTCGTGGAAAGTTTGCCAGGGAGCCGAAGCCCTTGGACGGCAGCAGCAGATGCCTCTCTACCGCTTCCTGCGCGAACCGCTCACGCGGAGGTTCGGACCCTCGTGGTACGAACAGTTAGACCTCTGCGCCCGCGAATATCTGAAACAAAAACCGTAGGCATCACCCCACCCCGCCGCAAAACAAAACAGGGACGCTCACGCGCCCCTGCTTCCATCAATCTTTCAATTATCTAATCAAATAAATTAGTATGAATAAAAAAATTATGAGTACTACAAAAACATTCTAACGCTCCTCCTTACGGCACAACTGCCGAAACAACTTCGCTCCACGGACCTTTTTCGCCGCGCGTATTCTCCCACCTGAGGCAGAAATAAACCGTGCGGCCGCGTTCCGAACCGGCGAAGGTAATGGTATATGGCGAATGAGTATCGAAGACGGAATTGGGCAGCTCCTCGCCGTCGGCAGGCAGCAATGCGCCCCCAAATCCCCACTTGATTTCTACTCCGTGGACGCCTTCGGGCTTGGCACGCGACTCGCTGTTGTGGTCGCGGAAATGAACCGCAAGCTGCCGGATGACGGACGTATCCACCGTATAATCGGGATACGTGGTCGGCACCGGCGTCGGCGTCCTGTCGCCCGACGGATGCTTGGGCAGCCCCATGGCCTCCATGTCCGTATCCGTAATCAGCGGACTGGAGCGCAGGATGTTATACATCTGCATGTAGGCTTCGGCAAACGTCCGTTCGGCGTTCGTCAGCGTGGTGATGATCAACTGCGTGCGCGTAGCCGGATTCAGCCAGGCGGCGAAGGCGGTGTCGAAACCCGTCCAGGCCGGCTGGAACGTGTTGGCTATCCACGAACTGTAGCCCGAAAGTCCGAACTGCGTCACCCGCGCGTTGTTCAAATACTCTACCGTCAATTTCCCCTGGTCGTGAAGACCCTCGTGGCCTGCGGCCATCCATCTCGAATGTTTCATGATCTTTTACTGCTTTAATATTGTCAATAAATAATTAAATAAAATCCATATCTTTTGTCCGGGGATTCAAATCCCCGCGTGCATATTCGTGAACCTTTGCGCGGGTTTCGTGAAATCCGGCGGCGGTGACCGTGAACCTTTGCATGGGTTTCGTGATCCTTCGCGCGGGTTTCAAGACCCGTTGCATGGGTTTCAAGAAATCCGTGCGTGGGTTTCATGACCCGTTGCGTGGTGTTCAAGACCCGTTGCGTGGGTTTCGTGAAACCCGTGCGCGGTGACCGTGAACCTTTGCGTGGGTTTCGTGAAACCCGATCGTGGTGTTCGTGAACCTTTGCGTGGGTTTCAAGAAACCCGGCCGTGGTGTTCATGATCTAACCTAAACCGATGCAAAGATACGTGGGTTTTCGGAGGAAATAAAACTGATTTTTAAGGATTACGGGAGTTTGTTTTGCAAATTTTGTGACAGGGACGTGGAAAACTGGGGCTGGGATTGCGATTTTTGCGGAAAAAAACGGAAACGGGGCGGCGAGTTGCAAAAAATGCGGAAAGGGGCTGGTTGCGGAATCGTCTTTTGCAGATGCCGTGGCCGGCCGCGTGGTCAGAGCCGTCCGGTGGCTTTGAGGTAGTAGGTTTCATGGAGTCGCCGGTTGATTTGCGCGCTTATCATGTCGAGCCATGCCTGTTGCCAGAGGGTTTGTGCTTCGAGGCAGTTGGCGAGGGTTTCCATGCCGGCGTCGTAGTGGTCGCGGCTGGCGCGCATGTTTTCGGCTGCCTGCTGGAGGGCGCGGAGAGTGAGACGGAGTTCGGCGGCGGATTCTTCGCAGCGGTCGAGGGCTTGCTGGGCTTCGAGGGCCATTTTTTCATTGAGGTCGTCGCGCTGGAGCTGCATAATGCTTTTTTCCGCCCTGGCGGCGCGGATTTTGTTCATTCCTTCGCCCCAGTGGAAGATGGGGATTTTGAGCGAGAGGAAGGCGGAGAAGGAGGCGCGGTCGAAGAGTGGTGCTCCGTTGAGCTGGATGCCGTGCATGTAGCCATAGTTGGCCATGAGTCCGAGGTTGGGGAGGAAGTCGCTGCGGACGAGCCGGATTTGTTGGTCTTTGAGTTCGATTTGTTTTTCAAGGATGGCGTATTCGGGGCGGAGGGTGTAGTCGGCAGTGGCGGAGGGTTGGATGGCATTGTCTGCGCCGGTTTCGGTGATGGAATCGGCTATGATAATGGGCGACCGGAGTGGGAGTCCGATGGTTTGGCAGAGGTTCATGGCTGAGAGGCGGATGGCGTTGTTGGCACGGAGGAGGAGGAGGTCGGCATTGTTGGCCTGCACCTGTACTTTGAGGAGGTCGTTTTTTGTTTTCATGCCGGTTTGGGTGGCTGCTTCGACGTTGCGGAGGAGTTCGTCCACTACTTTTTTGAATGCGATGGCTACTTTTTTGGATTCGATGGCCTTGAGGTGGTGGAAGAAGGCTTCGTCGGTTCGTACGATTATTTCGGCGCGGGTGAGGTTGGTGTTGAGCCGGGCGATTTCGCGTCCGGTTTGCGACATTTTGTAGGCCGAAAGGATTTTGCCTCCGGTGAAGAGTGGTTGTTCGGCCTGGATTCCGGCGAACCAGGTTCCGTTGAGGCGGAGGTTGAGGTCCATGTCGGGGAAGTAGGCGTATTGTTTGAAGACGGGGTTGCCGTCAGCTCCGGTGACTGGGGTTCCGTCGGGGAGGGTGAGGAGGTTGGGCTGGAGTTGCCCTGTGGTGGGGTCGGCTACAAAGGTTGGGAGGTAGTTTCCTTCGATGGTGCGGTTCATGCCGGTGTTTGCATAGAGCCAGGCTCCGGAGGCGGAGATGTTGGGGAAGAAATTGGCGCGGAGGGCTTTGGAGTCGTAGGCGGTTTTTTCTTCGGTTTTGGCGGCTATGGCGGCGGTTTTGTTATTTTCGATGGCCATGGCGCGGCATTGTTCGAGCGTAAGGGTTTGCTGTGCTTCGGCTGCTATGGCGGCGAAGATGCAGAGGGCGATGACAGGGATAATGGTTTTCATACGGTTTTCAGTTTTGTTCGGGTTTAAGTTTTTTGTAGGCTTCCTGTTTGTATTTCGGAAGGTTTCGGACTACCTGGTCGGCAGAATGGTGAATCAGCTCGGCGATGAGGCGGTCGGGCACATCGCTTTCGAGATAGATGGAGTTCCACTTTAGGGTGTCGCCGGCGTGGATCGGTTTGTTTACGCCGGAATATTTTTCGCGCAGTTCGGCGCTGCGATCCGGGTCGCATTTCATGCTTACTACGAAGCGCCCGTCTTTAGGTGTAAGGCCGAAATAGGCAAACATTTTGTCCATGACCTTATAGACGGGCGTGTCGTCGTCGAAAGGCAGGGTTTCTTCGGCTCCTTTTACGGAGAGGCAGATGTTTCTGAATTGTTCGATGTTCATAGTTCTGTTCTTTTTTATTCGTTTCTTTTATTCTTTTACTTTAATTCCAAATATGGCTGCGTAGAGCACGGGTGCAATCAGGAGCGTTATCAGCGTGCCAAAGAGCAGTCCGCCCATGATCGTTACCGATCCGGCGCCGAAAAGGTCGTCGGTTACAAGGGGCAACATCCCGACAATGGTGGTGAGCGAGGCCATCATCACGGGGCGAAACCGGGCTGCTGCGCTGTCTAAAAGCGCCTTTACGGGTTCGACGCCTTCGGCCGTCTGGCGGACTATTTCGTCCATCAATACGATGCCGTTCTTTATCATCATTCCCATCAGTCCGAGCGTCCCGACAATGGCGACAAATCCGAAGGTTTTGCCCGTTATGAGCATTGCAATGATTACGCCAACCATTATCAGCGGGATGCAACAGAAGATGACGAGGGGTTTTCTGTAGTCCTTAAACAGTAGGATGAGCAGGATGATCATCAGGATCACGCCCAGGGGCAAGTTTTTGAAGAGGTATTTCATTGCCATACTGCTCGCGCGGTGTTCGCCTTCCCACTGCATGGTGTAGCCTTCGGGAAGTTCTATCCGGTTTATTTCTTCTATGATGCTTTGCCGGGCATCTTCAACGCTTACTCCGAATATTGGGTTGCTTTGCGCCCGCATTGCCCGCTGGCCGTTGTAGCGCACTACGAGGGGGTATTCCCAAATCACCCGGACTCCCTGTGTCGCCTGGCTTAAGGGGACTGTGCCGAGCATCATTTCCAGTACGTCTTCTTCCTTGATGGCGCCTGTGAGAAGTCCCTGGATGGTTTTGCGGTCGAACGAGATTTTTCCGAGCGAGGGCATCATGCTGAACACCGGCGAGTTTTCGAGCGATTCGACGGGTCGGCCATCCTTGTCCACGCATTTTACATAAATGGTATGGCTGTGGACTCCGTCGTAGTAGGCGCTCGCGGGAATGCCTCCGGTGGAGGTCAGGAGCGAGATCCCCACGTCCTGGCGGCTCAGGCCGATATTGCGCGCCACCGGTTGATTGTATTCCACTTGCAAGGTAGGGGTTTTTGGCTCCCAGTCGGTGTTTACGAGGAAAATATCGGGACTGTTGCGCATGATTTCCATGGCCTGTGCCGTAAGATTGCGCAGCACGGCAGGGTCGGGTCCGTTGAACTGCAATTCGATCGGATATTTTTTATACATCAGGTTGTATCGCTTGAGGCGGACGTAGGCGTCGGGGAACGCGGCAGTCAGGTAATCCTGTATTTCTTTCATGTTGTTCACAAGCGCCCCGGGCGAAACAAAATCTACGATCAGTTCGCCGTAGGCGAGTGAGGGGTCGGCGATGCTGCGTACAAGATTATACCGGGCGGGGGTTCCGCCGATTGAGGTTGTGACGTGCGTGACTTCTTCTCTGTCGAAGAGATAGTTTTCAATTTCTTCGAGGTCGGCTTTTGTGCGGCTGCTGCTGACGCCTTCGGGCAGTTTGTATTCGATGTAGAGCTGGTCATAATTCATGTCGGGGAAAAAACCCTGCGGCAGGAAGCGATAGCAAACGGCGCTCAGGATGAGCAGCGCGACTGCCCCGCCGATAGTGATCCATCGGTGGCAAAGCGTCCAGTAGAGGGTGCGTTTCAACATGCGGTAATAGCGATTGTCGAACATTCCGCCTTCTCCTGTTTCTTCAGGTTTTATATGCAGCATGAATCCCGCTTGAATGGGCACTTGCGTAAGTGCAAGCAGCCAACTCAGCAATAGCGAAACGGCAAGGACGATGAACAGGTCGCGCACGTAAATGCCTGCCGTATCGGGCGAGAGGAAAATGGGGAAGAACGCGAGAATGGCGATCAGGGTGGCAGCGAGGAGGGGCATTCCGGTTTTATGTCCGATAGCGGTCAGCGCCTCGCGTCGGGGTTTGCCGCGTTTCATATCAACTAAAATTCCGTCTATGATCACAATGGCGTTATCAACCAACATTCCCATCGCGAGCACAAAAGCGGCAAGGGAAACGCGCTGCAGCGTGCCGTCAAAGAGATTCAGTATAAAAAAGGAACCGATGACCACGATTACGAGGCTTGTTCCGATGATCACCCCACTGCGGAACCCCATGGTGAGCATCAGTATAAAAATCACGATGGCGAGCGATTCCGCCAGATTGATCATAAACGTACCGATGGCTTCATTGACACGGGCGGGCTGGTAGAACACTTTATGGCAGTCAATTCCGACAGGGAGGCGGTTGGCTTTCAGTTCGGCGAGGCGAAGTTCCACTTCCTTGCCGAGTTTGGTAATATCGGTGCCGTGGAGGGCTGCGATGGCGATTCCGAGCGCCGGCTGACGGTCGTAGCGCATCTCGTTGCGGACAGGCGTTTCGATGGTTTTTGTTATTCGTGCAATATTTTTCAGCCGCAGTTGGTCGTTTTCATGTCCCTGCAGAATAAGGTTCTCGATGTCTTCGACCGTGCGATAGCGATCGCTGATAGAGACTCGCAGGCGGTTGTCGCCTACTTCGTAATAACCTGAATAGACCGTTTTATTTTGCCCGTTGAGGGTAGCGAGCGCTTCGGCAGGCATCACGCCGAGATTGGCCATCCTGTCTTCAAACAGTTCAATTTCTATGCACTCCTTCTGTTCGCCGTAAATATTTACCCGTGTAATTCCTTCAATAGCCTGAATTTCGCGCTGGATAAGGCGGGCATAGTCGCTTAATTCCTGCGCCGAAAAACCGTCGGAAGTCAAGGCGTAAAACATTCCGTACACATCGCCGAAATCGTCCATCACAACGGGCTTTCCCGCGCCTTCGGGAAGTTTGGCCTGGACATCGGAAACTTTGCGGCGCAGCAAATCCCAGAGTTGTTCCACTTCGTCGTTTTTGACTAAGGTGGACAGATTTACGGTAACCATTGAGACGTCGTTCATGGAACGCGACTGCACAAATTCGACGTCTTCCATCGTGCGGATGCTTTTTTCGATCGGATCGGTAACTTCCAGTTCGACCTGGTGCGCCGAAGCGCCCGGAAAGGTAGTCACGACGAGCGCTTGCTTGACCTTGATTTCAGGGTCTTCAAGTTTGCTCATGTCGTAGAATGATTTTGCGCCGCCAATCACAAGTGCGAGCAGCACAAAATAAATAAGTTTGGTGTTATCTAACGCCCAATTGCCCAAGTCTTTCATAACAAATTTCCTGCATTACTACTCGTCGGTTTTGGAAGCAATTTCACCGTTTCGCCTTCTTTCAATGAATGAACGCCTGCAGAAACGATGATTTCACCCGCCGTCAGTCCTTCGGACAAGACAACTGTTCCATCGGTCAGGATTTCGGAGATCTTCACGTTGCGCGCAGCAACAGTGTGATTATCCGCATTGTAAATCCATACGGACGAAGCCGAATGGTCTTCACGCAGAGCGGAATAGGGAATACTGACCAGTTCCGATTGCGCCGGTTTGTACTGAATCGTTACCATTGCCACCATGCCCGGCGAAGGCGTATCTTTTTCGCCGCTACGCATTTTCAGGCGCATGGTATAAAGTTGGTTCAAGTTGGCTTTGGGCGTAACGCCAATCAAGTCAAGAGGGAAGATTTTGCCGGGGAAAACATCAACTGTGCAGAAAAAGTCTCCAAATTTGTCGCGGCGGGCATATTCCGACGAAGGAATATTGATTTCCACTTCGGGAGCGCCCGCATTAATCATGGCGATAACAGGTATTCCTGCGCCAACCGTTTCGCCTGTGTGGAAATACACCTTTTGGACATATCCGTCAAAGGGCGCCGTGAGACGTGTGTCGGCCAGCGCGTTTTTATGATGATCGTATTTGGCGGTAATCTGTTTCAGGCCATAGGTGGCTTTGTCGTAGTCGTTGGGTGTAACACTGCCTTTGTTGTAGAGTTCGGCAACCCGGTCGGCTTCGGCTTTGATGCGTTTGTATTCGGCTTCCGTAGCGGAGAGTTGAATTTCATAATCGCGCACATCCATTTCCGCAAGCGTCTGCCCCTTCCTCACATAGCGGCCGGCGTCCACATTAATTTTAGCAATCGGACCGGCAATACGAAACGCAAGGCTCACGTCGGAAGCGGCCTTCACTTTCGCAGGAAAAACGGTCTTTTCAAGCACACCATACACCCGGACCGTGTCGGTTTTAACAGTACGGACGGTTTTTTCGCCATCCACCTTCGCCCGCGAACAGGCAAACGATAATACGGCTGAATATACAATAAGCAAAATAGTCAAGTCTCGTTTCATCAGAAATTTCTATTTATGGATAACGAGACAAAGGTAATAAAAAATTTTACTTACGAATTGCTTTTTGGACAGATTTATGCGGCCTGATTTGAATTATTTCAGGAATCTTTATAATTATTCCTGCAAAAACATGAAATTAAACGGTTTCGTCCATTAATTCATATTTTTGCAGGAATTTTGGTTTTTATAACCCGAACGTCTCTTTCACTTTATCTACGTAGTCCAATTTTTCCCAAGTAAACAGTTCCACTTCTTTGACCACCGGTTGCGGACTGTAGCGCGATGCAAATGTCTTTTTTACGATGCGCGATTCGCGTCCGAAATGACCATACGAAGCCGTTTCCGAATAGATAGGGTTACGCAGTTTCAGCCGTTCTTCAATAGCTTTCGGGCGCAGGTCGAACAACGTTTCCACTTTTTTGGCGATCTCTCCGTCGCTGATTTTCACATTGGAGCGTCCGAAAGTGTTTACGTTAAGGCTCGTAGGCCGTGCTACGCCGATGGCGTACGACACCTGCACCAGCACTTCGTCGGCTACGCCTGCTGCGACTAAATTTTTCGCTATGTGGCGGGCTGCATAAGCGGCCGAGCGATCTACTTTCGACGGGTCTTTGCCCGAAAAAGCGCCGCCGCCGTGAGCGCCTTTGCCGCCATACGTGTCCACGATGATTTTCCGTCCCGTCAAACCGGTATCGCCATGAGGTCCGCCGATTACAAATTTACCGGTCGGATTTACATGATAGGTAATCCGGTCATTGAACAGCGCCTGCACGCCGGCCGGATATTTTGCCTTTACGCGCGGAATCAGGATCCGGATGATGTCTTCCTTGATCTTTTCGCCCATTTGCCGGTCGGCTTCGTCCTGCGAAAGCGTCGGACCGGCAGTGATAAATTCGTCGTGCTGCGTTGAGACAACGATCGTATCAATGCGTAATGGCGACCCGTTATCGTCGTATTCGATAGTAACCTGGCTCTTCGCATCAGGACGCAGATAAGGAATCAACGCACTTTCCTTTTTGCGGATAGCGGCCAGTTCTTCCAGCAATGAATGGGAGAGGTCTAACGCCAATGGCATGTAATTGTCCGTTTCTTTGGTGGCGTAACCAAACATCATTCCCTGATCGCCGGCGCCCTGTTCATACGGCTCTGCGCGAACCACGCCGCGGTTGATGTCGCCGCTCTGTTCGTGAATGGCCGACAGTACGCCGCACGATTTCGCTTCAAATTGATATTCGCTCTTGGTATAACCAATCCGCTCAATCACTCTGCGCGCCACGTCCTGCACATCTACGTATGCGCTTGATTTCACTTCTCCTGCCAGCACAACCTGTCCGGTTGTCACCAGCGTTTCGCATGCAACTTTCGAGTCTCGGTCATACGCCAGAAACTCATCCAGCAAGGCGTCCGATATTTGATCGGCTACCTTATCGGGGTGTCCCTCAGACACCGATTCGGAGGTAAATAAATAACTCATTTTTGTTTGTATTATAATTAGTAAAACATGATAACTGGATGGTGATAGGAATGGATGCCTCCTGACGGAAAGGAAAGTTTTTTAGCATTTTTTCCTGTGGTTGCAAGCATGACAAATCTATCCACATCTATTTCGCGTGCAAAGGTAAAAATAAATTATGAAATACGACGCATAAAAACAGCATCTTTTTTTATCAGAGCAAAAAAAGATGCAAATAGACTTGTCTATTTAAAAAAAAGCTATATTTACAGCGTTTTTATAACAAAGGTATATTTTACGTGATATGATTAATGTATAGGAAGAATTGTTTGCTTATAAATAAGGAGATTATGATACGAAGAGATTTTTTTAAAAATGTTGCGGCGCTGGGCGCCACGCTGACCTTGCCGTCTTTTACACTGAGTCGGCACGAGGATGAACAGGAGTTTATTCACAGCAGTTCCGAACTGGATACGGTAATCCTGATGAAGAACATAGCTGAGCCTTTTACCATACTTCATATTGCTGACTCGCATGTAAGTTTGGTAGGGGACGAAACGGAAGAACCATACGTGACATGGAGTAAAACCATGAGGGAAATCAATCTTCCCGGGACGCACAAACATTTTAAGACAGGCGCTATTGTGTCGCCAATGGACTGTCTGGAAATGACACTTGCTTTGGCACAGGAGAAAAAGCCTGATTTATTGGTATTGGGGGGCGATATTATCAACTATCCGTCCGAATTGCTGGTGAAGACAGTAACGAATATGCTGAATCAAACGGGCATTCCATGGATTTATACGGCCGGGAATCATGACTGGTATTATCCTGACGAACCGGGTGAAATGGAAGTTTTGAGAAAGAAATGGATCGAAAAACGACTGCTTCCTTTCTATCAGGGCACAGATCCCATGTGTCATTCCGTTATTTGGAAAGGTATCAATATGGTTACCATTGATAATTCGACGAATACGATTCAGGATCAACAATTGGATTTTTACCAACAACAGATGGCGAAACCCTATCCGATTGTCCTGTTTGCTCACATTCCATTGAGAATGCCGGGTATGATGATGCGACGCAGGAACGCTTCAGGCGAAACTCCTCCTGTGAGGAAAGAAGATCCCAATTCCGTCAAATTTCGCGATCTGGTTATGAAAACAAATCAGTTGGCAGGTATTTTTGTTGGCCATACCCACGAAAACAGGGTAACCATAGCCAAAGGAAAAATACAATATGTAACCAGTCAGGGCGCTGATGGAAGGTATCGCTTTATTCACTTCGGAAAAATAGAATAGCAGTTAATAAAATAGCTGAATCCTGTCAATTTTGTGAATTATGCTGAAAATATACAAAACTTGTTTCATTCACGCGACTTAATCCGCGTGCCCGTTGAAAAAAATACGTACCTTTGCCTCTTGAATTTTTAATAAAATCACTATGAAGATGAACAATAAATTATTTTTTAGCCTTTTGGCAATAGTAGTATTAGGATTTAGTTT
>JAISUI010000048.1 GCA_031272155.1 Tannerella sp. | reverse complement strand
TGCGACGTAAGCCGCCGCGCCTCGCCGCCCGTAACGGCAACCTTGTAGAGGTCGCCCGCATAGGTGAACACAATCTCGCTACCGTTAGTTGCCGGAAAGCGCAGTAGCCGCGCCTCTTCGCCGGCATACATCATAAAGGATGCAGCCAGAAATGCCGTAAATGCTAAAATGCTTTTATTCATATAGTTCGTTATTTTATATTTCGTCTGTCCATTGGGGCGTAAATATACGTGTTTTTTGGAAAACAGCCAAAGAAGTGCGCCGAAAACCACAATTTTGAACGATCCACTAAAAAAAATCGCTTTGCTGTTTCATCATTTAACGAATATGTCTTATCTTTGAAGGCCGTAAGGAAGTCCTGTATAATGTCGGGATTTGCTGTATTACTAATTGCAAATAAGGCATTTAACCGGATTTCCGGAGTAGAAACAAAAAAGAAATTATGGTATATAGATTTTTAATTCTATCAGATGAAGTGGACGATTTTAAGCGGGAGATAAAAATTAACTCCGATGCCACTTTTCTTGATTTGCATCAGGCGATTCAGGATGCAACCGGTTTTAAGGGCGACGAAATGGCTTCGTTCTTCCTTTGCGACGACGACTGGACGAAAGAAACTGAAATTACGCTGGTCGAAATGGACACTTCGTCCGAAGTGGACGCTTATGTGATGGAAGATACGCCCTTGGAAGAGTTGGTGGAAGACGAACATCAGAAACTGCTCTATGTGTTTGATTATATGATGGATCGCTCATTCTTTATTGAGTTGGTCGAGATGATTACCGGTCAAACGCTCCGCAAGCCGGTCTGCTCGCTGAGCGTTGGCGAGCCGCCGGCACAGACCGTTTCGCCCGAAGAAATGGATAAACGCATTGAAAAATTTGAACTCGACGAAAATTTCTATGAAGAAATGGGGCTTAGTGAAGATGACATGAACGTCATTGACGACGACGAGTTTGAGCCGGACAACATTGAAAATTATTTCAATGAAGACCGTTTCGGATGAACACGCTCATTGTGTTGCTCGGTCCTACCGCCGTTGGCAAAACGGCCTGGAGCCTGCGGATTGCCCGGAAATACGGCTCGCCCGTGATTTCGGCCGATTCGCGGCAACTCTATAAGGACCTGGCGATTGGCACAGCGGCGCCCACACCCGAACAGTTAGCGCAAGCCACGCATTTTATGGTATCTACGCTTGCCTTAACCGATTATTACAGCGCCAGCCGCTATGAGGAAGATGTCATGGAGTTGCTGGCGCAACTATTTAAAAAACACCCCGTTGTACTTCTTAGCGGCGGTTCCATGATGTATTTGGATGCAGTCTGTAAGGGAATTGACGAGATTCCGACCGTTTCGCCCGACATACGGCAGACGCTTCGGGCGGAGTTTGAACAATACGGCTTAGAGCCGATTCTCGAAGAGTTGAAGATGAAAGACCCGCAGCACTACGAAGAAGTGGACAGGAAAAACTACAGGCGGGTCATCCATGCCGTCGAGATTTGCCGGATGGCAGGGCGTCCTTACTCGTCGTTCCGTATGCGCCAACCTAAAGAGCGACCTTTCCGCATCGTTAAAATCGGACTTACCCGCCCGCGGGCGGAACTCTGCGAACGCATAAATCAAAGGGTGGATCAAATGATGGCCGACGGATTGGAAAACGAAGCCCGCAAAGTCTATCCCCTGCGCCATCTAAATGCGCTTAATACGGTGGGTTACAAGGAATTATTCCAATATTTTGAAGGTGAATGGCCATTGGAAACGGCCGTGGAAAAAATCAAACGAAACACGCGCGTTTACGCCCGCAAACAAATGACCTGGTTCAAGCGCGACAACGAAATTAACTGGTTTCATCCGGACGACGAGGCGGCTATCTTTCATTTTCTTGACGAAAAAGCGCCTGTCAATTAACTGTTTAGATGTAGTATTCCGTTACGTCCACAATGCCTGCCTGTACAGCGTATTTCGTCGCCTCCAGCAGGTTGTTTACGCCGATTTTGCGAAAAATATTCTTGCGGTGCGTCGAAATCGTATGGACGCTCGAACACCGCTCGGCGGCAATCATCTGACTGGTTTTGCCTTGTGCAATGCTTTTCAGGATTTCCCGTTCCGTCTGCGTAAGTGTCGTATTTTCAAGTGTTTCCTTCTGCGTCTTGAGGATGTTCCTGACCCGCTCGCAAAGGAAGCGGCTATTGGACATCCCGTCCCGGATGGCCTGCGTAATCTCCTCTACGGAAGCGTCTTTCATCACCACGCCAAACTGTTGCTCCAGCATGATGCGACGCAAAAACGTTTCGCTCAGGTCTTCACTAAACAGAATCCAACGGGCGTTGGCAAAACGCATCCCTATAATGATCAGCGAATCAATGCCGTGCAGGTCAAAGAGCGTGTAGTCAATCAGCACAAGGGCGTCCGGATATTTGGTTAGCAACGTCATCAATTCGGATTTTTCTTTAGCCAATACAATGTCGCACCCCGGAAATGTCCTGTTCCATAGCGTTGTGATGCCAAGCCTTGTGATAGGCTGGTTGTCGGCCAATATCAGCGTTTTATCCGTTTTTGCGTTCATCTTTATTTGTATTTCATTGTGCAAAGATGCTATTTTTTTTTCGTTTTTGGGCAAATAATTGCCGATTTTCTTTGTAAGTCGTAAAATTGTCTTTACTTTCGTGGCCTGTTTCATAACGATTTGAGTGGAAATGATAGAAGTGACAGGTATTCATAAAAGTTTTGGCAATTTGCATATTCTCAAGGGAATTGATTTGTCTATCAGGCAGAAAGAGATCGTTGCGGTGGTCGGTCCGAGCGGCGCCGGAAAGACTACATTGCTGCAGATCATCGGCACGCTCGACCGTCCCGACGCCGGACAGGTGACGATTGACGGCATAGATATTTTTTCGCTGAACGAAAAAGACCTGTCGGCTTTCCGGAATAGGCACATTGGGTTTGTGTTTCAGTTCCATCAGTTGTTGCCGGAGTTTACAGCGCTGGAAAACGTAATGATTCCGGCGCTGATCGCACGCGAAAAAGCTGCCGCAGCGGAGAAAAAAGCCAAAGAATTGCTTGATTTTATGAAACTTGCCGACCGAATGAAACATAAACCCGCCGAGTTGTCGGGCGGAGAGAAACAACGGGTTGCCGTAGCAAGGGCGTTGATAAACAGTCCCTTAGTGGTGCTGGCCGATGAGCCTTCAGGCAGCTTGGACACACAAAACAAGGCGGAATTGCACGCTTTGTTTTTCGATTTGCGCCAACAGTTGGGGCAGACGTTCGTCATCGTTACGCACGATACGCAACTGGCCGCGCAGACAGACCGGATCATCCCCTTGAAGGACGGTATGGTGACGGAATGAATTTTATTATACATTAATATATATAGCGACGTGATGGAACATTCAAAAGACAGGGCTACATTTGGCAGCAGGATAGGCGTGTTGCTGGCCACTGCGGGGAGCGCAGTCGGGCTGGGAAATATCTGGCGATTCCCTTATATGCTGGGAATGAACGGGGGAGCGGCGTTTCTGCTGCTCTATATCGCCTGTATCATTCTCTTGGGCTTTCCGGTGATGGTGACGGAGTTTTATATCGGACGGCATACCCGCCGGAATGCTGCCGGCGCCTTCAAACAGTTGGCGCCGCGAACGGGATGGTCGGTCATCGGCTATAACGGCGTGCTGGCGGCTTTCCTTATCCTCGGTTTCTATTATGTGATTTCGGGCTGGACGCTCGAATATATCTTCCATTCCATGACTACCTCCTTAGCGGGGAAGGATGCAGCCGTTATCAATGAGGAGTTTAAACTGTTCTCTTCAGGCGTGTTCCGACCCATTGCCTGGGCTTTCCTCTTTATCGTCATGACGCACCTGATCGTCACTTCGGGCGTGAAGAAAGGCATCGAACGCGCCTCTAAGGTATTGATGCCCTTGCTGTTCCTGATACTCATTGCACTTTCCATCCGTTCGGTCACGCTTTCGGGCGCCATGGAAGGGCTTTCTTTCCTCTTTCGCCCGGATTTCAGCAAGATAGATTCGTCTGTTGTGCTTAGCGCCATGGGACAGGCCTTCTTTTCCCTGAGCGTCGGCATGGGATGCCTGATTACCTACAGTTCCTATTTTAGTCGGAATACTAACCTGCAACGAACTGCGGTTGAGGTAATTGCGCTCGATACGCTCATTGCGGTGCTGGCCGGCGTCATGATCTTCCCGGCCGTCTTTCATTTCCATATCCCGCCCTCGGAAGGCGTCGCACTGGTTTTCATCACCTTGCCAAATGTCTTTGGACAACTCCCGCTGGGTAACGTATGGGCGGTGATCTTCTTTATCCTCTTAGCTGTGGCGGCGCTAACCTCCACCATCTCGCTCCACGAGGTGGCTACCGCCTATATCCACGAAGAATTTCAAGTCACCCGCAAACGCGCAACGCTCTATGTGTCGCTGGGAGCGGCTGTCCTGTGCGTCTTTAGCTCGCTCTCGTTCGGACTGCTCGGGGAGGCTAAGCTCTTTGGCCTGACCTTCTTTGATCTGCTGGATTATATCACGGCCAAACTGATGCTGCCATTCGGGGGAATGCTGATCTGTGTCTTTGTGGGCTACCGCATTGACCGTAAGATACTGAAAGCCGAACTGACAAACGAAGGAACGATCCCGTTCTATTTCTTCCATACATTCTGCTTCTTTATCCGCTACATCGCACCGGTGGCTATCGCGCTTATTTTCCTGAACGAACTGGGACTGATTCAGTGGATAAAGTCATTAATATAGTGATTAATAAATAATTAACTATAAACGAAACGAAAGATGGCGTGGCGGGATTTCTTTTATTTTTCCAAGGGTGAGCGGATGGCGTTCCTCTTGCTGACGGTGCTGATTGTCACAACGGCGGTGTTGCTTTTCCTTTTCCGTGTGCAGGACGAACAGCGGGGATCCTCGGCGGAAACGACCCCGGCGCCAACCGCAACGGATTCGACGGCCGTTGCGACGACACCTGCCGCAACCTCATCCGGCGTCGTCGCACGCACCCGGCCAAGCGAGCGCACGGAGACAACGCGCGAACGGGTCAAACGACTCACTTCGTCCCAACCTGCCTACGCCCGCACAGAGAAATATGCCGCAGGCGTCACGGTCGAAATCAACGACGCCGATACCGCCGAACTGAAGAAAATCCCTGGCATCGGCAGCGCCTTTGCACGGCGGATTGTGAAGTACCGCGATATGCTGGGGGGCTTCTATTCCGTAGAACAACTGAAAGAAGTCTATGGCATTGACGAAGAGAAATATGCGCAACTGTCGCCTTGGTTCAAAGCCGACGGCTCCCACCTCCGCACCCTGTCGGTCAATACCCTCTCCCGGGATTCGCTCAGCAAACACCCCTATATCAACTACCGCCAGGCCAAGGCCATTGAACAGCTCCGCAAACAGAAAAAACGCCTCACAGGCTGGGAAAACCTCCAACTGCTCGATGAATTTACCGAAGCCGACAAACAACGGATATTACCGTATTTGTCCTTTGAATGAGTAATCAATTAACAATTCTGTTCCAATTAATCACGTGATAATCAGAATATCGCAAAAATCTCTATTTTATATATAAAAAATTCCGATTTTTCTATTGCAGTTTCATTTCTTCTTCTTACCTTTGAAGCGTTTTTAAGGCCCTTAGAGGGATTAAAAAAATTAGTATGAATTTTTTTAATATGATTTGCTGATTTTGAAAAATTTAATTATTGATTGATATTAACATAATTAATGTTTAGAATATGAGGAAAAAGATACTTTTTTGGAGTTGCGTAATGGCCGCTATGCTTGCTATTGCGGTACAGCCAACCTTCGCGCAACAATATGTGCTTAAACCGCAGGCGGCGGTGGATGTTAGAAGAGCTTCGGCAACTTCCGGGACGCCGGGATATATTGGATTAGCTGACGGAGGCGCCGGAAACACGTCTAATGTATCTTACAGTGAAAATGATATTAACAGTGAATTTGGCGCCGGCGAAACTTCTACGATTAGTAATGGAAAAATGTCAGTTCCGAATACTAATCGTTTCAATACCGATTTTGACAGTATTATGATAGGAAGTAAGTATTCACAAAATATCGTAATAAATACTTATAATGCAGGAGGTTATGCTTCAGAATTTTTAAATTTTAGAGCGATGGCTGTGAAATTTGGAGGTGGTACCGGTAATTGGGATTTTGATCCGAACACACAATATAAAATGCGAGGCGATTATCCACCATTACTTACATCTTATCCTTCGGCATTAGGTTCTAATCCTACAACCTATTCTCCGACAGTACAAAATCCATGGGGAAATTATGAGTTTCCCGGCTATCCGGAAGTTACTGCTGCGCAGGCTGGGCAGTTAAATTATAATATTTCAGAGCGAAATATGAATTTGGGCGCTTTAAATGGCATTTTTGAAACGTTTTCGATGAGGCAGCTTACAGATTATGAATCTTATAATAAGAGTAGTGTTTGGCTTTATTTAGGACTGCATACTTATAAGGCTCCTCTAACTTCTAATCCAATCATCATGTATCAAGTGGACGCGATAACCACTAAACTTCCATATACCACTACATTAAATCCGGATCCGTATTACCCGACAACAGACTCGACGGATAACAGTGTAAAATTAGTACAGGTGGCCGGAGATGAAATGGTTGGGGTCGGCACGAATAGTGGAACGCCGCCTTCAGGTGAAAATATGAAAAAATATGTACGTCCTACTACGGTTGCCATTGAGGGCAGCAATACGAATTTCAGCGCCATTCATTTTGAAGATTTACAATGGTGGTATAGAACACATACCATATCAGGAAGCCTGAGTTTGAGAGCGACTGTGGATTCTGCAGCTTTAGCTAATATTTGGTGTGCCCATGTTGATAGACTGGCTGTGAGAGTCTATGAAATAGGTGGCAGTTCTTTAGGGTGGAATACTGCTAATGCGATGGGGAACACTTTTCTCAACTCCGCCGTCCAACTCTTAGACGGTGCATCCGTTTGTGTTAAAGGAAATGTAATTGACGCTACCGATAATCCCGGTTCCGAACAGATAAATACGACTGATACTACCCGCACCAATGCGATGCTGGTAGTTCCTTACAAGGGTTTTTCTTTGTTGGTTGCTGGAAATTATGACCAATTGAAGATGTTTCAGGAAACCAGCGTTAAAACGACTAATAATAAATATACGTATGCAACTTTCCCGATGACCGGAAGCGCAAATGTGTATCTGAATC
>JAISUI010000047.1 GCA_031272155.1 Tannerella sp. | reverse complement strand
AAATACGGCGAAGTCTTGGGTGTGCATTTCATTGGAAATCCTTGCAGCGAAATGATTTATGGAGCCTGCATCGCCATCGAGCAGGAGATGACGCTACGAGAACTCGAAGAAGTTGTTTTCCCGCATCCGACAGTTTCGGAAATATTTAAGGAAACTGTGTTTGCGTTTTGAAATGGGAATCATTTTCAATATTTCCCATATCTTTTGTGGTGTCAATGAAATTTATTATCTTTGCGGGTGTATATTTTGAAAAAACAATATGACAAAAGCAAATGATAAAGTAATACTCGCCCTGATAGGTGCGGGGGGACGTGGTTCGCAGGTGATCCTGAGCATTGTCCATTCTGCTGCGAATGTAGAAGTTAAATACGTATGCGAAGTGGATGCACAACGTGGCGGCAATGTGATACAGGAGTTGTCGAAATTGCAGGGCTACGAGCCGAAGCGTGTTGCTGACATGCGGCAGGTATTTGACGATAAAGATGTGGACGGAGTAGTTATTGCCACGCCTGAACATTGGCATGCACCGGCGACAATCTGGGCTTGTGAGGCCGGGAAAGACGTGTATGTAGAGAAAAATGTCTGCCTCACGATGGACGAAGGGCGAAAGATGATAGAAGCGGCTACTCAGAACAAAAGAGTTGTGCAATGCGGGACTCAGAACCGTAGTGGCGATTATGCTTTTGCCGCACGCGACTATATCGCTTCGGGTGAACTGGGTGCGATTGTCACAGTTAAAACATATTGCATGTTGCCCGGTACACGCGAATGGATTCTGAAAGAGGACAGTCCTGTGCCCGAAGGCTTGGATTGGGATCGCTGGCTTGGGCCGGCAGAAAAGGTTCCTTATAACGTGTCGCGTCATCGCGGATGGTACGACTGGTGGGCATATTCAGGTGGCGCTGCCATGTCGGGCGATGCTTCGCATGTAATAGACCTTGCACGGATGGCGGTTGGCGATCCGGGGTTGCCGCAGGCGGTATTTTGTGCAGGAGGAAGGGTGATATTTAAAGATAAACGAGAAATTCCTGACAATCAGACTGTTGTATTTGATATGGGAACCTATCCCATGACACTTGAATCGTCTCAATACGGTAACTATATGACAAAGACGCCGCAGGAAATCCGCTTCAGCGACCGTTTCCCCGAATGGCGCAACAATGCAACGCGGATAGAGATTTACGGCACTAAAGGGGTGATGTTTCTTGGCCGTCATGGTGGAGGTTGGCAGGTGTTTGGCAGCAGGAAATTTGAAGAGATCGCCAAGGGTATCGGTTATTTTCCCGACGAACCGCATCACCGCAATTTCATTGACTGTATCCGCTCGCGCAAAATGCCCAACGCTCCCATTGAACAGGGCGTACTTAGTGCAACAATGGTAAATCTTGCCAACCTTTCTTATCGTTCCGGAAAGAAATGGCTTGGCGTTGATGTTGTTACGGGTGAAATCACAGGCAATGACGAAGCGGCGAAATTAGATAAACGAATCTATCGGGAGGAATATAAATTAGGTTGAAGTACGTGAGTAAGAAGAAATTATTAATAATAACTGCCGGAATGGCAGTAGCAATAGCAATAGGGATTGCTTGGTTAGTGACAAGTCAAACAAAAAACAGAGTACAAATAGAATTTAATATTCATATCAATTCGGAAGCCGTCTATTTATCCATGTATGCAGAGCCGCCCCAGTTTGCGATATGGCTGGAAAATCCAAAAACAGGTGACTGTCGGCAAGTATTTGTGACATATCGCGTGAGTCGCGGCGACTGGGAAGGAAAGTCCGATGTTCCGTCAGCCTTGCCGCATTGGGTAACGGTATTTCGCAGTAACAACGGGCAGCCCCAAAAGCGTAGCGACGATGAGATAGCGATTTCAGGAGCTACGCCGCGCGACGAATATTTCCGCGTTCGCGCCGAGGTGCCTCCCGGATCGGAATGGATTGGCTGGATCGAGATGAATTTAGCGGGCGATTATAATGATTATTACCCGCAGTTCAACCGGCTGACAAAAGAAGAAGACGAATTTTCGTGCGGTCAGCCGGCCTTGCTTTATCGCATGGATATAAAGGCCGTTGAAGGGAATCATTACACGCCTCGTGCGGAAATGATGTCATTGTGGGAAGATGGCGATCATCGCCTTGTGCCTGTGGACAGTACAATTACTACCGCGCAAAATGTATTTGATGCGATTGATGTGCAGATTGTGCGTCCGAAACCGGTCATTATCAATTTAAAAAAGGCTGAAAATCAAGAAGTATTGAAAAATAAAAACAGTCAGTAGAATAATTTTAAAAACAATATAGATTTAATTTTTTAGGTAAAATGAAAAAGCAAAAACTTGGGAAGTCGGATATTCAGGTATCCGCTATGACAGTAGGATGCTGGCCTTTCGGCGGTGGCGAATACTGGGGCGAGCAATCGCAAAAAGACGTGGACAGTGTGGTAAATGCCGCACTTGACCTTGGGGTTAATACGTTTGATACGGCCGAGATGTACAACAATGGCGAAAGCGAACGTTCGTTGGGCAAGGCTCTCAAAGGCCGTCGCGATGAAGCAGTTGTGATTTCTAAAATCGGACCGTCTAACTGTCACAAGGTACGCGAACATTGTGTCGCCAGCCTTGAGCGCCTTGGCATGGACTATATGGATGTTTACATGCTTCACTGGCCAATCAACAAATTGGCCGTTGAACATTTCACTTCCGACCAGAGCGTTATTGCCGCTCCTCCTACCGTGGAAGAGGCTTATGCACAGTTGAATGACCTGAAAAAGGAAGGCCTTATCCGTTCCATCGGCATGAGCAATTTTGGCCGCACCCAGATGGAAGAGGTGGTACAGACAGGCGTACAGGTGGACGTAAACGAGATGCCCTACAACATTGTTTCGCGTGCCATTGAGCCGGAAATTGCGCCCTACTGCATGGCAAACGATATCAGCATCATCGGTTCTATGGGCTTGCAGCAGGGTTTGCTGGCCGGCATCTTCAAAACCGTTGAGGACGTACCTTCTCATCAGGCACATTCGCGGCATTTTTCGCAGGAACGCGGTATGGGTACTTCGCGTCATTATGAAGCGGGTGCAGAAAAGGAAATTTTTGAAGTGGTTGACGCTTTGCGCCAAATCGCTGCCGACTTGAATATCCACATTGCTCAGTTGGCAATCGCCTGGATTCTGAAAAAGCCGTTTATGGCTTCAACTTTGGTCGGATCGCGCAATATCAATGAATTGAAAATGAACGTAGAAGCCTGTTCGCTCGAAATTTCGGACGAAACAGAACAGTTGATTGACAAAATCAGCCAGCCCGTGCTTGATATTCTTGGCGCTAATCCTGACTATTACGAACATTCGTCGAAAAGCAGAATTTATTGAGTTATGTTAAAAGGAATTAGTGGAATTATTTCACCCGATCTGCTGAAAATTCTTGCCGAAATGGGGCATGGCGATGAAATCGTTTTCGGCGACAGCAATTTCCCGGCCGCATCTCATGCGCAGCGCCTGATCCGCGCCGACGGGCATACCATTACGGCTTTGCTCGAGGCCATTCTGCCATTGTTTCCGCTGGATTATGCAGTGGACTTTACGGCTGTGCTGATGAACTACCGTGGCGATGCGGAGCCAAAAGTCTGGAACCGTTATAAAGAAATTCTTGGTCGTTATCCCGATGGCGACAAGCAGTTTCTTGCCATTCCCAAACCGGATTTCTATGAGCGGGCGACAAAAGCCTATTGCGTAGTGGCTACCGGCGAATCGGAAGGTTTTGCCAATCTGATTATTCGCAAAGGCTGTGTGAAAAGCATCTAATTATCAATTATTTATCATTAATTAATTATGAAAGCATTAGTATTAGAAGAATACAACAAGTTAGTTTACAAAGACATGCCTGAACCGAAAGCGAAAGAGGGCGAAGTATTAATCCGCGTCAAAGCGTGTGGCATTTGTGGCAGCGACGTGCATGGTATGGATGGCAGTACCGGACGCCGGCAAACGCCTATCATTATGGGGCATGAGGCTTCGGGTGAAATTGTGGAAACAGGTGCAGGAGTCACTCGCTGGCATGTGGGCGATCGCGTTACGTTCGACTCAACAGTCTATCCCTTAGACGATTGGTTTACGCTCAAAGGACGCTATAACCTTAGTGAAGGGCGCGAGGTAGTTGGCGTTTCGCCGAAGGAATATAAGCGTCATGGCGCTTTCGCAGAGTATCTTGCTATTCCCCAGCATATTTTGTATAAAATACCCGATAACGTCAGTTTTGAGCAGGCGGCAATGGTTGAACCGGCTGCTGTGGCGGCTCATGCGGTCAAATTGTCCGGTGTTCAGGCGGGCGACAGTGCGGTGGTTTTTGGCAGTGGAATGATAGGGACGTTCATTGTCAGCATGTTGAAAGCGGCAGGGGCAACGCCCGTTATCGCAGTGGATATTGACAGCGAGAAACTGAAAATGGCCTCCCGTTATGGCGCTACTGTTACTCTGAACTCGAAGGAAAAGGCTGTTACAGAAGATGTTCGCAAACTGACTAAGGGACGCGGCGCCGATTACGGCTTCGAGGCGATAGGCATCTCTGCCACTGTCAATGCAATGATTGACACGCTCCGCAAGGGCGCTACGGCGGTGCTGGTAGGCAATGTGACGCCGGTGATTGAGTTTCCGTTGCAAAAAATTGTTACACAGGAGATTCGCGTGCAGGGCAGTTGCGCTATCAATGGCGAGTATGAGATGGTTTTAGATCTGATTGCAAGCGGCGCTTTGAAAGTGGATGACATGATTTCGGCAGTAGCCCCCTTAAGCGAAGGCGCCGAGTGGTTCCGTAAACTCTACAACCGCGAAGGTAATTTGAACAAGGTGATTTTGAAGCCGTAAGGAATTGGTTTATTGTAGTATAAGTTCTCTATTTCGGTACCGGCAACCTGCGTGAAACATTCTTTTACAATCAGACAAACGCCTATTATGATTTCTCCATGTCAAAGCGAGTAATGCGCCCGTTTTGACATGGAGGGTTTGTTTCATCCTTCTTATTCTGTCACGCTATTTATTGGATGTAATTCGGTCAATCTCGCTGTTGCGGTCTTCATTCCCATTCTCTTATACCAGTCCACTCTTATTCCATAAGGCAAATAAAAGACAGCCTTATCAGGGAAATGAATAAGACCTGACACTATAGTTGGATCTTCCCAACTCACATAGATGGTTGTCAGATTGTTGCAGCCCAAAAAAGCCATTTCTCCGATTGCCTTTACAGAATTGGGAATTATCAATGTAGTCAGACGGCTGCAACCATAAAAAGCTTTATCACAAATCACTTCGCATCCGGCATTTATCGTATAAGTGGTTAAATTACAGTTGTATGGACAGGATATCAATTTTTTCCTGTCTGCACTGTATTTTACGCCAAATTCATCAATCCA
>JAISUI010000032.1 GCA_031272155.1 Tannerella sp. | reverse complement strand
CCAAGTCGTATTTCTGACTGTATGCCTGCGGGCTACGTCCGGCAAACTGCATCATTTTCAGCATCATTCCCGGACCTATTACGCGCCCTTTCTCATTGAGATAAAGGTCATTAACCTCTATATTATAGATACCCCGCCCAAGTGGGTCGGTCAGCCCGCCCATAGCCATATTTCCGGTCAAAACAGGAAAGTCGCTATCCCTGTACTCCCCGCGCACAACAGCATATTTCCGCAACTCAGCAAACAGCTTCTCGTAAACGTCGTCTGCTGCAAACGCCTTAAAAGAAACAAGCAACAAGCAAATATAAAATAATGTCCTCATTGATAAAATTTGTTTTTGTGCAAAAGTAGTATTTTTTCTGCTTTTCACAAAAAAATCATCATAGTTTCCAGTTAAAAATATTCATTCAAAATTCTCAATTCTCAATAATATTATTTGTATCTTTGTGTTTTCAAAAAGCAGCAAAAAAGATAAGCACTACTCCAAGTGGCGGATGAAGTGGCACTGTAAATTGTATTAATAATCTGTAAATGACATCTCAAAACGAATGAAAAGAAAATTACTTTTATCTGCAGCAATCCCGCTTGTGATTATTGCAGCGACGGTCGTGTATTTTGTTTTCGACCCGTCGTTGTCGGCATTGTTTCCCAAATGTCTGTTCCTGATGTTGACCGGCTTTAAATGCCCCGGATGCGGCTCGCAACGGGCAATCCATCAATTGATACACCTGAATATTGTCGGAGCATTACAGTATAACGCACTGATGACCTGTGCTATTCCATATATCCTGCTGTTGTTTGCAGGCAAGATTGTGCAGCGTATCCGTCCTGCCTCTACCTGGCCATACCGGATACAGACGCCGGCCATTATCATGAGTATTCTCGTGATTGTCATCGTTTTCTGGATCACCCGAAATATCTGGGGATTTTAATCCGTTCTCATCGTTGCCTGTTGTGAAATGAGATATGGAAGTATCTCTTTTTTAAATATTTGCTTCTCTATAATACGATAGTGCGGATGATACGCAGTTTCAAAACGATCGCTGTGATGCATCACATAGTCGCCGCGTTCCAGCAAATCATTGATTTCCGAGCGATCGCTGTCTTCGTTAGTCAGCGACAGGTGCATCGTGCGGATGACGGCGTCAATCTTGTTCCATTCTTTTTGCCATTCGTCGGACGAAAGCGGTCGGACGCTGTTAGCGCTCCGGACAAATGCGTCAAGATACAGCTCATAAGGCACAAGATTCTCTTTAACGACCGACAGATTAACACGATAAAAGTTACCCTGCCACCCTGTTGGTTCATAAGATACGCTCACCGATTCATCGCAGGAGGCCAGTTCATGACGCAGGTATTTGGCGGCGGCAGCTGTGTCGGCAATCAGGTGTCCCGGGCCGAAACGATCCTGAAAGAAATTCTTGTACAAATCGCGCAGCGACGATTCCGGATAGACCTTTATTTGCTCATTAACAGCCCTTTTTACATCTTCTTCAAAAGAAGTGCGGGAAGTACAAGTTGAACAAATCATCCCGATAATTGCTATAATATATGTCCTAAAATGTTGCATGAATACCCCCCATAATAGTTATTTTCGGCATCGGAAAACCTTTCAGGATTTCATACGATTTTCCGGTCAGGTTTTCTCCTTTCACAAATAATTTAACTCCTTTATCTTCTGTGCCAAACAGATAAGACACTTTGGCATTTAGCAATGCATAACATATCTTATCGTCTTCCTCACCCCCGATTTTTTGCAGCCGGGCAATGGATTCCACATTCGCATTCAACGTCAGGCGACGGAAAATGTAAGTTCCGTCCATAAAAAACTTTCGTTTGGGCGCTCCCTCCAGCGACTTGCTGGTATGCAATTGGTTGAAATTGGCTGTGAACCAGAGATTTTTCATCGGATAATACGCTATTTCCGCTTCAATGCCTTTATTGTATATCTTGTCCACATTAGTCAACGTTCCCTGTACTCCGGCAATCAAATCTTTGACTTCCAAATAAAAACCGGTGATTTCAGCAAAAAAAACATGATCAGCGAAAGATTGTCCGATCGAAATCTCATAGTTTTTCATACTTTCAGGTTTGAGGTCGGGATTAGCCATTGAATAGGGCGGATAGGAGATGTACAATTCACGAATGTTAGGGCTGCGATAACCTTCTGAATAGGAGGCTTTCATCGTGTTTCCTTCAAAAGGACGGAAGGTAAGTCCCGCCTGCGGCGTCCACTTGCCGCCGTATGCGTCGTTGTGTTCGTAGCGAAAGCCTGCATTCAGGCTCAGTTTGTTAAAAAAATCCTGTTGGACAATCATATAGCCCGCCAATTCATTTACCGAGCGGTTTATGATCTCGCCGATTTTCCCGTGAATGGTGTCATTCCACGCATGGCCACCCCAGTTTTTGTAATCCATACCTGCCGTAAAACTGTTGCCCTCAAAGAGACGAAACGTTTCATAGAGTAAAATCCCGACATTGTGGTCGTCCGACTTGAAGCGGAAAGTGCGAGGTTGCTGATTGTTTTGCGGCCGGTATCCGTCGTTTATATCGTGATGTCCCCAATTATAAAACGCTTGAATGGCGCCGCTCGATTTCTTGTGTGTATTGGTCAGGCTGACAGATGCCGTTCCACGCAGCACGTCCATGATATTATCCTGAATCGGATTGTCCACAGGACCGGGATTCTGGTTTTTATACTTGGCTACGCTAACACTTCCTTTGAGATTGTAATGATCGCTGAACGCATAACCAAGATTGGCAAACCCATTGGTCATCCGGAAATCCGAATGTTCGCGAATCCCGTCCGTTCGATCATGATTGACGGATATAAAACTGCTGAATTTGCCAACATTATATCCGTTGTTAATCATGTATTTTTGCGTATTGTACGAACCATACATCAGACGCGCCTGCGTTTGACGTCCTTCCTGTTTCTGCCGGCGGGTGATGATATTGATGACGCCGCCCATTGCATTGGAGCCATAGAGCAACGAGCCTGGCCCCCGGATGACTTCTACCCGTTCCACATCCGAAGCTACATACGTATCCGGCAACGAATGTCCGAAAACGCCCGCCCATTGCGGCTGGCCGTCGAACAGCATCAATACTTTGTTACTTTGGCCAATGCCTCGGATATTCACCGTTCCGGCCGAATTGCTGTTCACGCCGAAACCTGTTATGCCTTTCCGCGTAACAAACAACCCTGGCACGCGCTGCGACAATACCGGCAGCAATGCCGATTCACTGCTGGCTTCAATTTCTTCCCTGTTAATCACCGAAATACTCAACGGCACGCTGTTGCGGTTCACCTGAATCTTATTGGCCGATACGACAACTTGTTTCAATAAAATGGTTGTATCCACGGGCGTATCGCCGTCGTCTATCGCATAAAGTCCGAAACACAAGCAGTATCCGACTAAAAAAAACAAACTTTTCCTCATGATTTTTTAGCACATTTTGAATGCGATACAAAAGTAGCACGTTTTGGTGAAATCGTGTCACTTTTAAAAGTTAAAAGAAATTAATCCGCTCGACTCATCACCAATTTTCCATGCCGGATGCCTTTAATGGAAATCAGCTGATCGGATAACTCCGTCAGTCTGTGGGCAGTACCGGTAACGGTCGCGATGTGGAGGCAAAATTCGTCATTCAGGTAATATTGCGACGACGAAAGGATGACATCCTGATAATGTTGCTGGATGGACGAAATACGGGAAGCGATTTTCTTTTGGGTCTGGTCATACATAATAATAATAGTACCCGCGACGATGTGATCGCATTGCCATTTTCTCTCCGCCACATTCTTTTCAATCAGGAAACGGATAGCTTGGGAACGATTGGCAAACCTGTTCCCTTCCACGTATTGGTCTAACGCCTCCAATAACTCATCTTCCAAAGAAACTCCAAAACGTTTTAAGGACATAGCGCCTGTTTTTGTGTTACTGCTTTTTTGATGTTTATTAAACTCAATGCAGATTTTCAACAATCATGAAACAATCCATGATAAAATCATGCTTTATTTTTTTATGGTAAAAGGCTCTTCGGCATCCTCATATCCACAAAAAGCGGAGCGCATCGCTTTTCCCCTCCAGATGGAAGGCGCTTTCAACCCCAGAGCATATACAATGGTCGGAGCGACGTCATACATATACACCGGCAATGCGATTTCATGATTTTTCTTCACATTTTTTCCGTACAATATGACGGGCGTCGTAACCTCTTCCAACGTATTGCCTCCGTGTCCCTTACCGATCCCGCCATGATCAGATACAATCATAATAAGCGATTCATTTTCTATGCCGGCATCTTTAACGGCCTGATAAATAAGATGAACGCACTGATCAACTTCCTGTATGGATTTTAAATATTCTTCCGTCATGTGTCCGAACTCATGGCCTGCATGGTCCACATCATCCAGCTGCGTGAAGGTGAAGGTCGGTTTTTCCGAACGAATATAATCCGCCAACGCCTGGGTTGTTTCCATTTGAGTCTTACAATTTATATCAACAGAAGCGATTCCTTTTTCAAATAAAATGCCAAATCCCGTCCAATGATAAATCATTCCGATTTTATCTTCCGGACGTTGTTTTCTGACCACATAAACTACTGTTGGAAACATATTGTGTTCGCCGCTGGTAGCAACAGGCTCAAGAGTATGCTGATCCGGTTTCCAGTTATTGGAGGTAATTCCGTGCACCTCTGTTCCTGCACCAGCCAACATAGACGCCCAATTAGGTGCACTGACTGATGGCAGTACCGTCCGAACACTCCAGCAAACCGTTCCGTTTGCCATCATATAGTCCATATTGGGCGTTTCGGCAGTCCTTAGCCCCTGCGAACTCATGCCGTCTATCCCAATGACAAAAACGTGTTTAATTCCTGAAAGCGGTTTTTCCGCACCGTTCGTACATGCCATAAGTAACAGGAACATGCACGGCCACGATTTTTTTACTAATCTCATTTTCTTATCTTTTTCTTATTTATTTCATTTATCCCACCATACTCGCATAAGCATGTCGTCGGTTCCCTGACGGGCAACAGCATCCTGATATTGAACAGAATTATAAACTTGTTCATTCTGAGGATATGGAATTCGTCTGGGCCCTCATTAATATTGCTCGCCGATGGCAACCCTCTTGGAGGAATCACGGATATTTCTTTTGGAAATCCGGTTCGTCTCCATTCCGACCACCCTTCGATGCCGCAAAGATACAAAGAAATCCATTTCTGAACACCAATTTTTTCGAGTTTTTCTGCTTGTGTGCCTGTAGATGGATTCGACCTTTCGGATTTTGATTATTTGTTATAATCGTCTTTTATCTTCCAAACGCCGTCTCTTTTTACAAATTTCACTTTACCGCTTTTGGTATTCCCGTTACTACTGATAGTTGTATAGGTGACTGTCGCCCTTTTCCCGTCGTCAGAAATTTCTTCCGAAACGATTTTGTAACTTTTGATCTTGTCGTCCCGCAAACTGGCCTTGATTTTATCCTTAAACATCAGTATCATGCTGCCATCTTCACTGTTGGCAGCATAAAATTCGATCGCCTTATCAAAATCGCCTTTCACCATCAGGTGCAAGAAGGATTCGGCAATTCCTGACGGACTTTTGCTGTCCGTACAACTTGCGGCTAACATACAAAGCGCAGTCGCGATTATTAAAATATTAATTTTCTTATACATATAATTATGGTTTAAAAATGAAAAATCAAATTAAGTTCGCTGTTCGTATAGATATCCGATGGAAGGATATATGTTCCCGAAGACATTGGCATATTTTTCAACAAGCTGCGCTTGCCTGACGAAATATCTGTCCCCGCCAACCAATAAACGTACCAAATCAACTCTGTGCAATACAGTTTGGTTGAATCCGTCAGGTCGTAATCGTGGTCGAAAACAATGCCTTTATGCAGTAAACGCAGTGCGTGATGCGCCGCTGTATGAGGGGCAGAGTCATTGTCTGTCAAGCGATAAACTGCGCCGCGTTGCGCCTTGTCTGTTCCCCAAAACGTTTCGGGCAATTCCATCTTTATTATATCTTCGGTCTCGCCATTTTGCCGTTCGTCGGGCGTGATATGTACGATTTTGAAGCATGAATCCACCCTGACGACGATGCCGCTATGACTGAAAAGCCCCAACGAATCAACCCGTATCACAGCCTGCGATTTCATCCCCATGCCCTTGCGAAAAACAATATCGCCCTCGGCAAAGGGAATGCCGGCAAAATTGCGCCTCTCCGCTTTCGACGAGCAGGCGACCATCCCCGTAATCATGTTCAGGACTATTAATATGTGAACGCTTATATCTTTCATATTACAAAAATTTATCTTTTGCATCCCTTTTGTTGGACTATACGGAATCGTGTGCAAATATAGTAGAAATTTTTCACTTTATGGACGAATTTTGCAAGGAATTTAAAAAATGCAGATCAGGACACGTTCTGTGGGCAGACGCAGACAAGAAATCGCGTAATAGGTATTTACTATGTCCGACGGCGAAGTAATAATCATGTTCACGTTCCATCAAAACCATTGCATAGATATTAAATCGTTTTATATCAACAATATAAAGGCTTATCACGGAGAGAAATTCCCGCAAACGGTCTCGTATAACCGTTCCGTGGAGTTCGAATATAAAGT
>JAISUI010000113.1 GCA_031272155.1 Tannerella sp. | reverse complement strand
ATAGATAAAGGGCAGAAAAACAAGCAGTTGCTTATCCAGCCGCAATACTCGCCCATGCCCGTCGAAGAGCAAATCGCCGTCCTCTACTGCGGCACGCACGGACTGCTGAAAAACGTCGCGCTCGACCAAGTGAGCCAGTTCGAGCAAGCCTTCCTCAACGCCCTCAGGATGCACCACAAAGACGACATCCTCACCCCCCTCAAACGAGGACAGCTCGACGACAGCGTAACCACCGCCATCGAAAAAGTGGCAGCGGAGATTGCGCCAGCTTCTTTAGTTACGGAAACGACGTAATTGGATTAATAAATGGTGACGATAAAATGATATGGCAACACTCAGGGAAATAAAGGGACGCCTCGTATCCATCCAAAGTACGCGTAAAATCACTTCAGCGATGAAGATGGTTTCATCGTCGAAATTGCATAAGGCGCAAAGCGTTTTGCGGAACATGTTTCCGTATGCCAAAGCGTTACAGTCAATTATGGACAGCCTTGTGTCGGGTGAGTTTGGTTCGCCGTTGAGTGAACAACGGAAGTTGCAGAAGGTGGCAATTATCGTCTTTGCATCCGATAATGCACTTTGCGGCACGTTTAATGCCAACATCATCCGCGAACTGGAAAAGACGATGGCTGCTTTCAGTGACCGTAAAGTAGAAACGACGCTCTACACCATTGGCAAGAAGGTATATGATTTTGCGCATCGTGAGGGCTTAAGCGTATCGCGTAATTACTTGAAATTATCCGGTGCATCAGGCTACGACCCACTGGCGGCGCTGGCCGAGGAACTCATTGGCCTGTTTGAAAAAAGGGAGATTGACCGTGTGGACTTGATCTATCATCGGTTCAAAAGTGTCGGGAAGCAATACCTTGTCTGCGAGCCGTTTCTGCCACTGGCCTCATTTGCCGAAGAACGCGAAATGACACCACCCGCTACGGACTATATTTTTGAACCTGACCGTACGGCATTGACGGCTGCGCTTATTCCACAAACGCTTAAATTGCAACTATATACCGCCCTGCTTCACTCCAATGCTTCAGAACATGCCATCCGGATGGTGGCCATGCAGACGGCTACCGATAATGCCGACGAACTCATAGACGATCTTACTCTCGTCTATAATAAATCGCGCCAACAGGCCATTACAAGTGAACTGCTCGATATCGTCGGAGGGACTATCCAGGAGAGATAGTTTCGGGTTATTTTATTTCCGGCAACAGAAAATCCGTAAAACAGAGTGCAGCAAGCGCGGTGCCGTAACGTTTTTCAATTGTGATACCTTCCGTTACAAAGTTCAGGTCGCCTAAATAGTATTTGCCATACGTTTTCTGGTGTAAGTCATTGATTACGCGAATTAAACGCGATTCAAGCTCTTCGATGCGATAGCGACCGCTGACTTCGCAGACCAGACCGCCGAGTTTTTCGTCAAAGTTCTCATCCTTGTACATCCACGCATAGACGATGCCTGCCGAAACAAATTCATCCTGATAACCATGCGACATGGCCATGATGGTCTTCAACTCTGAGCCAAATGGCGGCAGATCAATCTCGTCCATCGTTACCAAATGCGCCGTAGCAGGAATAACAGACGAATACGTCATGATGTTGAAGTCCGCAATACCGGCATCATACAATGCCATGTGATAGGAACCGGCGTGCTTTTCCAAATCAGAATCGCCACTGCCTTTTGCAATAAAAAAAGTGTTCGGGATTAAATTCCCAATTTTCTTTACCATTTCAAAATCAATTTTTTATAATCGGTTTATACTCATTATTTCCCGCCGTATTCCTGTTTTTTTACGGTTGATATGATCGTTCGGGGTCGCAAAAATACGAACTTCTTCGGGATTACAAGCTTTTAAACCCAGATATTTTTGCAATAAATCTCAAAAAATATAGACCATTCCCACTCCCATGCTTCTGGAAGACGCGGCAGGCATTATGACCATTTGGCCTTTATTTTCTTGAATACCAAATAGTTTATGCCATACGGGAAGCATCATATAGCCTACCTCGGCACTCAGTAGTCCGATTCCTGCACCGGTTACCACATCATTTACCCAGTGCGCTTTGTTGGTGATGCGGAAAATGCCCGTCGCCGTCGCCGCTGCATAACCGCCGATACCAATCCAGGGAGACTGGTCCTTGTATTCTTTATATAAAATATGTGCGCCGGTGAATGCAACTGCCGTATGTCCCGATGGGAAAGAACTGTATCCATGTCCGTTCGGACGGGTTTCATCCACCTGATATTTGACGGATTGCACTATGATAAGCGTTGTGAGGTAGGAAGTTGCCATGACCAATGTTCTATCCCTGAAATTATGTTTTGCCGAAATAGCGGGAAGAAAATCCAGTCCGTAAGCGGTAACTGCAGGCATGTATTGCAGGTAATCGTCTATCCGGAAAGGATGTTTAATGTGCTCATCCACCTGATTTCCAATGTATCTGTCGAATCGTCGAATGGGCGAATTGTTATCCCGTGCGATCAATCCGTAGGTGATGCAGACGGCCGGAATCGCAAATTTTGCGCCTTGAGACCGGAATATGTTCGTTCCGCCTTCTTCCGATGTATAGAAGAGATTGCTCAGGTGGATATCCAAAGCCGTTGTATCTGCAATAGAAACATGCCCAAAACCGGCGGACAACAATGTGGCCGACGCGTCGTCCTGTGCGTGTGCATTGCACCAGCATATAAGGAATAATCCAGTGAATAAATAATAATGTTTCATCGCTATGAAATACAGTGATTTATAGTATGACGTGATATCCAATACCTGTACAGCGCATAAATCGCCCATCCGAGCAAGATTCCGACAAACAGTCCGGCTACGACATCCGAAAGAAAGTGGGCGCCCATATATACACGTGAATAGGCCATCAAAATCGCCCACAGGAAAATAGCAAACGTGTAAATTCTGTTTTTGACCAGCAGAGAAGACAGGGTGGCATATCCGAACGCATTGGTCGCATGACCTGAGATGAAACCGTACAATCCGCCCGCCTTGTAACCATTCAGTAATGTGATATAATCCATAAACAGAGGGTGATTTGTCGGGCGGAAACGGGCAAAAACAGGCTTGAAAAAATAAGCGGGGATGACGCAGGCTAATGCAAACATCAGGCAAATGGCCAAGGTGGCCGGTAAACATTCCCTGCGCCGCCGGAAAAAGAAATAAACAGGAACAAAAAACGCAGGCAACCAAATATACACCCCTTTAAAAGACCACATTACCGTATCCAGAAACGCAGTATGCGTTCCGTTGAGCCAAAAGAATAAATCACGTTCATAAGTTAGTATTTCTTCCATCCAATTCTTGTTATAATAATCTTAAATTAAAGTTTTTATGCCATATTTCGCGGATAATTTTTCCAGCATGTCGCGCGTCATGGTATCAAGGTCATACTGCGGCTGCCAGCCCCATTCTTCGCGAGCGCAGGTATCGTCCATTGAGTCAGGCCACGAATCGGCAATTTCCTGAATCAGCGGATCAATTTTGTATTTCATTGTCAATGCGGGCGCATATTTTTTAATTTGTCGGTACAAAATTTCCGGATCAAAACTCATAGAAGCCACGTTGAACGCATTCCGGTGTTTCAACCGCGAAGGATCGGCTTCCATCAGTTGAATTGCCGCATGGATACCATCAGGCATATACATCATATCCATGAATGTACCGGCTTTCACAGGACATTCAAAACATTCGCCATGAATGGCCGAATAAAAAATCCTGACGGCGTAATCCGTTGTCCCTCCCCCCGGAAGCGTCCTGTATGAAATTAATCCGGGATAACGTACCGATCGCGTATCTACCTGATAACGTTTGTAATAGTAGTCGCTTAGCAGTTCGCCTGCCACTTTGGTCACGCCGTACATCGTATGCGGATTACGGATAGTGTCCTGCGGAGTATGTTTTTTCGGGGCGCCGTCGCCAAAAGCGCCAATGGAACTGGGCGTAAACACGGCGCAATGTTTTTCACGCGCCACCTCCAATACATTAAATAAGCCGTCAATTCCAATATGCCATGCCAGCTGCGGTTTCTTTTCCGCCGTAGCCGACAACAGCGCCGCCAGATTATAAATCGTATCCACCTGATAAGTTGTTACGGCATCTGCAATCTGACGGATGTCGGTAATATCTACAAGGGCGGACGGACCCGATTCTGCTATTTCACCCGCAGGTTCGGCTCCGGGAATATATCCGGCCACAACATGAGCGCCTGAATAACATTTTCGCAGTGCAATCGTTAATTCCGAACCGATTTGCCCTGTGGAACCTATAACTAAAATATTTCTCATTGACAATACCATTCCAAATTAACTGCAAATGTAGAAAAAAAATACGGATGTTAAAAAAATGCCGTAAATTTTGTGCATTAAAAAATTCGCATTATCTTTACAAGGTCAAAATGAATCATACGAATAAAAAAATGGTTTTGTTTAGTGGCTAAAATAGTATTATCTAATATATTAAATTAAATTTTTAAATTAAACTCAAATGAAAAGAACTGTATTGACAGGTCTGGTAATGACCTTTATTGCCATCAGCAGTATGGTAACGGCGCAGGAAACAACGCCTGCATGGGCCAAAGAAACGAAAGAGAAAAAAGAAAAACGGATGGCGTGGTGGACGCACGACCGCTTTGGCATGTTTATCCATTGGGGACTTTATGCGTTGCCTGCTCGTCATGAGTGGGTGAAGCACAATGAAAAAATACCCGATGAAGATTATCAGAAGTATTTTGAACATTTCGATCCGGATTTGTATGATCCGAAAGAATGGGCGGCTAAAGCGAAGGAGGCAGGCATGAAGTATGTGGTAATCACGACGAAGCATCACGAAGGATTTTGCCTGTTTGATAGCAAATATACGGACTACAAAGTGACCAACACGCCGTACAAAAAAGATCTGATTAAAATGCTGGTAGATGCATTCCGTGCAGAAGGCATCCGCATAGGCTTTTATTATTCACTGATTGACTGGCATCATCCCGATTTTACGTATGACGGGCTTCACCCGAACGGTCCAACCGACCCGGAGAAACGGAAAGAGGCCAACGAGAAACGCGATATGAAAAAATATCAACAGTATTTGAAGGATCAACTCACTGAATTATTGACAAAATACGGGCAGATAGACGAATTGTTTCTGGACTTTTCGTATCCGGGCGATAACGGAAAAGGCCATTTAGAGTGGGATTCCGAAGGCTTGCTGAAAGTTATCCGTCAATTGCAACCGAATATACTTGTAGATAATCGTTTAGACCTCAATGATACTGACTGGGGATGGGATTTCCAAACGCCTGAACAGTTCATGCCGACCGAATGGCCGAAAGTGCGTGGGGAACGGGTGCCATGGGAAACGTGTCAGACTTTCTCCGGTTCGTGGGGATATTACCGTGACGAATATTCGTGGAAGAGTGTGCGTCAATTGGTTGTGATGTTGATTGAAACGACGAGCAAAGGCGGTAACCTGTTGCTTAATGTTGGTCCCACGGCGCGCGGAACGTTTGATGCTCGTGCCACTGAACGTCTTGAAGGCATGGGGAAATGGATGAAACTAAACAGTCGTTCGATTTATGGCTGTACACAAGCGCCCGACGAGTTCCCTAAACCCGACAATTGCCTGCTGACGTACAATCCGCAGACGAAACGACTTTATGTTCATGTACTTGATTGGCCGTTCAATGCTTTGCATTTGAAGGGATTTAACGGAAAAATCAAGTATGCGCAATTGCTGAACGACGGCTCGGAGATTCGCTTCCGTCCGGAAAGTAAAGATGAAAATGAGAAAGACGTGGTGCTGTCGTTGCCGGTCAAACAGCCTGATACGGAAGTGCCTGTTATTGAATTGTATTTAGAATAGGTTTTCCTGCAGATAAAAGTTATAAAGTTGATAAACAATGAAGCAGGGGCAGGCCATGAAGGTCTTCCCCTGCTTGCATGGAGTGACCTGAAGCGCCGTATTTGTCGGTGCGTCATAAAATTAGCAAGATGCACTATATAATGCCATTTATAACGCTGCTTAACGAAATGTCTCCTTATTTGTTACTGGGCTTTCTGATAGCGGGTTTGCTCAAGGCTTATGTACCGAAAGAAAAATATATCGGGCATATTGTGCAGCCAACTTTTCGTTCGGTATTATGGGCTGCATTGGCAGGTGTGCCGTTGCCGCTTTGCTCGTGTGGGGTTATTCCTGCTGGCATTGCGCTTCGCAAAGAAGGTGCAGGCAAGGGCGCTGTCGTTTCGTTCCTGATTTCCACTCCGCAAACGGGCGTTGACAGCATCGCGGCTACCTGTTCGCTGCTGGGGATGCCTTTTGCCATCATACGCCCGCTCGCGGCTTTTATTACAGGGTTGGCGGGAGGTGCGGCGACTAACAGATTCGATGCAACTGTTTCGGCTAATGACATTATCAACTGCAAGGAAGAGGCTAATTATGAGGGCAAAAGCAAGTTTATGCAGGCTTTGTATTACGCTTTTGTGGAGATGCTTCAAAATATTGGTAAATGGTTGATTATTGGTATTTTATTTGCAGGGCTAATTGCCATTTTTTTGCCCGACGGCATTTTTTCGACTTATCTCCACAATCCTTTGCTTAATATGCTGATAGTGCTTGCGGTAGCCGTTCCGACCTATACTTGTGCGACAGGCTCTATTCCTATAGCAGCTGCGCTGATGATGAAAGGTCTCTCTCCCGGCGCAGCGCTTGTTTTCCTGATGGCGGGTCCTGCCACAAGCATTGCGTCTATTATGTTGATTGGAAATGCTTTAGGTAAGCGCACATTGCTGATTTATATTGGAACAATCATTGCGGGCGCCATGTTGTTTGGGTTGGCGATAGATTATGTGATGCCTGCTAATTGGTTTGATATTAGTCTAATGAATCATGATTTGCTGCATGTTCATCATCATGACGGCTTTTCGTGGTTCAATATGGCTTGCTCAGTCGTACTTATCAGTCTGATTATAAATGCTTTTATTCAAAACAAAATTTATTCACTCAAATTAAAAAAGAAAACGAACATGGCTACTGTTTATAAAATCGGCGGCATGACTTGCAATCATTGTAAAGCCACTGTGGAAAAGGCGCTTGCGAATCTGGATGGCGTTACGTCCGTACAGGTGGACTTGTCCGGTGGCGTCGCTTACGTTGAAGGCTCGCCCGGCGACGATGTCGTCCGGCAAACCGTTGAAAGTTTAGGGTTTGAATATAGACAATAAACCGCATGTCAAGAAAATAAATGGAAGAAAATAAACCAATAGACGTAGAGGAAGTGTTGAGACGGAAAGCGCCGCGCCTTGCCCGTGGACTGCCTGCCTTTATTGTAAAATATCTGATACGGGTGATTCATCAAGATGAATTGAATGGAATCTTGCTGAGATACAAAAATTTGGAAGGCGTTACATTCATGAAGGCGCTTGTAAAAGAGTTTGATCTGACATTGGAATGTAGCGGTGAAGAAAATTTGCCGGTTGATGGGCGTCGGTGCATTTTTGTTTCCAATCACCCGTTGGGAGGATTGGACGGGATTTGTCTTGCGGCTCTTTTAGGTCGGCACTACGAGAATATTACTCTTTTAGTCAATGATTTATTGCTGTATATTCCCAATCTAAGGTCTATTTTTGCGCCGGTGAACAAGCATGGTTCGCAAAGCAGGATGTCTGCCCGCCAGATGGACGAAGCCTTTGCATCCGATCAACAAATCATCACTTTTCCTGCCGGATTGTGTTCTCGGAAGCAAAAAGGAGTGATCTGTGATTTGGAATGGAAAAAATCGTTTATTCAGAAGGCAATAGCCTATCAACGTGACGTGATTCCCGTGTATTTTGAGGGTCATAATTCAAATTTTTTTTACCGATTGGCGAATTTTCGTAAGCGAATAGGGCTAAAAATGAATATTGAAATGCTATATTTGCCGGACGAAATGTTCAGGAATAGCCATCAGACATTTCACATATACATAGGGAAGCCTGTTCCCTGGCAAACCTTCGACGGAAGCAGAAAATCCGCCGAATGGGCGGAATGGGTCAGGCAGACTGTATATTCATTAAAGTGCAAATAAAATATGGTGCAAAATATTATCGAACCTGTAGAACGGGAAATATTAAAGAAGGAATTAACGCCTGAGAAACGACTCCGGCGAACGAATAAGTCTGGGAATGAGATATATATCATAACGGCGCAAAATTCTCCGCATGTGATGCGGGAAATCGGGCGCTTGCGTGAAATTGCATTCCGGCATTATGGAGGCGGTACGGGCTTACCGGCTGATATTGATGAGTTTGATACAATGGACGAGGCCTATCGGCAGTTGATTGTGTGGAGTCCGCAGGATGAACGGATCATGGGCGGATACCGTTTCCTGTGCGGTGCGGATGTGAAATTTGACGGGCAGGGAAAGCCACTGCTGGCCACTTCGCATCTGTTCAATTTTTCCGCCCATTTTCTAAAGAATTATCTACCCTATACAGTGGAATTGGGACGTTCGTTTGTTTCCGTTGATTATCAGGCGCGTTTAGGGTCTTCTAAAGGATTGTTTATCCTCGACAACCTGTGGGACGGATTAGGCGCATTGACTGTTATTGACCCGAAACTCAAATATTTTTACGGAAAAGTAACGATGTACAATACTTACGACGTCGAAGCTCGTAATATGATTCTGTATTTCCTGAACTATCACTTTCCTGACCCGGAAGAACTTGTTCGACCAATCCATCCGTTGCATACCAATACGAATACGGAGAAGATGAAAGCCTTGTTCCACCATGATGATTTCAAACTTAATTACAAGATTCTCAATCAGGAAGTGCGGAAATTAAATTTTGACATTCCGCCCTTAGTCAATGCGTACATGAATCTTTCGCCAAAGATGCGTGTGTTTGGAACTGCCATAAACCGCGAATTTGGAGACGTGGAAGAAACGGGTATCCTGATTGCTATCAATGAAATACTGGAAGAAAAAAAGAAACGTCATATAGAAACCTATCTCATGGAAATGGAAGAGCCTGATTTTAAAACTATTAAAATATGATTTTTGAAGAAAACAAAACAGCAATCCGTCCATCATTATGGCCGGAAATTATCGTTGCGTTAAATAAATGGTTATCTTTGCAGCCGAAATGAGAAAAGAAAGAATGGATCAAACAAAAATGATTATGAAGGCCGTAGTCAAAGGCTTACAGGAAAAGAAAGGCAAGAAAATAACAACGGTTGATTTGACTCAAATTCCCGGCGCCATCTGCGAATACATGGTGATTTGTGAGGGAAACAGTCAAAATCAACTGTCTTCGCTTTCCGATTCCGTATGGGATATTGTCCGAACGGATACCGGCGAAAAACTTATTTCGATGGATGGGAATCGTAATTCTCCCTGGATAGGGATGGATTATGGCACGGTTCTTGTACATATTTTTTTACCGGAACAACGGTCGTTTTATAATCTGGAGAATCTGTGGGCAGATTCAAAGATTACAGTAATTCCGGATATGGATTAAAGATAACAAAGTATGACAAAAGACAGATATGGAAAATAATAGCAATCAAACGTTGCCGAAAAATAACAAGCCGAAATTCCGGTTCAACTACAATTGGATTTACGGGATTATTGCGATTTGCCTGATTGTGCTTTTTCTGAAGAATGATTTTGCAGCGACCAAAGAATTGGGATGGACTGAATTTCAGCGATTTGCTAAAGAAGATGTGTTTAATCGTATGGTTGTTTACAATCGAAAGAACTTACTTGAAGCAACGGTCAAAAGCGACAAAAAGGATTTGGTGTTTGGCGACGAAGCCCGGCAATATGGCGTAGAACCTCAAATCTATGTCAAAATACCGTCGCCGGATAAGTTTACCGATTTTTATGACAGGCTTGTCGAAGAAAAGAAAGTAAGTGCAGAACTCAGCTTTAAGGATGGCGATGACGTATTCTGGAACTTGTTGAGTTCGCTTGCGCCGATAGCGATTATTATCCTGGTATGGATGTTTTTATGGCGGCGCATGTCCGGCGGTGGCCTTGGCGGTGGCGGAGGAATTTTCAATATTGGGCGTTCAAAAGCGCAGCTTTTTGATAAAGAATCGCATACGCGGGTTACTTTCAAGGATGTAGCCGGTCTTGCGGAAGCCAAGCAGGAGGTGGAAGAAATCGTATCGTTTCTAAAAAACCCCGGTAAATACACTGAACTTGGCGGAAAAATCCCGAAAGGTGCGTTGCTGGTCGGCCCTCCGGGTACGGGCAAAACGCTGTTGGCAAAAGCTGTGGCCGGCGAAGCTAATGTGCCGTTCTTTTCGTTGTCGGGGTCGGACTTTGTAGAGATGTTTGTCGGGGTCGGCGCCTCGCGCGTGCGCGACCTGTTCCGCCAAGCCAAGGAAAAAGCGCCGTGTATCGTTTTTATTGACGAGATTGACGCCGTTGGTCGCGCCCGCGGGAAAAATCTGAATCTGAGCAGTAATGACGAACGGGAAAGCACATTGAATCAATTGCTTACCGAAATGGATGGATTTGGCTCAAACAGTGGCGTAATCATTCTGGCGGCCACCAATCGGGCGGATGTGTTAGACAAGGCCTTGTTGCGGGCAGGACGTTTTGATCGCCAGATTCATGTAGAACTGCCCGACCTGAACGAGCGCAAGGCGATTTTCAGCGTTCATCTGCGTCCTATTAAGGTGGATCAGTCGGTAGATCCTGAATTTATGGCGCGTCAAACGCCCGGTTTTTCGGGAGCGGATATTGCCAACGTATGCAATGAAGCGGCGCTGATAGCCGCACGTAATGGAAAAAACGCCGTGCAAAAAGACGATTTCATGAACGCAGTGGATCGAATCGTGGGCGGATTGGAAAAACGATCCAAAATCACGACGGCCAAGGAACGTAAAAGCATTGCTTACCACGAAGCCGGTCATGCTTCGCTCAGTTGGTTGCTTGAACATGCAAATCCATTGGTGAAGGTGACGATTGTGCCGCGCGGAAAAGCGCTTGGGGCTGCGTGGTATCTACCTGAGGAAAGACAAATTACGACTCGCGAGCAGTTGCTCGACGAAATGTGCGCTCTCTTGGGCGGACGGGCGGCGGAAGAGGTCTTCCTCGGCGAGATTTCTACGGGTGCATCCAACGACCTTGAGCGGGTCACCAAACAGGCTTACGCCATGGTTGTTTATTTTGGAATGAGCGATCAACTGCCTAACTTGAATTATTATGATTCGACCGGCCAGGAATGGGGATTTTCCAAGCCCTACAGCGAAGAAACCGCCAAACAGATAGACCAGGAGGTGCAACTGCTTGTGAATACGCAATACGAACGCGCCAAGTCTATCCTGTTGGAATATGCGGAAAAGCATAATATGCTTGCCGAACGGCTTCTGGAATCGGAAGTGATTTATTCGGAAGATTTGGAGCCGATTTTTGGCAAACGTATATGGGTGTCGCGTTCGCAGGAGATTATGCAACAAGAGGAAAATCAACAGCAAATACCTGAAAATCCGCAGGTGTCGTCGGATGAAAAATAGTGCTATTATATTGAAGAATCTGATAGAACGAACGTTAACGGGCGCCATTTATGTAGTGGTAATCAGTGGGGCGATATGGTTTCACCCATACAGTTTTTTGGGCTTGTTTATGGTGATAACCGGGTTGGCGTTATGGGAATTTTTTGCGCTTACGGGGCGCAAGGATGCGCACCGGTATATTGAAATTGCGGGTGGTGTGTACCTCTTTGCTGTTTCGTTCTTTTATGCGGCGGGCAATGTCGCCGGCTATGTCTATTTGCCGTATCTGTTCTTTTTGCTTTATATGCTTGTTGCAGGGCTTTATCGCGTTACATCCGATCCTGTCCACGAGTGGGCGATGAAGTTGTTTGCGCAGTTCTACATTGCCGGTTTATTGTCGTTGCTCAACTTTATTGCCTTTGCCTCCGGGACGTATGCCTACGGCTGTATTTTGCTGATATTTGCGTTTGTATGGTTGAATGATACGGCTGCCTACCTGATTGGAACTTCTTTTGGGAAGCATCCGCTTTTTCCCCGTGTTTCGCCGTTGAAGTCGTGGGAAGGTTTTGCGGGAGGGCTGTCTGTTGTCCTTTTATCTGCGTTGGTTATGTCATATTATATTCCCGACTTGTTCGGGGGTTGGCAGCAGTGGGTGATACTGGCGGCTGTCATTGTTGTGTTCGGGACATGGGGCGACCTTATCGAATCGTTGCTCAAACGCACCTATGGCGTCAAGGACTCCGGCAAGTTGCTACCGGGTCACGGTGGCCTGTTAGATCGCATAGACAGCGCGTTACTGGCTGCGCCGGCAGTCTATATCTGCCTGAAAATAATTGGCGGATGGTAACGGGTTGGTATCAGGAATCGCCATTTTCTCTATTTTCTTCCTCTTTCGCTTTATCCCAGAGCGTATCCATTTCGGCCAGCGTCATTTCTTTTAGTGAGCGTCCCCGGCAGGCGGCTTGTTTTTCAAGATAATTAAAGCGGCGGATGAATTTCCGGTTAGTGCGTTCAAGCGCATTATCGGGATTGATCTTATAGAGGCGGGCTGCGTTAATAAGGCTGAAAAAAAGATCGCCAAATTCTTCTTCCATCCGTGCAATATCCATCCGGCCTATTTCGGTTTTCAGTTCGTTCCATTCTTCGGCCACCTTGTCCCATACCTGTTCGCGGATATCCCAGTCGAACCCGGCATTGCGCGCCTTGTCCTGTATCCGGTACGCCTTCACTAACGATGGTAGCGCCGTCGGCACGCCTTCAAGCACAGTCCGGTTACCGCCCTTTTCTTTCAGTTTGAGTTGTTCCCATGATTGTTCCACCTGCTTGCTGTTGTTTGCCGCACCATTGCCGAAAACGTGCGGATGGCGATAAATCAGTTTCTCACAAAGACTCTCGCATACGTCTTTGATGTCAAAATCGCCCTTTTCTTCGCCTATTTTGGCATAAAATACAATGTGCAGCAACAGATCCCCCAATTCTTTCCGTATGGAAACGGAATCCTTTTGCATAATAGCGTCGCACAGTTCGTAAGTCTCTTCTATTGTGTTGGCGCGCAGGCTCTCATTGGTCTGCTTCCGGTCCCACGGACATTTCTCACGCAGTTCGTCCATGATGTCGAGCAGCCGTCCAAACGCAGCCATGCGCTCTTCTTTTTGTTTCGTATCCATGCGTTTATTTGGAATAATTCTTCAGTCCGTTTTCAAGAAAGCGAACAAAATTGGTTGCGTTTTCATCAAACGCATACGAGGGCGAAATCGGTTGGCCTGCCGCATCAAGTATGACGTAGAAGGGTTGCGCATTCGCTCCGAATTTGGATCGTTGCAGATAACTCCACTTATCCCCAACGCTTTTCAATGTCCGGTTTTTGTCGTTTTCGCGGACAGTTACCGGCGCGGGCAGTTTGCTTTTATCATCCACCATCAGGGAAATCAGGATAAACTTTTCTTCAAGTAATGCTTTGGCGCGCGGGTCTGTCCAGACAGCAGCTTCCATCTTCCGGCAATTGACGCATCCATAACCCGAAAAGTCAATCAGTGCAGGTTTGCCCGCTTTCCGAGCTTGCGCCATGCCTTCATCATAATCCTCATAAACAGAGCGCACTTCGCCTTCGTACAGGTTGAAATCCTGCGTATATAACGGCGGTGCAAAAGCGCTGATGGCCTTCAGCGGGGCGCCCCACAGGCCGGGAATCATATAGAGGGCGAACGACAACGACAGGATCGCCATAAACAAACGTGTTACCGTCATATAACCTCCCTTTTCGCTCTTGAAACGAAGTTTCCCCAGCAGGAACAAACCCAGCAATCCGAAAATCACAATCCACAGGGCAATAAATACTTCGCGGTCAAGCAACCGCCAGCCATAAGCCAAGTCGGCTACGGAAAGGAACTTCAGCGCCAGGGCAAGTTCCAGGAATCCCAGCGATATTTTTACTACACGGAGCCATCTGCCCGACTTCGGCATTCGTTGCATCAGGTTGGGGAAGGAGGCGAACAGGGCGAATGGAATGGCCAATGCCAGCGCAAAACCAAACATCCCCACCGCCGGGCCAATCGTCACACCATCGGCTGCAGCCTCTACCAACAACGTGCCGATAATAGGCCCTGTGCAGGAAAACGATACCAGCACCAGTGTGAACGCCATAAAAAAGAGACTCCCTATTCCGGACGAAGAATCGGCTTTGGAATCCATCCGATTCGTCCACGACGACGGCAGAGTGAGGTCGAACGCTCCAAAGAACGATATGGCAAAAACGACCAGCAGCAGGAAAAAGAAAATATTGAAGATGGCGTTTGTCGAAAGATTATTCAGTGCGCTTGCGCCGAAAGCCGCCGTCACCAACAATCCCATCGCCAGATAGATAATGACGATAGACAATCCGTAAATTATAGCGTCCGTAATGGCTTTCCGGCGTTTTTTGCTGCGTTTCAGGAAGAAACTGACCGTCATTGGAATCATCGGCCAAACGCAAGGAGTCGCCAACGCAAGCAGACCGCCCACCAAGCCGGCCAGGAAAAGATAAAGCGCTGAATCATTGACCGTATCTGCGGCTATACCTCCGTATGATTTTAATTCGTCAATAACCGGGGTCCACAGTTCCGGCGACCGGCTTAAAACACCCGGCGCCGGTTTGGCTCCGGTTATCCTGACATTCGTTCCGGACGAAACCGGATCCATGGGTTTTAGCTCTGTGGCGGTTGCCGTATCTCCGGCCGGTTCCGGCGGAGTGTCGGCAACGGTTTCGCCCGCCGACAGCTGGTCTGACGCCAGCGTATTCCTGACATAGCTCTTGTCGAATGTGAATGTTACACGGTCGGGCGGAAGGCACTGTTCGTCGTTGCAACACATAAACTCCACTTCGCCCGTCAGGTAGAATTTCTTCACATCGGTCACTTTGAGTTTTTGCGTAAACGTTACCCTGTCCGTAAACCAGCGCAGTTCCATGTCAAACATCTCGTCGTGCGCCTTCATGGGTGCAACGGAAGCCGCAGGCGCGCCTTCCAGTTCCGCCCCCTGCACCTTATCATACGTAATGCTTGTGGACACCGGACCGCCCTCCGGAAGATGCATATCATACAGATGCCATCCTTTGTCCATCGTTGCCGTAAAGGTCACTTCTTTTTCGACCGATTCGGTATCGGCCAGCCGGATGTTCCATTTGACCGGAGTCAGTATCTGCGCCTGTAAAGTCGCTGTCGCAAACAGCCATACAAAGAGAAATCGTGTTTTTGTTTTCATATTCAACTGAATCTTCGTTTGTGATACAATCTTTTTGCATGGCAAAAGTAATCATAAAATCGGAAGTGGCCAAATTAGCAGGGATAAAAAATTAAATATCCGGCCACTCCCGCTTTTCCTGCGAATAAACTTATTGTGATGCCGATACTTATAAAGCGCCGAAAGGCAAGGGCAATAAGCCCATTGCTTTCTACCGTATTACTACCTTCTGCGCCGCCTCCCCGACCTTGACGATGTACACGCCTTGCGGCAATGTCGTGCTCACAGCGCCTGCCGCAAGCGTCTTAACCAAGGCGCCGTTCACGTT
>JAISUI010000009.1 GCA_031272155.1 Tannerella sp. | reverse complement strand
GGGGCGTAGAAATATGTCGAATCCATCAGGAACTTCCACGCTACGGCATATTTCTCGTCCGCAAGATTGTAACACCACGGGGTGTAGCCGTGCTGTTCGCGGGCATTGCAAAGGCTGGTGTTCGCCCCGCGCGGCAGTACCTTGAAGAACTGCGCCTCCTCGTCCCAAAGCGTTTCGAGCATTTTTGCGTGCAGCGCTGCCGCTTTTTGGGCATACTCCCCCGCCTTTGGATGGTTGTAACGCTTGGCAAGCTCTGCAATGGTCTGAGCCTCGGCTGTCAGATAGGAATTAATCACTGCGCGGTAGCCCGAAGCATCCCTTGCTAACTTTCCGCAAATAGAGACCTCCATGGCGTCCTGTCCGTCGTATTGCCAGAAAAGTCCCTTCTCGGGGTCGAAACGCTTTTTCTCCCACTCTTCGAAATTGTTGATAAAATCAGGTACGAACTCGCGTATAAACCGGTCGTCGCCCGTAACTATGTAGTAATCAAAGATTGAGCGTGCTACATGGCAGCTGTACGAGCGCAGATTGCTTCCGCCGCGCATCGTGAACTGCGCATAAGCGTCCATATAACGGCGGTCGCGAAGCCAGCGCCCCTCGTTGTAGTGGTGCATCGACGAGCCTATCTCGCAGTTGTATATCCCTGCCCAAGGTACTTTGGGCAAGAACTCGGTGATGATAAAACCACCGTCGGGTATTTGCTTTATATGCTTGCGAAAAGTCCACCACCGGAAGTAATAAATCTCTTCCAACTCCTTGTCGGGACAGTCGAAGCGAGGCACGTTTGCCGCAAGGAACGCCGCCGCCTCACTGTTTGGGATATACTGCTTATACAGCTCGTAATCAGTCCGGTTGAACTGCTCGGCGTAATCGCTGACTACCGATTTCGGAATGACGTCGCCGCGCAAAACAGTGTTTACATCCCTGTTGTTGCACGATACAAAAAATATGCCTGTCAAGCAGGATGTAACTATTGTGATAAAAATTCTTCTATTAATCATAATATGTTGACAATAAACAAAATAGCATATAAACGACTTGGGTTTACACGCACATTGAAAGCACAAATATAGAAAAAAATTTTCCTGACGTGTAAACAAGAAATATCAGAGCATTTATATTAAAGATAGTAACGGCTTCATTCTCTATTGTGAAGCCGTTACTATACTTGTTAATCTTCTTAATATGAAGGATTTTGTTTTAAATTAGGATTTGAAGTAACTGCGATTTCAGGAATCGGGAACACTGTTCTGTGGTCTCCCTGGGGTTTGTGGGATAGCCAGCTTTTCTTCGTATAAACGCCGAAACGTATGGCGTCGCGCCTGCGGAACATTTCCCATGCAAATTCCCATCCAAGTTCATCGTACATCCTTCCGAACTGTACAGGCGACTGGTCGCCGGGATCAACTATCTTATAATCCTCAACATAGCCGTAGTTATAGACGGTATTTCCTTTGAGTTGATCGTCGGTAACGGTTGCTTTTTCAGGTTTGTCTTTGAAAGCCCGTTGCCGCACTTGGGTAACCAAAGCGCCTGCCCCGGGTTGTCCGAGGCGTAACAGACATTCGGCTTTCATCATCAACACTTGTGAAAACCTGAATAATGGCACATCTGTATTGGAATTATCGGATGTACCCTGTTCAACTTCATATTTAAACATACGGTATCCTTCGCCCTCGTGTGCATAATTTGCATCAGGCAAATCTTTTGAATAAACAACCTGTTGGCCACGAAGCTCATACTCGCACATGATCGGCGTAACGCCGTCTGCTTCAAACTGAGGTCCCATCAGCCATGTATCTGCCAAACGACCATCGTCGGGATCGTATGTTTCAACGAATTGACTGACGCCACGAGCTGCGCCGTCTCCCCACGGAGCCGATTCGGTAAGAAATGTTTTCTTGCTGTTGGTGTGCCATGTCCACATGTGAATCGTGTTGCCGCCGGCATACAGTTTGTCGTAAGGAACGGTAAATATCACTTCTTTGTTAGTTTCAACGCCATGAGCGCGGAAAGGATCTTTGAAATTTGGCGAAAGTTCCAGTTTACCGCTGTTAATGAGTTCGTCGCACTGGGCAATACATTCATTCCAATGAGCCTGACCTGTATAAACTTGCGCGTTCAAATAAACATTGGCAAGAAGCGCTTTTGCGGCCCATTTATTCATACGTCCGTACATCGTCCCGCCAACTTCTTCATTAAGTTCCGGAATAACTGCAGTAAGTTCGGAAACTATAAAATTATAAATCTCCTGTCGCGAAGTTTTTTCGGGCAAGTCGCTTGTACGTGCTGTTACTAACGGCGCATCACCGAAATTGTCGCATATTTGCCAGTAATAAAATGCACGCATCGCGCGGACTTCAGCCATTCCTCTCTGTTTGTCGGTGGGAGAAGGCGCCGGAATAGCGTCTGCTTCAAGCTGTTCGATGATGTTATTGGCAAACAGGACGCCCTGATAGAACCAATTCCACATTACACGGATATGCGACTGTTCAGAATTCCATGTCTGATAGTGCATTACGCGATATTTACCTCCGTCGTCCCAGCCGGAAGCGTTTGGCGTCATCACAATAGCGTCCGCCGTTACTTCCTGCGGTATAAAATAACTGTCCACACCGTTTACAACGTTCCTCAACGGTGGATATACAGCGGCAATGACCTGCCAAAAATCCGATGTTGTATAATTATAACTCTGTTGCGTTATAGACGAATACACATTTTCGTCCAGATTATTGTCGCAACTCCATAAACCTGCAACTGCAAGGCATATAGCTATTTTATTATAAATTGTTTTCATATCTTTTTTCTATTAAAAGTTTAACGAAGCTCCAATTGTAAAAGTACGGGCGGCGGGATACCTGAAACGGTCGTCGTTTCCGGGTGATAATCCGCTTACCGATACTTCAGGGTCAATGCCGGAATATCCGGTGAAAACAAAAGCGTTTGAAACTGTGCCATACAGACGGAATTTCTTGATATATTTATTGTTGAAATTGAACGAATAGCCGAGTGTTATGTCGTCTATTTTCCAATAATTTCCATTTTCAAGATAATAACTGATGTATTGCAGTTCCTGATCTTCTGCAACCGGCACTTTGCCGTAAACAGGCTCGTAGGCGCTTGTCAGTACGTTTCCGCGCACAATATGATTAGGAGAGCCGTAATACATTTCTGCAAAATTCAATATCTGATAATCGAATGCGCCACGCATGGTGATTCCAATATCAAAGCCTTTGTAAGACAGGGAATTATTCCAGTTAAGATAATATTTCGGCAATCCGTTTCCAATATATTTCTTATCGGTTGGTTGCAGTTGTGCAATAGGTTTCGGGTTACCGTCCTTATCTTCAATAATCCAATGTCCGCTTTCGTCAATATCTATTGATTTATAGCCGTAGAAATTGCCGATTGCATAGCCTTCTTCTATCCTGTGGGTAAAAGTCTGGATCGGCTCGCCGGTACTACCCTGATCGGAATAACCGCTAAAAATAAACTGGTCGTTCGACAAAGTGAGCAATTTGTTGCTGTTAGTAGAAAAATTGGCATTGGTAGTCCACTGGAAATCACTTGTTTGTACGGGCACTGCCTGAATAGCTACTTCTATTCCGCGGTTACGGATTGAGCCTGCGTTAGCTGTCATGCTGCTGAACATATATGGCGGCGAGGGCACTGAATAATCCCATAACAGGTCTTTTGTATCGCGGTTATAGACGTCAATGCTTCCTGTCAGACGGTCGTCAAAGAAGCCGAAATCCAAGCCGATATTCGTCTCTTCCTTCTTTTCCCAACGCAAATCGGGATTGGCATTTGAAGCCGGACGAATTGCTTTGACATAATCGCTGTTCATATAGGCATAATCACTGAAGCTCAACGTATTGAGCGACATATATGAACTTCCTGGCTCTGTACCGGTTACTCCGAAACCTGCACGGAATTTAAGTGTGCTGACAGTACTGTTGTCTTTCAAAAATCCTTCGCCTTTAATGTTCCATGCAGCTGAAACTGCAGGGAAAGTACCCCACTTGTGGTTGGCGCCGAACTTTGAAGAGCCTTCATAACGGATGCTTGCAGCAAACATGTATTTTCCTTTATAGGCATAGTTGAGACGGCCAAAATATCCGATAAGTTTGTTTTCAGACTGCGACGAACCCATTCCTGCGCGTCCCGCACTCAGATATGAGCCTTGTCCCATATTGTTATACGTATAGTCGTCCGACGGGAAATCATAGTTGTTTTCCCAAAAATTCTGATAATTGTATTTCAGCCACGAATATCCTCCAAGCACAGTAAAAGTATGGTCTTCAGCCAGTGTCTTGTGATATTGAACCGTAAACTCTGACATGTCATTGGTTGTGCGCGTTGAGCCGCGTGAAGCAAAACCGTTACGTCCGTATAAAATACTGTCATAATGTCTGGATGTGCGATAAAAACCCGCCTGTTGATTATAAGTGTTGTTTGATACTAACAGTTTGATATCCAGTCCGGTTATTGGAGTAAAAATAACATTGGCAAACATGCGCAGGTTTGTTCTGTTGTTTTCTCCCGTTACTTCTTCCAGCATGGCAACAGGATTGCGAGTGTACGCGCCGAGATATTTTTCGGTCCAAACCCCATTTTCGTCCTTGATCGGGCAGGTTGGATTGTAGATAATAGCACATTTGTAAACGTCCGTGTTATAGCCGCCACCGTCCGAGCCGTCAAAATAGTTCTGATGATAACCACTGACACTTCCATTGATTTTCAGCTTGTTATCAAACATGCGATGAGTTATCTCAATTCGCGGGAAAATCATTTTGTTATCAGAGCGCTTGATAATGCCTTCTAAATAGCGGTAGTCGAAGCTTGCCACATAATTTGTGTTCTTGCTTCCACCTCTAAGATTAATGTTATAAACCTGCGTAAGAGGAGTTTGCATAACTTCACTCAACCAGTCCGTATTTCCTCCGTAATCAACAAAACCCTGTACTCCCTGCCTTACTTTTTCCATATACTGGTCATGGTTGAGGAATGGCAGACGGCGTGTTATCTGCTGTGTAGAGATGTACGCATTTACGTCAACTCTTGTGGGCATTTCGCCTTTTGCGTTCTTTGTAGTGATGATTATGACGCCGTTTGTGCCGCGTGTGCCGTAAATGGCAGCAGCAGAGCCGTCTTTCAAAACGTCAATCTGTTCAATGTCATCAGGCGAAACAGTAATAAGATCACCCGGGATGCCGTCTATCAGGATCAATGGCGATGTACTTGCTTTCAGGGTAGTGATACCGCGAAGCGACAATTGCGAAGTAGAAAGCGGATTGGCATCCGGTCTGTGAACTTCAAGGCCTGCTACCTGCCCGCGAATCAACTGTGCGGCGTCTGGCGAAGGCACTTTTACAAAATCTTCCGCCCGTACGGTAGTGATGGCGCTGGCTACTTCGCCTTTGCGCTGTGTGCCGTAACCGATTACAACCACTTCTTCCAAGGTTTGCGCATCTTCCAAAAGCGTCACTGCCAGCGTCGTCCGGTTCCCTGTTGTGATATCCTGCGTAACGAATCCGATAAAGGATATCTGCAGTACCGCATTCTCTTTGACGGTCAAGGTGAAATTCCCATCCACATCCGTGATGTTCCCGTTGGTCGTGCCTTTCTCGACTACGTTGGCTCCGACGACAGGTTCACCGGCGGCATCCTTTACCGTCCCGCTCACTTTCTTCTGCGCGAGCGCAGTCAGCGAGCAACAACTGAGGATACATAGCAGGTACAGTATTTTGCGCCATGTTCCTCCTCTTAACAAAATTGAAATTTTTTCCATAGTTAATGAATGATTTAATAATACATGAATTAAAATATAAATGAATCAATAATTTACAGGTTAAGACAGCAAAGAAGCCTTCGGCTACAAGTTTTTTCCCCTGCATCCCGAAGGCTTTTATATTTTTCCGGCGACAAAATTTTATTGCATTTTGTCGTGAGAATATTTGTTTATTTAATGAATATGTTGTATATACGCGTGTGTATGCGCATGTATCTGTTTTACAATATTGTAAGGTGCGATCTCTCTCTCTCTCTCTCTCTCTCTCTCTCTAAGAAATAATACGAAGATACCAAATAAATGCAGTTAATAAAGAATAATACCGGAAGATCAGGGCATAACGGCCTGTTTTCCTTCGGAAGGGAAAATATTTCATATCTCCGTTCGCTATTTCCGGCAGCAGTTTCTTTATTCATACACGTACATTTTTTTAATAAACTTGATACTTGACTGCAAATATAAAATTATTTTTTAAGATGGTGCAAATAAAAAAACATGTTTTACAACATGAAAAGTTGTTTTATTGAATAACAGTCTTATATTCAGTTGTTTAGTTTGCAAATTATTTTATCGTCACCCTCGGCGGATGTGCAAAATCATTCCAAAGCCGCTCGGCTTCGCCGGCTGTCATATTGCCTTCAAAGGCATAAATCCTGTATTTCAGGACGTATTCCTTGTCGGGCAGGAGTTCCCAGTCCTCGTTTTTCGTGGGTGCGAAGTTGATAAATGCGTCGCCGCGTCCGCCGTTAGCGTTTTCGTCCCAGATACGCAACGGCTCCGGTGCATTGTGATTGTCGGGATGGCCGAGAAACAGCAGGCCGGAGCGGCCTGTCGCCGTCGAGCCGGTGATAAATATCCACCGCGCCCGCGTGCCGTCTATCTCTTGCCGCGTCTTCCCTTCGGAGGTAAGCATTTCGCAGTTCTCTTTCGTCCATTCGGACGTTGCGCGATAGCCGAAGCCCGCATACCGGTAGGCCTGTAGCAATACGGGCAATGCCGTGGAAGGCGCCAGATCCGATTCAAAGTCCCACAGGAAGCCGTCGCCGGCATTCCACGCTCTTATGTTCCAGTGTTCGTTCATAATCACTTTTTCGCCTTCGGGCGTGAAAATGACGTGGTCGAGCAAGGCCGTGAAGCCCGAAAAAACATCGCCGCGATAAATCGTCTCGACGCTGCGGGCGCGTACCGTCCCCAGTTTGTCGCCGAGATTCCATAAATCGTAGAGCTTGCCGTCATAAACAATGTGCGTCCACGGGTTCCAAATGCCGTAATGATGGCGGTGGTCTTCGGGCTGGATGTTGGTCAGCACATTGCCTGCAGGCGACCATGCAGGATGGATAAACCCGCTTCGCCCAAATGCCGGATCCACGCCTTCGGGCGCTTCCATAAGGGCGTAGTAATATTGCAGCACGGGATCGCCGTTCTTTCTGATGATAAGCGACTTATAGGTATCTTCCACGCTCATCGCGGCTTGCGACTCCGTTACTTTTTCCGCACGATGCGCTATGTACGTGCGCGTCGTGCCGGCAGGCGTTGCGCCGTCCAGTGTCCAGTACAGGACAGATTTCCCGTCCTGTTCCGTAACTAATTGGGAAGTAACGGCTTTCTTCCTTCCGTCCGCCTGTTCGTAGAGAGCGACGCCAACCGATTTGTTGGAAACGATTTTGGATACGTCTGCCGAAACGACGCAATCCGTCCGCCCGTAATGATCTGCGTGGACGGTTAATTGAATCTGTTTGTCCGCGCAGGACAAAAACAGCCCTGCCAGCGTGATTCCGGTCAAAAAACTTATTTTCATACTCGTAGTTATTTATTGATTTCCGCGTTGCAAAAATAAGAAAAATTCTGCAATTTTTCTATCATTTCAGCATAATTTATATGCATTCATCATGGCAGTCGCATGTCCCGGTTTCAAATTCGAGTGTAGCATGATGGATACCGGCTTCATTCAGAAGGTTTTTTAGCGCTCGTTTAACGGTTTCCATTTGTGTAGGGTCGGGGATGACAATATGCGCCGTAAGCGCAGTCTCTGTGGTGCTGAGCGCCCAGATATGCAGGTGATGGATGCCTGAAACCTCCGCTACGGAGAGCATCGTTTGCTCAATCTCGCGCGAATGGATCCCTTCCGGCACGCCGTCGAGCGAAAGGCGGATGCTGTCGCGGAGCAATCCCCAGGTGGAATAAACAATAATCCCGGCCACCAGCAAACCGATCGCCGGATCCACCACATACCACCCCGTGAAAAGAATGACAATCCCCGAAATAACGACGCCCACCGATACCAGCGCATCGGCTGCCATGTGGAGGTAGGCGCCTTTCACGTTCAAATCCTTCTCCTTGTCCTTCATAAAAAGCCATGCAGTAAAGGCATTGATTACCACGCCGATGGCCGCCGTCCAGGCAATCGCGCCTCCTTCAACCGGATGCGGATGGAGAAATTTTTCAATGCTTTCGGCGATGATAACGCCTACGGCAACCAACAGAATCACCGCATTCAGCAACGAGGCCAGCACCGTACTTTTCTGATAACCATACGTATAGTTCCGGTTGGAATGGACTTTGGACAATCGGAAGGCAAGCATGGCCAAGACGAGGCCGGCTACGTCGCTCAGGTTATGGCCTGCATCGGACAGCAGTCCCATAGATTGAGTCAGGAATCCGACTAAAAACTCAATCAGCACAAAGGCGGCGTTCAGCGCTATACCGATGACAAAAGCCTTAGTCATGGACGGCGTCGCGTGCGTATGTTCGTGATGAGAATGTGCCATATTTTTTGGGGCAAAGATACGGAATATATCGTTATTATTTTGACAGATGCAAAAAAATGCGTATCTTTGCAGCGCAAAAAAAATAATGGAAAAAAAGAATGAGCATCCTGAAAAATATTTTATTAACATACAAATTTCTGTGTGCCAGTGCGCTATGCGACACTGTGCCGGTTATAAGACCGCCCGGATTAAACCTTTGGCTTGTCTTTCGGTCTAAAAACCAAGAACACAAAATCTCACTGTAAATCAGAAATGTTCTCCATAGCGCTTCTCCTTTGACGGGAAGCCGACGGACGAATGACTGACGTAGGCAAGCAGTATGGCTTTCCCGTGCCCATGCTTTTCCCATGCCCTGACGGGAATGTGTGTAAATATAAGTTTTAAGGAATAAGCAAAAAAAACAAGAAACAAAAAACAGTAAGAATTATGAAAACGTTTTTTCAAATAAAAGCAGTAACAGGTCTCTTTTTCCTTTTCTGCTTCTGCGCCATCTTTCAGGCCGGAGCGCGTGATATATATGTCTCGCCTTCCGGAGCAAGCTCAGGCGAAGGCGCCACAAGCGCAAGTCCCGTAAACTGGGCGCGTATGGGCGCTCTGATTAACAGCATTACCGATGCGGATGTAACCGTGTATCTCACTCAGGGTACTTATTATCTGACGTCGAGTAGCGGTGTGCAGTTCAATAATTCCATTAAGAGATTGAAACTGACAAAAGCCGGCGCCGGCGAAGCCATTATCAAGGGCACCAACGGCAACAATAAATATGGGATGGTATTAAAGACGAGCGATAGCGGCACGGAAACGGCTCGGCGCTCGGTAACGTTCAGCAACATTACGCTCGATTCCATCAACGGCGACTGTGATTACGGATTAA
>JAISUI010000115.1 GCA_031272155.1 Tannerella sp. | reverse complement strand
GATACGGATTTACAATTCGTCGGGCACGCTGGTTCGCCAGCTCCGCGCCGCAGGCAGGACGACCACGATTGACGTCTCGGCGCTTGCCAACGGGATGTATCTCGTGAGAGTGAATAATTATGGAACTAAATTATTGAAAACGAAATAGATGTATCACCACACTCCGTCCCGTCCCCTCTCCAAGCCTCACCCGCCCCTCTCCATTTTGGAGAGGGCGAGAGGGGAGAAACCTGTCTTGAGGGCAGCGAAAACAGGAAAGCATCCGATATTTTTGTAATTTATGATTGAAACTTTTGCGGAAAAACAGAAAAGTTTCAATCATGATTGAAACTTTTGCTACCTTTGCAGCGAAATTCAATCATAAATTAAACTTGTTGTTATGGAGGAAAAGATTATTGCAAGAGAAAAGTACGTTGAAAAGATAAAGCCATTTATCGGCAAAAACGTGATTAAAATACTTACAGGGCAACGCCGTGTGGGCAAAAGCTACATCCTGCTGCAACTGATAGAAGAAATTAAAACGTCGGTTGTTGGAGCAAATATCATATCTATAAATCTTGAATTGGAGGCATTTCGCTTCTTGAAAACTTCAAAAGATTTATACGAATATGTAAACGGCAGATTAGTAGAAAACGCCGCTTTGAATTATCTTTTTGTGGATGAAATTCAAGAGATTGCAGATTTTCAAAATGCCGTTCGCAGTTTGCTCGCCGAGCAAAAATGCGATATTTTAATCACCGGAAGCAATGCAAATTTACTCTCCGGTGAATTGGCAACTTTGCTTTCGGGCAGATATGTGAATTTTGAAATTCACGCCCTGAGCTATAAAGAGTTTCAAGTGTTTCATGATTTGGAAAATTCGCAGCAAACGCTTGAAAAATACTTGACTTTTGGCGGACTTCCTTTTCTGAGGAATTTAGAATTGTCCGAAAATCAATCGTTTGAATACTTGAAGAATGTGTATTCTACCATATTATTAAAAGATGTTGTTGCACGTGAAAAGATTCGCAACGTTGCTTTTTTAGAAAATTTGGTTGCTTATCTTGCAGATAATGTCGGCAATTTATTTTCCGCCTCAAATATCAGCAAATATCTTAAAAATCAGAAAGTTGATGTTTCTACACAAGTTGTTATTAATTATTTGCGCACGTTGGCCAATTCGTTTTTTATACATAAGGTTGTCCGTTCCGATGTGGCCGGACTGAAAATTTTTGAAATCGGAGAAAAATACTACTTTGAAGATTTGGGACTGCGCAATGTAATAAGCGGTTTTAATGCCGTAAATGACATTGAAAAATTATTGGAAAATGCAGTGTATTTACATCTGATACAATGTGATTATAAAGTTTTTGTCGGGAAAACAGGCGATAAAGAAATTGATTTTGTAGGCGAAAAAGACGGAATAAAAATTTATGTTCAGGTTTCTCTGACCATTATGGACACAAAAACACGAGAACGGGAATTTAGCAGTTTATTACCCGTTCAAGATAATTATGCGAAATACATTGTTACTCTGAATGATATGCACATTGGCAATAATTACAAAGGCGTGCAATGTGTGAATCTTAAAGAGTTTTTAGAAATGGAATTATAGAAATGATTTATGACAAAACAAAAATTTGACTAAAGACTGAAATTAAATCCCAAAAAGATATAGGAGAAAAAAATATGAATCAAAACCCTCGTTCTTTTATCGCCCCGTTTGCGAAGCCGCTCTATGTGATGCTGAAACCGGTTAGCGCCGTTTGCAATCTCCGCTGCAAATATTGTTATTATCTGGAGAAGAAGGACTTGTATCCCAATGCGGAAAACGGTTATGTTATGAGTGATGAATTGCTGGAGGAATTTATTTGCCAGTATCTTGAATCACAGACGATGCCTGAAGTGCTTTTTACGTGGCACGGGGGCGAAACGCTTATGCGCAACATCGGATTCTATCGCAGAGCGCTTGAACTGCAACGCAAATACGGTCGCGGACGACGGATTGACAATGCGCTGCAAACGAACGGCACGCTGCTGACCGACGAATGGTGCCGCTTCTTTAAGGAGAATAACTTCCTGATAGGCATCTCCATAGATGGGCCGCAGCATTGCCATGACATATATCGGCGTGATCGCGAGGGACGTCCGTCGTTTCATAAGGTAATGAAAGGGATTGCACTGCTGAAAAAACATGCAGTGGAGTTTAACGTGATGGGCGTCGTCAATGATTATAATGCTGACTATCCGCTGGAGTTTTACCATTTTTTCAAGGAACTGGGCTGTCATTACATACAGTTTGCCCCCATCGTGGAAACGGTGGATGGACAGCCCGCTCCATGGAATGTACCGGCGAGAAAATGGGGTGAATTTCTGATTGCCATTTTCGATGAATGGGTCAGGCAGGACGTAGGAACGTATTATGTGCAGTATTTCGACGCTACTCTGGCTAACTGGGCAGGCGAGAAGCCCGGCGTCTGTACATTAGCGAAAACGTGCGGACATGCAGGCGTGATGGAATTTAACGGCGATGTGTACAGTTGCGATCATTTTGTCTATCCCGCATACAAATTAGGCAATATCCGCACCCATACGCTGACCGAAATGATGTATTCCGACAGGCAACTGAAGTTTGGCGCCGACAAACATGACGCCCTTCCCCAACAGTGTCATGACTGCAATTATCTGTTTGCCTGTCATGGCGAATGTCCTAAAAACAGGATAATTAGCACTGCTGCCGGCGAACGGGGGCTGAACTGTCTCTGTGAAGGTTATTACGCTTTTTTCGACCATGTCGCCCCCTACATGGATTATATGAAAAACGAACTGATGCATCGCCGTCCGCCCGCCAATATTATGAAGGTGGCGGGAAGGCCGGGATTTCCATCGTGAAAAATACCCTGAATGGGGTATTTTTCAACTGCGTAAAGACGCCTATTTTTGCCGCCGGAAATTTTAATCGGAAATGGTATGATTGTAGCGTCGCCCGCTTTACGCGGTTTTTGGGGAACTTGGAGCAGCATCGGAGAAAAAACGTCTTCGGTCGCTGTGGTCAATAGTGCCGTTCATTCGGAAATCAAAATTCACAACCTTAACGTCAGTATTGATAACAACCATATATTAAAGAATATAAATCTTGAAATTCCCTGTAATAAAATCACTTGCATCATTGGCCCTTCGGGGTGTGGGAAATCCACGCTGTTGCGGACAATCAACCGTCTGATTGATAATGGTGAAAACGTCAGTATTGATGGAAAAATCGTGATAGACGGCGAAAATATTTGCGATCGTAAAGTGGAGGTGACGCATATCCGCAAGAAGATGGGATTGCTGTCACAACGCCCGACGCCATTGCCCATGTCCATTTATGATAATATTACGTTCGGATGCAGGATTCATGGGGTCAGGAACAAAAAACGGCTGCGGCAGATTGTTGAAGACAACCTTCGTGCGGCAGGGCTGTGGGAAGAGGTCAAAGACCGCCTGCAGTCGCCTGCTTCAAGCCTCTCTATCGGGCAACAGCAACGACTGTGCCTTGCACGGGGACTTGCCATAGAGCCGCAATTCATCTTAGGCGACGAATCAACCTCCGCATTAGACCCTGTTTCAAGCCGGCACATAGAAGATTTATTCGTCAAACTTAAAGAAAAATATGGCATCGTGCTGGTTACTCATACATTACGGCAGGCTTTGCGGATTGCCGATCATGTGATTTTTATCTATTTGGGTGAAGTGATAGAAAGCGGCTCGGCCGGCGAATTATTTCATAATCCCAAACATGAACTTACAAAACAATATCTTTCAGGCACTTTCAGTTGATTCTAATGTATAAATTACCACAGACATTAAGCGAGGACATCAGTCGGTTGGCCGCTCTGGCCGGCGATTATCAGGCAAAACGCATTGAAGCCGTTCAGTTCAAGGCGTTCCGGGTGCCGATGGGGATTTACGAACAGCGGAAAAACGAAATTTATATGGCGCGTATCCGTGCAACAGGAGGAGTTATTTTCCCGTTGCAACTGCTTGAAATAATTGAAATAGCGCGGCGTCATAAATCTGATTTATTGCATATTACGACGCGACAGGAAATACAGATACAGAATCTCGAACTGAACGAGGTTGAACCCGTGTTGCAAGAAATCCGGCAGATCGGGCTTAGCACGAAAGGCGGAGGGGGAAATACGGTTCGCAATCTGATCGTTTCGGGCGATAGCGGCATTTCGAAAGATGAGGTTTTTGATACCACTCCTTATGCGATAGCGCTAACTACCAAACTGATAGCAGAGGCGGATTCGTACCTACTCCCGCGAAAACTGAAAATTGCGTTTTCGTCGGATGATAAACGTATCGGCTACGCCGCGTTCAACGACTTGGGGCTGGTAGCCCGGCTACGTGATGGCAAGCGGGGATTCCGTGTATATGTCGGTGGGGGAGGGGGTTCGCATCCGGCTGTCGGCTGGCTGTTTTCGGATTTTATCCCTGAAGAAGAGCTGTTCGTTGTTGCCGAGGCCGTGAAAAAATTCTTTTCGGAGCATGGCAACCGCAAAAACAAACACAAGGCGCGCTTGCGGTACATTTTTTATAAACTCGGTAAGGATGAAACGCTCCGACTGATAAGGGAATATTATGAACAGGCGCGCGCGACAACCCCACTGATGTCTGTTTCTGAGACAGTTGCAGATAGTTCGGATGAGCGTCCCCATTTCAGTTATAAAGCGTCGCAATCTGCTTCGGATGCCGGTTTTGAAATATGGAAAAAGCGTTATGTCAAACCGCAAAAACAGGAAGGTTATGTCAGCGTCTTTGTTCCTGTTTTACTTGGGAATATACGTATTGATAATGAACAAACCGTTTCGGGGTGGAAACGCCTCTTGCTGTTTATCAATCAATTCGGCAATCATACTGTCCGTTTTACCAATGAGCAAAGTGTCCGCCTGAGAAATATTCCTGAGGTTGCACTGGATGAATTGTACGACATACTGAAAACGGTTTTTCCTGAAGTGAGTGAGCCTGTTTTGACAAACAACATCATCGCCTGCACGGGCGCTGATACTTGCCGTTTGGGAATAGGACTGTCGAAAGGGTTGGCGACTGCTATCAGGAGAGAACTTCTTCGTAGCAACCTTGATCTTGACAGGCTTGCCGACGTCAGGATTCATATTTCGGGTTGCCCCAATTCGTGTGGGCAGCAGTTCATTGCCGATATTGGTTTTTCCGGGAAAATTCTGCGTAATGATCGAATATATCCAGGTTATCAGGTATATCTTGGCGCCCGTCGCGATGAATCGCCTCGTCTTTCGGAACCGGTCGGCAACATCAGTGCGCGTGATATTCCGGAGTTTGTGCGTAAACTGTTCGCAGCATATACGGAAAGCTTTCCCGCGAAGCAGTTTGCTTTGTGGCTTGAAGCCGAAGGAAAGACGGAAGCCATTCGATTACTTGATGAATATAAGCAGGTTCCGTTGTTTGAAGAAGATAAGAATTACTATTACGACTGGGGAGCGGATACGGTTTTCAGTATTGTAGATCGTGGTGCGGCCGAATGTTCGGCGGGATTGTTTGATATGATTGATGTGGATCAGAACGTGATTCTTGAGAATCGCAAAGCGCTGGAAACGGCGACCGATACAACGGGAATCAATCATTTGCTTCACGAAACGGTTTTTTCGTCGGCTCGCATGTTGCTTGTTACGCGCGGAGCGGAACCAAAAACATCCGATGATGTTTATAATCTGTTTATAAGCCATTTTATTGATTTCGGATTTGTGGAAGAACGTTTCCGTAACCTTGTTATTAAAGCCCGCGACAACCGCAATGCTGATTTTAGCTCCCAACGTGAAGAAATTTATGCACTGGCAGATGCAGTCGTTGAATTGTACAAAAACATGGATGACTCTCTTCAGTTTAAAAATGTCCAATCTAAGACAATCCATTCTGATTCAGTGCGTTCAGTTGATACAGGCGCTTCTGCCAATAAATTCAAAGACCTTCGAGGCGTAGCTTGTCCGATGAATTTTGTCCAGACAAAAATATTGCTGGCGCCAATGTCGTCAGGACAAACGCTCGAAATATGGCTCGACGACGGGCAACCGATTGAAAATGTGCCCGGTTCTGTTCGTGGCGAAGGGCATGAAATTTTGGAACAGACGCAAACGGAGAATTATTGGAAATTAGTAATAAAGAAAAAATAATATGAGTAAAATTACGGTAAATGGTGAATCACAAGATGTTACGTTGCCCCTCTCATTAACAGAATTAATTAAGGAAAACCGGATATTGCAACCGGATATGGTTTCGATTCAGGTTAACGGAGCGTTTGTGCTTCGTGAAAACTATGACAGTACATTGATAAATGAAGGCGATGAGGTTGATTTTCTTTATTTTATGGGAGGCGGACAATGATAGATTTCACAGAAGAACAGATTGAGCGATACAGCCGCCACATTTTGCTGCAGGACGTTGGGGTTGAAGGGCAGGAAAAAATCAATAATGGCAGGGTGCTTGTTGTTGGTGCAGGCGGTTTAGGCGCTCCTGTGTTGCTTTATCTGGCGGCTGCAGGTGTAGGGACGCTTGGTATTATAGACGGCGATGTGGTTGATTTGAGTAATCTGCAACGTCAGGTTATCCATTTCACACCCGATGTCGGCAAATCTAAAGTGCAGTCTGCAAAAGAGAAGATACATCTCATAAATCCTGACGTCAAGGTGATTACACATTATGATCTCTTTGGCGCCGACAATGCGTTCGATCTGATAAAGGACTATGATTTCGTCGTTGACGGTACGGATAATTTTCCCGTTAAATTCCTGATAAACGACGCTTGCGTGCTGGCGGGTAAACCGTTTTCGCATGGCGGTATTTTGCGTTTCGAGGGGCAGACATTTACGTACCTGCCCGGAAATGCCTGTTATCGTTGCATTTTTCATAGTCCGCCGCCGCCTAATGCTGTTCCTACCTGCTCGCAAGCCGGTGTTTTGGGCGCTATTGCGGGGATGCTGGGAACGATTCAGGCCGCCGAAGCACTCAAATATCTGGTTGGCGTCGGCGAATTGCTGACAAATAAATTATTGATATTCAATGCTAAAAGTATGCAATTCAGAACAGTGAATCTGAATCATAATCCTGCATGTCCTGTTTGCGGCGAAAACCCGACAATAACAGAACTTGTAGAATCGGAACAGGCTGTTTGCGAATTGAAAAAGAAAAATTGAAAGATGGAAGATTATCAGGATATTACACGTAAAAATCATCAAAACAAGACGATATATATTCCTCAGAGCGTCATTGAGAGCGTTTTCGTTCAAGCGCAAAACGAATTGCCGAATGAGGCTTGCGGACTGTTTATCGGTCGTGAGAACGAAGTGATCCGCCAATACCCGATGGTCAATATAGATCACAGTCCGGAACATTTTTCATTCGATCCCAGCGAACAGTTTCTGGCGCTTCGCGAAGCCCGTAAAGACGGCTTGCGGATCATCGCCAATTATCACAGCCATCCCTCAACGCCCGCCCGCCCGTCGGACGAAGATATCCGTCTGGCTTACGATCCGGATATTTTTTATATCATCGTTTCGCTGGCGGATAAAGCGCCTGATATTAAAGCATTTTCCATCGTGAGTGGCGTAGTGGAAAAAGTAGAAATCAATACGTAATCTTTGTTCCAAAAAAATAAAATGAAACGATTCAGACAATTCAGGGCGTCGCAGGAAATACGTGATCAATATGCGGATGTGCATATTACGGCGTCTGATTTTATCTATCCTTATTTTGTGACGGAATACGAGAATGTCAGGCAGGCGATTGCATCCATGCCGGGGATTTATCGTTTTTCCATAGATGAATTGTTGCGCGATATGGAA
>JAISUI010000111.1 GCA_031272155.1 Tannerella sp. | reverse complement strand
GATACGGATTTACAATTCGTCGGGCACGCTGGTTCGCCAGCTCCGCGCCGCAGGCAGGACGACCACGATTGACGTCTCGGCGCTTGCCAACGGGATGTATCTCGTGAGAGTGAATAATTCAGGAACTAAAATATTGAAAACGAAATAGAAACAAGCACAAAAAAACGCGATCTTTGACATATTGAATTTTACCGAAAGAAAGGTTTGGATGTTCGGGAAAATGTCGTAACTTTGCGGCGTGAAACTTTAACAGTGAACCGTATGCCGCAAATTTACAGATATCTGACGCTGGTCTTTTCGTTCCTTTCTGACGAGCATTTGCCACCGCACGTTCATGTGACGGATGGCGATGGTGTTAGCATTTTCGACCTCATTATCAGGGACGGAGTGTTGATTGATATTAAAGTCAGACGGAAGAAATTGGTGCCGCCAATCAGTATCAAGCATCAAGGCATCGCGAAGACTATTATCACTGCGTACTATGCTGATATTGTCAGGAAATGGGTGAAATATTTTGTTTTACGTCAGAATGTGGAAATAGAAATCATTCAAAAAGTTGAAAATATGACTTTTGACACTCAAAAACTGGTTGACGAAATGCAGAGCCTGCATGAACATTTCTATCCTATGGCGAAAAAGAAACCGAAAACATCTAAATCGAAAAAGCAATGAAAACAGATAACTACGTAAAACTTGTTGATGCTAACTACGTAAAGGATTATACGGTAGAGTTGCATTTTTCGGATGACACTGTCCGCCAGATAGATTTTGGCAGATTTTTGTTCAACCATCCGCACCCGCAACACGACAAATACCGCGATTTGCGTAATTTCCGCAAGTTCAAGATAGACCATAACAATCTTGTATGGGGGAAAAACTGGGATTTGGAGTTTGACCTGTCGAAGCTCTACAAAGGCATAAGCCCCAAATAGCGGCGCATCGTCCGTCATATAACGACACCCTTTCGACCGGTAAAATTCAAGTCAGAGTTTTATCGGTTTTTTGTTGTAAAACAGATAGATAACGATAAAAAAACAGATAAAAATGAAAAGAACAAAAATCATTGTAATGCTGAGTTTGTGGATAGGCGCCCTGTCGGCACAGACGCAATACGGCAACGAGTGGACAATTTATGGCGGCGGGGGCAGTTCGGGGCTGAAATACGAGGCTGAGAACGTGAAGACGGGCATCGGCGGACTGTTTGGCGTCGGCTACACGTATTATTTCTCGCGGACGGTGGGGCTGTCGCTCGGATTGGAGGCGGCGATGTATAACAGCACGCTGACGATCAGCAGTTTGAGCCACGAATACACCGTTGAGCCGCCGTCGGGATTGCAGGGCAGTTTTCTGCTGCGGACGAACTTTTCGGGTATTGAAGAGCGTCAGCAGGCGATCGTTGCGCAAGTGCCTGTGATGCTGCGTGTTCAGGCGCCTGTTGGCGGGTCGGCGTTCTTCTACTTCGGGTCGGGCGGCAAAGTGGGCGTGCCCGTTTCGGTAGGGTATGACCAGACTGTGAGCCAGCTTGTTGTGTCCGGCTACTCGGCTTTTACCGGACAGACGTTTGCGGATATGCCGACGCACGGTTACGGCGCTTATCCCGCGGCGCGGACGAAAGGCAAAGCCTCGCTGTCGTCGCCGATGATGGTGTCGGGCGAGTTGGGATTCAAGATTGGCGTAGCGGATAAAACATCCTTACTGATAGGCGTTTATGTTGACTACGGGCTGAACGACATCCGCAAAGACCTGTCGCAGTCGGCGCCGCAATTCGATGCGACCACGACGCAGTACAGCCTCAGCAATATCATCAACTCCGGCTATATCACCTCGAAAATCGCCCCGCAAGCCTTCGGTATCAAGATCGGGATTGCTTTCGGGAGCGGAAAAACGATTGAGCCGGGGACAAAAACGCCGAAAACAAAACCGACAAAACCGACGAAGCCGGAGCCTTTGTGGGGGTTATAATGCAATTATTTTCTGCCGAAAGCTGATCGTAAGCAAAAAATTGTCTTCATACGGTTTATAGGCACTCACAGTGAATACGAAAGAATTGATTGTAAAACTATTTAAATATCAAGAATATGGCAAGGATAAAGAATGAAGAGCAATATCAAGCAATGTTGAAACGAGTTGAGGCGCTGATGGACGTCGTTCGCGAGGACACTCCATCATCAGATCCTGATTATGTGAAACTTGACCTGCGTCTCAACCATTTCCTGATCGGGATATCAACATATTTCGTAGCGATCCAGGCAAGGATGAGCACCGATGTAAAAACAAGCAGAGGCGCCCAGGGCACTTCCTGCATCTTATGATGGGTGTTTGAAATCCAGGCCGTATGGAGATAACATATTGGATAATTGACCAAGTAAACAGGATAAGAAATATCGCCCAGTAACTTACAAAACCGCGATGTCCGTTTCCCTTTTACTGTCCCGCCTGCGCCAACAACCACAATCAACGGGAAAAGGACGAGGATCGTCGCCGCTTCGTAAATCCCGTTCATCCAGTCGGTTCCGGGACCGCCCACCCGCGGCCAGGCGAGCAGGACAACAAGCGCCAGACTGCACCATAAAAACGCATTCCGGATACGGATCAGCCTGTTCATCCGATAGAGTAGCAGGCCTGCCAGAAAGGGAAATGCGAGACGGGTAAAGCCGACATGCAGGTGGTGGGCGTCGAGCGTCCAGCCGCCGATGACATCGCCCTGCGTCAGCGTGAGGTGCAACGTAGCTCCGGCGGAAAGAATGACCAGGACGGCAAGCGCCATCTTCGTAAACCTGCGTATAAAAAGTGCATAAAGGATGTTGGCGATGTATTCAAACATCAGCGTCCAAGCCGGTGCGTCGAGCGTATAAGTCTCTTTCCAGCCGCGAATGTCCATGGATGGCGTTGTCGGAATCATCAGGATGCCCAGCACGGCATACATCAATACCTTCCACAGCGGAACGCTACTGATAAGGGGATATTCCTTCGACGCCCCAAAGTAGAACAGGACAAGGCCGAGCAGCGTCCCAAACACAACCATCGGGTGCAGGCGAAAAATCCTGCGTTTCATAAAATCACGGAAAGTCATCTTGCCCCACCGATCATCGTAGGCATAACCAATAACGAACCCTGAGAGGACAAAAAAGAAATCAACCGCCAGGTAGGCATGGTTGAGCAATTGGTGATACTTGTTTGCATCACCATATTCAGGAATGGCATAGGCTTCAAGGGTATGGATGCCCAGCACCATGATCGCCGCCACGCCGCGCAAACCGTCGAGTATCTCGTAATGAGGCTTTGATTGAATCGTATCTGCTTTCATAAGAGCGCAAAGATAGGAATTATTTGTGAAAACGAGACCGTTTTCTGTTATTTCTTTAGACAAACAACTCTTGGACTATCCGAAAGCGGGTTTCCCTTCACACAGGAAACGCCCTTCGGACAGCCTAAAAAGAGCTATCTGATTTGGAGAAAAACCGTATTTCGACCGTTTATTTTCCTCCACCCAACAAACCGCCTAATGCGCCTAACAGGCCGCCGCCGCTATTGCCGCCCGATGACGACTGGCTTTTGCCGAGCAACGAAATAACGTCGTTCAGGTCTAACTTGCCGTCACCATTTCCAATGCCTTTGTCCACTAAGCTTTGGATGTCGAATCCCTTCGTTTTGCCTCCTGTGAGGGAACTGAGGATGCTACCGGCATCAAAATGCGTATTCTTCGCATCGGCTGCCTTGCGGGAAAGCGATCCGAGAATGGACGGAACAACCTGTTTTGCGATACTCTTGGCAACAGTGCTGCTAATACCGACTTTCGACATCAGGTTATCAATCACGGAGCCTTGCACGGCATTCATGACGGAACTGCTGACATTCCCGCCTTTGGTAAGCATTCCGACAATGTTTCCGAAGCCCGAACCGGTCGCTTCCTGTTTCAAACCGCCCAAGATGCCGTCTGCAATGGATTTCACCGCCAAATCGTTTTTACTGTTCGGCACTGCCGGATTTTCTACAACTGCACTGCCGGCAAATTCCTGTACTAATCCTAATAATTTGTCAATCATAAATTTATATTTTAGTTAATGAATAATATAACAACTATAAATTGAGCAAAGTTAATTATTTTTTTTATACGAACAAATTTTTCATTCTTTCGTCAATTGTTCCAGAAACATCTGTTCCGCCGACATGACCCATTCGCGGAAGGTAGCAGCGTCGAAGGTGCGCCGTTCGTCTATATATTCCAACAGGTTGCTCAGATCAAAGCTGTTGCCTGTAATTCCACCATGAATGGAAACGGCATCGGCGGCATTGACTTCCTGTTCGATATGCGCCGGAATGAGCATAACCGGCTTATTGAGATACAGCGCCTCACAGACAGATTCAAAGCCTGCGGTCGTGATGTAACCACGGCACCGGCGCATATAGTCCACAAACAGTTCGTCGTTGATCCTGTGCAGTGTGAAGGTATCGTCCACGTTCATCGTTTCGGGCGCATCTTTCTTGTCCCAGAAGAAATGCAGTTTCACTTCAGGATTTTTCCTGTGCCATGCACGCACTTCATTTTCATAACCCTGATTGAGCATATAGCCAAGAATGAAATCACCTTCAACGGACGTAGCGTCCAATATCTCCCTGCGGAGCAACGGGGGCACAACGGTCATGCGGTCATGCGGACGGTTGCGCATCGGATAGAACGACAGCGCCAGCAGTTTGCTGGCGAAGATACTGCTCAGCAAAGCATGGAAACGAAGCAGCGTCATGTGCTGAGCATCGCCTTTTCCGTGAACGTAATCGGGATGAAGAAGCAAGTATTGATGTCCGATGTTGATAAAAGGAATGTCTAACCGGTAACGCAATTGCATAAAACCGGGAAGCAACTCATAGAAATTCACCACGACGTCCGGCTTCCTGTACATCACCCGCTTATGGATCATTTCAATGCTCTCGCCGTAAATCTTTAATTTCTGCGGATTCAGGTTGTGCAGGAACGTTTTGACGGGATCTATGTGTTTTTTGTCTTTTTTGAAGATAAACGAGGGCGCTTCATATTCGCGTACCGGCGCGCCGATCTTTTCGTAAAAGAACTTCGGCACCTCCCGCGAGTTGCTTCTCCCGACCAGCACTTCCGTAATTTCATGGCCGTTTCGCCGCAGGATACCCGCCAGCGAAATGGCCTGTGTCAGGTGACCACGCCCTTCGCCCTGTACAACAAATAAAAACTTTACATTTTTCCTCATGACTAACAAAAAAACCGCGACATCAATAACTGCAAAGATAACGACATTTTTTGACAGGCCAATCTTTTTCTTAATTTTTCGTGCATATTTACTATCTTTGCCTGAAAAAAGAATACACTATTATGAACAGACATTCCTTTACGGACACGTTGGTATTTTTGTTATTTATATGTATAACAGGCAGTTGTACATCAAAAATCAAGCCAACCATTCCGGAGCCATACAAACCGATAAGCGGCTCGTTCACAGGCGAAAAAGTGGCACAATCGCCTGATCCTCTTGTTTCATACCGCTGGGAAAATCCACAAGCGACTGACAGTCTGGAAATTTATACTGTCCGTCCGGTTAGCGTCGTTACCGACCATCCGGAAAATGCCAAAATACAAACTCCGACGGCAATCGCCGTTTCCGGTGAATGTAACCTGATGTTCGACTTCGGACAGATCAACGCCGCATGGTTTGAATTTGATTCCGACAATTTGGACGGCGCTATTGAGGCGAGCATAAGCGAGTTTAATGAGCCGGCAATCTTTAATGCGGGCGCTGAACATCCGGCTAAAACAGCCGTGCCGGTCAGGTATGGAAACACCTACCGCCTTGAACTGAACAGGGAACTCTATGAAGGCGTGCGTTTTGCGTGGATCCATATCCATAAGCTCAACAAACCGGCTTTGCTGAAAAATATGCGATTGGTCTGTCAGATCAGACCGACAAACTATGAAGGGAGTTTTTCATGTAGCGACACAATGCTAACAAGAATATGGTACACAGGAGCTTATGACGTAAAACTGAACCTGTTGCAAGACTATTTCGGCGCTATCCTGATGGAACGAAGCGACCGTATCTCGTGGACAGGTGATGCGCATCCTTCGCAAGCGGCTGCATTAGTGGCATTTGGCAACTACGACTTCATCAAAGCCAACCTGCGTCATACTTCTACCCAATTCAACGGTATTCTCTCATACAGCCTTTACTGGACGCTCAGCCTCGTTGATTATTTCTACTATACGGGCGACAAGGCGCTTTTCGACGAGATGAAGGACAACCTGTGCGCGAAGTTGGATATGGCTTACAGTCATTTTGATACCATTCCTCCTCTCGGTTTTTACGGATGGGATGAGCGGCTCGGAGCAGGTTTTGAAGATCCGAATTGCGAGGAAGTGAAACGCGCCTACCGGATGCTCTGTATCCGCGCCTGGAATGAATGTAGCATGGCGCTGGAATCTGCCGGATATGCCTTATTAGCAGCTAAATACAAAGAATATGCAAAGGAAAAGGCGGCATGGGTACGTACCAATCCCGCCTGGATAGAAACATTGGGCGTCCACGCAGCAGCCGATGCGGTCAATGCAGGTTTCACGGATAATCCGGAAAATGAAGCCTTATGGCAAAACGCTTTTTCGGACAGGCAGCAACGGCTGTCTTATTCTCCATTTAATCAATATTTTATAATCCAATCAATGGCGAAAATGGAACGTTACAATGAGGCTGTCACTACGATTAACGATTGCTGGGGCGGACAAGTGCGCTATGGAGGCACCACCTTTTTTGAGGTATTTCGCCCTTCCTGGAACGATGTTTCGCATCCGAATGATGCACCTGTTAATAACCAATGCGGTTATACCAGTCTGACGCATCCGTGGAGCGCCGGAGTCACCAAATGGTTAAGCGAAGAAATACTCGGCATCAAACCTGTTGAGCCTGGATTCAAATCATTTGCCATCAAACCTCACCTGTCGGGAAACATTACCTGTGTAAAAGGCGCCGTCCCTACTCCATCCGGCAAAATTTCGTTCGCCTTCGACATCGTTTTCGGCAAGGGCGAAATGACGATTCCTCCGGGAAAGTCTGCCACTTTAGCCATTCCTAAAACAGGACGTGGTATTTCGGATATTACTTTCAATGACAACCGGCTCACGCAAAGTGAAGAAGATGAGGATTTTATCTATTTTTCCAATTTAACTGAAGGAAATTATAAAATCAAAGTGATTTATAACGGACTGCTTTCAAGGCCTGAACAAGAGCCTTTTATCTATGAACTGGCTCAAACGGTGAACGAAGACACGGTCAGTCACGGTAACTGGACAGACCGCTATGGTACAAAGGGCTATTTCTTATGCAATTACGACGACAGTCTGAAACACCGCGTGCGGCTTCCTGATTTTGTAGAATCTGTAACATTTCTCAAAAACGACAATATCGTTTGGCAGAATATCCAAAACAAACGTTGGGCAAACAAAACGGACGATGCCCGCGCCCTCCTGTCCCCGTCCGACGGGAAAAGCCGAAATCTCGGAGCTATCACCACCCGCGACCCGAATCCATGCTATCAGACGATGACTGTTGATATAAAAAGCAAACAATCAAAATCTTATCGGCTGTCGCTCTATTTTGTTGATTGGGAACGCGACGGTCGTCGCTCGGCCATTGAAATTTTCGACCTGGAAAATAAAAAGTTATTGATGCCTGTAACCATTGTCAGAAATTACGAAAACGGCAACTATCTGACATTCAACATTGATCGCCCTATCCGAATCCGTATTGACCAGGTAAGGGGTAAAAATGCTGCATTGAGCGGAATCTTTTTTGATTGATTCCGCTCATCCATACAGCCATTTTTTTTATTGATCAGGCGAGTATCTCGCTGATTTTTACCGGTCTGCCTTCCGCAACCGATTTTTTGGCAGCCAGACCTATGGCAACCGACATCAAACCGTCTTCGCCGCCAACAGGAACCGGTTTGTCATGCACAATGGCATCGCAGAACAGCTTCAATTCAGTAGAATAAGCATCTAAATACCTGTCCATGAAGAAATTAAGCGGCAGCGCACCATGAATGCCATCGTCAGTAAAATAACGATGGTTGTCGGGAAAATTGTTATCCGCCGTAACCATGCCTTTCGTGCCGAAGATTTCAAGACGCTGGTCGTAGCCATAAACCGCCTTGCGGCTGTTATCAATAACCCCGATAGCGCCATTGGCAAAGGTCAGCGTAATGATCGCCGTGTCCACATCGCCCGCTTCGCCGATCGCCTTGTCAACCAGTACGGCCGCCTTGACGTAAACCTCTGTTATTTCGCTGCCTGCGATGTATCTCGCCATGTCGAAATCGTGAATGGTCATGTCGAGAAACATGCCTCCCGAAACAGCGATATACTGCGGGGAAGGCGGATTCGGATCGCGCGAGGTGATCTTCAGAATGCTCGGTTCGCCGATTTTTCCAGAGGCTACCATGTCATGAACCTTGCGGAAATTCGGGTCAAACCGACGGTTAAAGCCAACCATCAGTTTTACGCCGGCCTTTTTCACCTCAGCAATAGCGTTTTTGATTACGTCAATAGACAAATCAACGGGTTTTTCACAAAAAATATGCTTGCCGGCCTGAGCCGCTTCCACTATGTAACGGGCATGTGTGTCGGTGGGTGAACAAATCACCACTGCTTCCACATCCGGATGTTTGATTATTTCGCGATAATCCGATGACACAAAGGATATTCCATATTGAGCGGCCAATTGCTGTGCGCCGTCAATATTAACGTCGGCCAACGCCACAACTTCAGTTTCGGGAACACTCTGAACAAGAGTAGCGATATGGACTTTCCCAATTCGTCCCGCGCCAATCACTCCTAATTTTAATTTTGACATGTTTATCTAATTTGAAATTTATTATTTTGAATATTATGATTTATTTATTATAATCCAAGTGTTTTTATAAACTTTCGATTCCTCTCCGCACATACTTTCGGATTTCCCATACCGGGCAGCACGTCCTGTTCGACCACAATCCAGTCGTCGTAGTGCTGGCGGTGCAGTTCGTCAACGATAGCGCGGAAATCAACTGCGCCTTTCCCCAGTTCGCAGAATACGCCTCCGCTTACCGACTGGAAATAGTTCCAGCCTTCTTGCCGCGAGCGTTCGCCGGCTTTAGGGTCGTAATCCTTGAAATGGATATGCCATATCCGACCTGCGTATTGCTTCAGGGCTGCGAGCGGATCGCCGCCGCCAAACATATAGTGTCCCATATCGAGCACAAGGCCGAGCAGCGAAGGGTCAGTCTTGCTTAACAGAGCATCAATTTCTTCGGGGGTTTCGACATAACCCGCACAGTGATGGTGAAATACGGTGCGAAGGCCTGTCTCTTCCTTTACCTTTCGTGCTACCGTTTCGGCGCCTTCGGCAAAGGTTTTCCATTCATCGGGCGAAAGCCCCATGCCCGGCTTGATACGGCCAGCGTTTTGCGTCCGTTCCGGCACGCTACCGTTTTCGTCGGCCAGAACGATGAACGCTTTCGGAAAACCGGCGTCGGCCATCAAACGAGCGGTACGAACGGCCTGTTCCACTCCTGCAGCATGTCGGCTACGATCTTTCATAAACACAGGCACAAAGGCGCCAAGCAACTGAAAATCACGAGCGTCCATTTCTGCGCGAAGCGCTGCAGGGTCGGTCGGCATAAAGCCCCAATCGCCAAGCTCGGTACCGGCATAGCCACATTCTTTCATCTCGTCGAGCACCTGACGGTATCCGGCCGCTTCGCCTTCCAGTTCAAATTCGAGTACGCCCCATGAACAGGGGGCATTTGCAATCTTTATCATGATGTTTTATTTTTAAAATTTTCTGTTCCATTCGTCGTGCCAGCGCTCAATCACCACCTTGGTCTGGGTGTAAAACTCAACCGCATGATGCGACTGGGCGTGAAGGTCGCCAAAGAAACTGTCTTTCCATCCGCTAAACGGGAAAAACGCCATCGGAGCGGCAACACCGATATTTACTCCGATATTGCCTGCCATAGCGTCGTGGCGGAACTTGCGCGCCGCTGATCCGCTGCGGGTAAAGATGCAGGCCGAATTGCCATAATGTCCGCTGTTAACCAACGCAATAGCATCATCAAGCGTATCGGCGTACATCAGCCCCATGACAGGCCCGAAAATTTCGGTCGAAAACACATTTCCACCCTGACGCACGTCGTCAAGCACCGTTGGGCCGACAAAAAATCCATCTTCGTAGCCTTCCGGTTTCAGCCCGCGCCCGTCAAGAAGCAAACTGCAACCTTCCTGCAAGGCTGCGTCAATAATTGATTCAATGCGTTCTTTGCTTTCGCGGGTGATAACCGGCCCCATCGCCACATCGGGTTTCATACCATAGCCGGTTTTCTTGGCTTGCGCCGCCTCTATCAGTTTGTCGCGGAAAATATTTTTTGCTTCGCCTACCATCACTACGAGCGATGCAGCAAGGCAACGCTGACCCGAACAGCCATAAACGCTGTCGGCAATGATACGAACCGTGGCGTCTATGTCGGCGTCGGGCATAATGATGACCGGGTTCTTTGCACCTCCCTGCGCCTGTACCCGTTTGCCATTGGCGGTACCGCGCTGATAAACGTATTTGGCTATTGCTGTGGAACCTACAAAGCTGATGGCCTTTATTTCCGGATGATCGAGAATGGCATTTACCGTATCCTTTGCCCCGTGAACCAAGTTCAGTACACCAGCCGGCAATTCTGCTTCGGCGAGAATTTCAAAAATTCGCGTCATCGTGCCGGGTACTTTTTCCGAAGGCTTTACAATATAAGTATTTCCGCAGGCAATCGCATAAGGCATGAACCAGAACGGTATCATTATCGGGAAGTTAAACGGCGCAATACAGGCGCAAACCCCAAGCGGCTGACGAATCATAAACTCGTCAATGCCACGCGCAATATCTTCCGAAAACTCGCTCTGCATAAGGGTTGGAATGCCGCAGGCCACTTCGATGTTTTCAATCGCACGGACAAGTTCAGCTTTCGATTCGCCAAACGTTTTTCCGCTTTCATCGGTGCATATTGCAGCTATCTCATCGGCATGAGCCTCAAGCGCGCTTTTCATTTTATACAGGTACTGCACACGCTGGACAGCCGGCGTGTCACGCCACTGTTTTGCCGTTGCCGAAGCCGCCTTCACGGCCTCGTCAATGTCGGTTGCCGTTCCTGCCGGAACTTTCGAAATCACTTTTCCCGTAGCGGGATTTTCCACTCCGATGGTTGCATCCGACAGCGAATCCACCCACCGGCCATTAATATAATTTTGTAATACACTCATAAATAATATCTTTGTTTCTTTTTATTTTCAATATATTTCATATATGCTTCCTGAACCGTATCAATTTCCGATACTTCCGCTACCGGCACCTCCCACCATGCGAAGTCTGGGCCGCATTTATACAGGTCGGTATTGACGGTGATAACGGTGGTGCGCGTTTGTTGTCGCGCTTCTTTCATGGCAGCTTTCAGCGACTGGATGTCAGTTGCTTCAATAACGTATGCTCCGAGGCTTGCTGCATTGCGGGCGAAATCCACCGGAAGTTGCTCGCCTGTCAGTTGGCCTGTTGCAGGGTCGCGATAGCGATAGCGTGTGCCGAAGCGCTGACTGCCAATAGATTCCGACAAACCGCCGATGCTCTGGAAACCACCATTGTTGAGCAAGATAATGTTAAATTTCACGCCTTCCTGAATGGAAGTGACAATTTCGCTGTTCATCATCAGATAATTACCGTCGCCCACCATCGCCCATATCTGACGATCGGGAGCGGCCATGGCTGCGCCCATTCCTGCTGCACATTCGTAACCCATGGTCGAATAGCCATATTCCAGATGGAAGCCTTTGGGATGGGTCGTGCGCCAGAGTTTGTGCAAGTCGCCTGGAAGGCTGCCTGCTGCGCATAGAACAATGTCGTCGGGCGAAGCCATTTCATTAACTGCGCCAACCACTTCCAACTGCGATACCGGCAGTTCGCCGCTCACGTGGTAAATTTCCGATACCTGCGCATCCCATTCCTTGTTAAGTTGGCCTGCAAGAGCCTGATAAGAAGCATCCGTGCGGTAGCCGGCGAGGGCTTCGATCAGTTCTTCGAGTGTAGCGCGGGCATCGCCGGTTAAGGCAAAAGCGCCCTGTTTGAACGCGTCAAATTCAGCTACATTAATGTTTACGAATTGAACATCAGGATTCTGAAATGCCGTTTTGGATGCCGTAGTGAAATCGCTGTAACGGGTGCCCACGCCTATCACAACGTCGGCTTCGGCGCTGATACGATTGGCTCCCGGAGTGCCTGTAGCGCCTGTAGCGCCAAGGTTGAGCGGATGGTTGTACGGCAACGAACCCTTGCCTGCAAAGGTTTCCGCAACAGGAATGCCCGTTTTTTCTGCAAAGGTCTTCAATATTTCCGTAGCCTCACTGTAAATCACTCCGCCTCCGGCTATAATCATCGGTTTCTTCGCTTTACGAATAATGTCCGCCGCTTGCTGCAATGCCGTTATGTCCGGCCTTTGGCGCGGGATTTTCCATACACGTTTTTGGAACAGTTCTTCCGGAAAGTCGTAGGCTTCGGCCTGCACATCCTGGGGCAGGGCAAGCATGACGGCGCCTGTATTGACAGGCGAAGTCAGCACCCGCATCACCTCTGGCAGGGAGGTGATCAACTGTTCGCAACGGTTGATGCGATCCCAATAACGGGTCACGGGTTTAAAACAGTCATTGACCGAAACATCCTGCGAACGGTCGGATTCAAGTTGTTGCAACACGGGCGCCACGTTTCGGCGGGCAAAGATATCGCCCGACAGCAGCAACACCGGCAGCCGGTTGATGGTTGCAGCCGCTGCGCCGGTAACCATATTGGTAGCTCCCGGACCGATGGACGAAATACAGGCGAAGGCGCCAAGTCGGTTTTTTACCTTGGCGTAGGCGGCTGCAATATGCACCGAACCTTGCTCATTGCGCGTTACGATATACCTGAAATCGGGGCGTTGCATCAGCCCCTGGCCGAAACCGGCCACAATGCCGTGCCCGAAAATCCCAAGCGCACCGGCAAAAAATTTGTGTTCCACTCCGTCGCGCTCGACGTACTGGTTATTGAGAAATTCGAGGACAGCCTGTCCTGCGGTGAGTCTGCGTGTCATATCAAAATCCTCCTTTCTTTTCTACAAAATCCATCACTTCCTGATAAGTAGGGTTGAAGTTAGCGCAACCGTGTTTTGTTACCAGAATCGCCCCACAGGCGTTACCCATGCGGCAGGAACGATACCAGTCCCACCCGTTAAGATAGCCATAAATGAAACCGGCTGCAAATGCATCACCTGCGCCGAGCACATTCACCACCTCTACCGGAAAACCCGGCACATCAATCACTTCGCCCGATTTCAAAAATACCGACGACCCTTTCGAGCCGCGTTTTACGATCAACGTTTCCAATCCGAGAGCCATGATGTCGCGGATAGCGGCATCCACATCGCCACGTATTTCGGGAGCCGAAATCTGCTGGTTACGGATTTTGATCTGTGCCGGATCCTTGAGCATGGTAGCCAGGATTTCTTCTTCCGTTCCAAGCGCTATTTTGCAGTTGCGCAGGAAGGTACGGGTAGTTACGCCAAAAGCGCGGGGGTCGTGCCATTGATCCGCTCGAAAATCCAAGTCGGCCAAGATTGGAACGCCGTGCCGATTGGCTTCTTCGGCGGCATAAAATGCGGCTGAGCGCGTCGGCTCAATGTTCAGAGCCGTCACAGAAATCTCAAACAGGCGACAATTGCCTATATCAGCGGCAATTACATCATCAATATCCACTTTTGAATCCGCGCAGTTGTCGCGATAATATACTAATGGAAAATTATCAGGAGGCTCAATGCCAAGCACAACAGCGCTCGTTCGTGAACCCCGTTTTTTCGGAATGAATTTCGTTTCCACGCCTTCCTTGCGCAGAAACGCCAGCAAGAACTCTCCTACCTGATCTTCGCCAACGGCGGTCAGCAGCGCGGGTTTCAATCCCAGCCGGCGAGCGCCTACGGCAATGTTGAGCGGCGAACCGCCCACAAAAGCGCCAAACTCTTTGATTTCAGTAAACGGCGATCCTATGTTATTGGAATAAAGGTCTATAGATGAGCGACCATAAGTAATAACGTCGTACATAATTTATATATTAATTAGTAATTTTATTCATTTCAAGTGTCACGAGCGGCAGGCGCGAATCCATCGTTTTCCATTGTCCATACAGCCATTGATGGTCGGGATCATCGCTGGCGGCAAGACTTTGGTCGCTTCCGGCAAGGAAATTGAGGTAATAGACATTGTAGCCCGGACCGGCCACTACAGGATGATGCCCTCGCGGGACAAGCACCACATCGCCGTCATGCGCCTCGGCTATCTCATCCAATTGCCGGTCTTCCGTATAAACATGTTGAAAAGCAAATCCTTGCGGCTTGTCTATCTTATAAAAATAAATCTCTTCAAGACAGGCTTCTTTCAGTTTGCCGTCGGCATCCACCTTACGCTCATCATGTTTGTGGGCAGGGAACGAACTCCAGTTGCCGGCAGGGGTATAAACCTCTACACACACCAACCGGTGGCAGGCCGAACCCGGCGGCAACATCCGGTTAATCTGGCGGCTCGCATTGTCACCTCCGCGCAGTTCGATGCCCAAATCCTGAGAGATTTGCGGCGTAACGAAAATCGGCTCGTACGAACGGTCGGTTTTAACCCAACTCACGGCAATGTCGAGCGTATCGCTGTCGGCTGTCAATGTAAATTGCGTATCGGCAGGCAGATAGAGCGCATGGGGCAAGCCGCTGAACACATCCTTGCGGCCATTGACTGTTTCCCACTCGCCACGATTGGATTTTACGGAAAAATTCCCGCCCATCAGGACTATACAATACTCATACCCGCCGGTATTTTCCGACCAGGTTTCACCCCTTTTCATTTTGCGGGCCAAAAAATTCAAATACTCCCATCCGGCTTCTTTGGCGGTAAATCGCTGATAAACAGGCTTATTTTCTGCCTTTACCAAAATAGGACAACGTTTGTCAAATTTCATTTTATACTCGTTTTTTATTCTCTTGTTTTTATGAAATAAATGGATGCAAAGTTACGTGAAATAATTCATAGTTGCACACAAACAACCAAAAATTCCACAAACAGGTATGAACTTTTTTCCTGAAGCGAACATCTTTTTAAAAAAAATCGCCCCCCTCTAAAACGGATATCCCACCGCCAGGTGAAAACCCAGCCCGTTTTCGCGCGTCTTGTTGAAATATCCTTTTTTCCCTGTATCATAAGGGACATGCAGGGCGATGCCGATATCCAGCCGAAGCACCAATACATCCAAATTATAACGGATACCGGCGCCCGTGCCTACGGCAATGTCATTCAGGAAATGACGCCATTCCAACCGTCCACCGCCACGGTTGCCGTCCTCGTCATCCCGTAGCATCCACACGTTGCCGGCGTCGAGAAACAGTGCGCCTTCCAGATTACCGACCATGTTGAAACGGTATTCTGCATTGCCCTCCAATTTTAGATCGCCCGTATGATCAAGATAGTTATAGCGGCTTCCCGTTTCCGGGCGATAACGCCCCGGACCGATATTGCGGATGGTGAATGCGCGGACGCTATTGGCGCCACCTACGTAAAACTGCTCACTGTAGGGAGCAATCGTCGTATTGCCGTAACTGTAAATGACGCCGCCGCCAATCCGCCCGACTAAGCGATGGTTACGGTCCAGCACATGGTTGTATCGAAGTTCGCTCGTCAGTTTCAGGAACTGAGCAAACGGATTGCCGAGTATTTTCTTCGGTTCGTTAAAACTTTCCCCAGCAAGGGTATATGCTGCCGAAATAAGGTTGCCCGCCTCTGTCACAGATAGTTGCCACCACGTCGTGTGGCGTCCTTCGCGCACGGAAGCATTATCTAATGTATAGGTGTAGCTGACGGCAGGGATAAGTTGGTCTTTCAGGCTCTGGGAAAGGGCGCGGTTGTCGCCGGCTATGCTGTCGAAAAGCGCCGTGCGGCGTTCCAGCCGGTTGAATGTCAGCCGGAGGGGAGTGAGCGCATGATGCCGGATAGGATTGGGCAGGAAATCATACGTTGCGCTTCCGCCAAATGAGACGAGACGGAAAAATTCCGCCCTGTTCAGGCGGTCGGCATAGAGCCGAAACGTCGTGGATGCCGGAAAATCGTATTCCCGCCTGAAAAAATCGGGCAATACCACCCGCGGAAGGGTCAGCGTCCCCGTCACGCCGTATTCGTAATTGTCTATGGTGGATACCGCCCGATTACGTTCGCCTCCAACCAACCACTCATACGACCCTTTCAGGCTGAGGCTCAATGATCCGCCTCGCTTGAAAGGATTATTTTTCGTCAGCGAAAACACGGCGCCGGGGCCGATGCGTTTGTTACTGTTGGCCGTAAAATTGACCTCGGTCTCACCGTTGAGAGGAAGATCGTAAATGGCATTGACCCGGACATTTAATGTATCGCAGCGGAAAGAAGAGTCTTGCGGCGCATATTCTGTTTCCGTGTAACGGAAAACGCCCAGCCGGTTCAGTTCCGACTGCGTTTTGGTCTGTTTTGCCTGCGAATATGCATCGCCCGTCCGGAAACGAAATCGGCGGTACAATTCTTCCGGTTTCACACGCAACGTTTTTTCGTAACGGATAGTCATATCTTTATATTGCAGGGAGTTGGTCGGCGGCTCGTTGGCGTCGCCATAGAGATTTACCGTGATGTTTCCTATTTTCCAGGGGCGCAGGACGGACGGAGGCAAACCTTGTTTCAGCCGTACCCGGAGGCTGATTTTATGAGGCGAAAGTGTACTGTCAGCCTCGTAGGTAATATATTCCGGACGAAAATAATAATAGCCATGATCGCGCATGAGGGAAGCGATTCGTTGCCGTTCCTCTTCCAGATGAATAACGCAAAACTGATCGCCGGGGTGCAGCAATCGGTCTTTGACCGACAGATCAAGCAAGGTATCGGCGCGATGACGAATCCGGCGATAAACGATTGAATCATAAGTGGAAGGCTGATTCATCGTCAATTGATAGTGCACTTTGGCTTTCAGGGAATCATGCGCATGGGGAATCACCCGGCTGGTGACGGTAGCGTCGAAATAACCGTGTTCACGCAGCAGGTTTTGTGCAATCTTCGCCCGCATGTCGGGATTGACCGATGAAATAAGCACCGGTTTAGCGGCAAACTTCCGGAATATCCACTGGTTCAGTTTTCCTTCTTTGTTCACAAACGCATTGTACGTCCACAGACCGAGCGGAAAGGGGATGCGCACGGTCGAACTGCCCGGCAGGGCGTTGTTCGGCGAACAGGCCAAGGCGGCTTCCACTTCGCCCATCGCCTCGTCGCCCTCTTCGGAACTGTCTTCGTCAGTCACTTCGATGGCGCGAATACCGGTATAGAGTTGTTCACCGGACGGCAAGTTGCGCGTCGTCGAGCACGAAACGCAAATCCCGACTGCTAACACCATAAGAAATAAATACCTGTCTTTCGTTTTCATCGCTCGTCCGTTGAATTTTTGTTTACCGTTCTTTTTCTTCGCTGGAAAATAAACAAATCTTTCAGTTGTCTCATTTTCTTGCGGAACACGACGCCTGCGCCGTATTTCGTAATTTCCCCTTCCAACAGGCTCTCATACTGTCTGTTGTAGAACAGTTTCGCATAGCGGCTACCGCCCGCATCCAACCGGTATTCAAGCGAAGCATCGTTAATAAACGTGCGTTGCTGGTCTGGAATGTCGCCGGTCGAAACAAGTCCGCCCAGCACAACGTTGAGCCGGTCGTCATAAAACCGTTTGGAGAAACGGAACGAATAGTCCGTCCGCTGTCCGCTATTCTGTCCGTCGTAACTGTCCACGCCAAAGTCAATATCCACATCTTTCAGCAGCGAGCCGGTGATATGGTTGATCTCGCTCTGGAGAAAATGATTCAGCGCCGTCCCCATGTCCACTTTCACCATTCCCGATGGATCGCCGGCTAAATACATCCCCGTTAGCAACATGCTTATAGCCTGCTTATTGCGCTCATCCGCACTCATGGCTGCCAACTGATCCTGCACAGAAAGGTCGTCAAGTGCATCAAGCGTAAACTGCAATTCCATATTTTCGAGCGTGTTTTTCAATGCAATACCCGCGTCAAAGTTCACGCTATGGGCAGTCTGCCCGTCCGTACTGACGGTTGTGCGGACACGTTCGGTAGCTTTCAGGTCAAGGTATGGATTCATCGGGTCGCCACTCCACTCAATAAAACTGTTTTCCTTTACAGTCAATTTTTTATTGGCAATAACAGGCATGTTATACCTGACCGTCCCGTCCGTAAGCGTATAACGTCCCGTAAGCGAGATGTCGCCCTGAGGCGTATAGCGGAAGTTCAAATCGCCGCCACCCGTCAGTTCAATCCTGTCGGAACCGGTTTCGTCCAAGTCTATCTTCAATTTCACATTCGGATCAACGCCTACCTCAAGCAACATATCCATGCCGCCCACCGACGCATATTCGCGCGAACGGCGCATCCTGTTCATCTGCTGCGTATTGCGTGGAAGCGTATCCTGAAAATAGGAAAACGTCACTAAGTCGGCCATGCGATCCTGCGACGCAAGGGGCGAATCCCTCAGTACATAAGACATGTTCGTATTGCCCGATAGATGTATCTTTCCCCGCATTACCAATGCGTTCACAGGGCCTTTCACCGTAGCACGGAGGTTGATCGCCATTTTTCCGTAAACCACGCTTTCGCTGTTCTTTTTTGAATCGAAAAGCAGCATATTGTCGGCTGTCAATTGCAGTTCCGCCATGCTTCGCCGTAGGTTATGCATGTCCACATAGCCGTTGACCACAAACGGATTCGTTCCGGCTGAATAGACCGGCCAGGCGTCGAAATGAAGACGGCTGTCCTCAATACGGACAGGCTGATTGCCGAACCGGAGCCGGGCGCCGGCGGCCATCACGTCGGCCGTCGCCGTATCCAATTGCACCAAACCGGTGAGCAAAGGCGATTTCGCAGTCCCTGCCACAGTCGTATTTCCCTCCAGGAAACCGCCCAACCGCGCTGTTCCTGCGATAAACGGATTGAACATACCCAATGGCAACCGGTTGATTTCAACGGCGCCGTCAAGCAATCCGCCTTTCTCCGGACGATAAAGCGCCGAAAGGGTCGAAACCTCCTTCCGGTCATGGAAAAAGTGCATGTCCACCTGGTGTTTGCTCTTATCCAATGGCAGATAAACGGCATTCAGCAGCAGTTCGCCAACCGGCTCGCCGTTATACATCAAGCTGTCAATGCCGGCGTCGGCTACCAGCATATAATTGTTGCCGTCGGGCACATAACGCAGCGATACGTTCGCCAGCCCTTCGACGGGGGGCAGTTTAGGAAAACCGTTCATCACTTTCTGCAGGTCAATGCCTCTGATTTCAAGCATCAATTCCTTCATCACACTGTCCTTTTCCAACGAATGTAACCGCAATGAGGCATACGCCTCCCCATCAAACTGCAGGTTGGCCGACATATTGCCGGCATCTTTGATTCGGACATCGTTATCTTCATTCAGCCTGAAGGGAAGGAAAGCGATGACCGGACGCGCAGGGAAAAAATGCAAATGCAACCCGTCCGAATGTCTTGTTGCGGTCATGCCGAGGTTCAGCCCCGCCTCGCCGCGACTGTTGAGAAAATACATCTCCACCGACCCGCAGTCGTCACGCAAACCACCTTTCAGTCCGGCACGGAATGGCTCCTGACGACGAAATTTCTCCTTGATGACATCGGCCGTATAATTCAATCCATCAGCATCTTGCCACAACTGCATCCGCACGGTATCAACCTTCATCGTATCCTTGATAAACGAAAGCAACAATCCGGAAGCGCGAAGGCCCTCTTCCGGCGAAGCGGAAGCGTCTAACGTGAACCGGTCGAAAAAAACGTTATACGCCTGCAAATATTCATAAACCGGATTATCATGCGCCGCGCCGACATGCAAACGAACGCAGGGCAGCAAGGAACGGATTTTCGCAAGCGGAAGGACTGTATCCTCGCGAAGAGATTGCATCACTTCATCCGATACGTTCTTCAGTTGATTGGCAAGACTGCCGGGCGAAGCGTCGCCGGCGATTGCAATTTCAAAGTCGCCCGCACGAAATGCAACCGACGTCGTGTCTTTATCCCCAAACGTATGGAGTGTCAGCGTTTTAGGCTTAGCCCTCGTATGCAACATTTTCATCTCCCAATTATCCAGCGTCATGTCGAGACGATGCTGTTTCCGCCAGTCTGTTTCCACCTCCGAAACCAGCCGGAACGAATGTACCAGCGGGTTGTTCGTCATCCCAAGTCCATAGACATCAAGCGAATCCATATCCATCCTGAGCGTTCCGGCCAACCGGTGCCGTTCGGCCATTGCATCTACAGTCATCCGTCCCTGCAGCGAAGGATGCAGACTGTTGAGCGAGGCCAACAGGTGATGACGGTCAAGCGATCCGTCAAGGGAAATCCCGTACAGGGAAATCTGTTTGTAACGCATCTCCTGCAGTGCGCCGGTAAACTGCATCTGCGTGGAATCGGAAAACAAATCCAACCCCCTGCCGCTCGCATGAACCGAAGCCGTCAGGCGTCCCACCGAATCGGTCGGCAGGAAACGGCCTGTCTCAAGGCTATCCGCCTCTAATGCAACGTCATAGGTCTCCTTCAGAGAATGATAAATTCCTGTAACCGACGCTTTTCCGGCTGCTCCATCCATTAAGGCCAGCAAGTTGTATTCCCTTTTTTCTATCGAAGCCTCTATCTTCAGATTCGTATGACATGGTAAGTTAAACCGCTGAGTGAAAGAAATATCTTTATCGCCCGTCCAAAGTGAAATATCGGCATGCCCTGTACGCAAAGACGGATTTTGGATATGTCCGGCCACACCATGCGCTTCCATCCCGAACACGCCGGACAGCCCGCCCGAAAGAGAATGGAGCGTCAGCGCATCCGAATGGCCATCCAACCGCGCCAAGAGGCGCAGCGTCGAATCCTTCGGCCAAACCTGCCTGACCGTTTCCGTCCACGCCCCTTCGGGAAGAAGGATGGCGTCCTGTCGTCCTATGGACGCGCGAAACTGCACCGTGAACAAGCTCTGAGGGTTATCCCGCAAGTCCCACGGCATGGCAGCCGACAGTTCTATATCCGAATACGGCGTCCGCAGCGACCAGTGGGGAATGTTCAGTTCGGCCGTATCGCTCCGGATTCGGCCATTCATCGAAACGATGGCCAATCCCGACTGTTCCCGTGCAGAAAACGTTCGCACAAAAGCGTTTATGTCGCGCCCATGATAAAATACGGAATCTGCCGCAACCGTCACTTCCGACAGGCAGATATGCGAAGGATCCAATCCTGTTTTCGGCAAACGCTTGCCGGCGTCGTAAGCCAAAAATCCACCCGACAGAAGACATTCCGTCAGACGGTATTGCCCTGCGCCCGTATCGGCTGCCCCATCCGTCAGCGTCAGGTTTTCAAAAGCGGTCTGTAAATGCAGCGTATCGGACGGAATCCGGAGTTCAAAGGCAATGCGCTGCAACTGCACTTCTTTCAGGACGATAGACCATGCGCTCGACGACTGCGCCGTATCGCCGGCCGCCAGCGAATCTATCCGCAGCATCACGTCGGCATCCATGCACTCCACACGATTCAGGCGCACTCTCCCGTGCGCCGGACGAATCCGGAAAGAATCGGCGTAAAAAAAACCTACTGCGCCGGCAAGCTCCATCCCGTCAATCAGCGACTTCGTCCGGATGCGCACGTCTTCCACTTCCAAGCCCTCCACGAAAAATGCACCGCGCTTCAGCGACAGGGGACGCACATCTGCCGCAAAACGACTCACACCCAGCAATGTATCCCCTTCTGCGTCCGTAGCCAACACATCTTCCGCCCTCAGGCGCAATGGCCAGGACAGGCGGAAATATCCCATTTCCAGCCGGATACCATACGATGCGGCAAGGACAGCCGTACATCGACGCACGGCATAACGCTGCACGGCAGGGACGTACATAAGCGATACCATCGCTGCTGCAAGGGCAACCACACACAGGCTACTCCACCCGGCTACTTTTATCCAACTTCTGGCCTTTCTGCTCATTTAACGATCCATTTCAGGACAAAGATACAAATTATTTGTTTCATACCGAAAAAGACACTATCTTTGCACCACAAAAAAACTTTTGCAATGAGAAATATAATTATCTGTATAACTGCACTATATGCCTTTTGTGCATGTGCAAAACACGACAAACTGCTCGTTGGCGGCGAGGGATGGAATGAAATTGCGATCCTCGACAAGGAGTCGGGAGCAATAGAATGGTCGCATCCGCTGGAAGACGGCGAAGAATGCAACGACCTTGAAATGACGCCCCAAGGGCAAATACTCTATGCCTGCCAAAAAGGCGCAAAACTGATCACGCGCGACCATCGAATCGTATGGGAATACAATGCGGGCGAAAAGGAAGAAATCCACACGGCCACCCGCCTGCCTTCAGGCAATTACATGCTGTGTGTCAATGGAATGCCTACGCAGATTGTCGAACTCGACAAAAACGGCGCACCCGTCGGAGAGTTGAAATTCAATTCCGTCTCGCCCGATGTGCATCACCAGTTCAGGCAAATTCTGAAAACGCCTCAAAACACCTACCTCCTGCCCTTCATGAGCAAGGGGAAAATAACCGAAATAACGGAAACAGGAAAAGTGCGCCGTAGCGTCCTTTGCGCCGGTACGCCCAACTCGGTGAAGTTGCTGGACAACGGTCATTGGTTAGTGTCGTGCGGCTCCGCACGTGCGCTGGTCGAAATAGACCCGGATGCGCGTAAAATAGTAAACACCATCACCACAACCAGCCTCAACTGGGGCGTTCTGGGCTACATAGCCGAGGTCATCCGTTTCAAAAATGGCCATACGCTCATCACCAACGCCGAACTGAAGAGCGACGACGAAACGCCGCCTTCGCAATCGCGACTGATCGAAATTGACGCCGACAATCACGTTGTCTGGCGACTGCCTGCCAATCCCGCGATCAAGAATATTACGGCCGTGTATGCGTTTCAGGAATAAAAGAAAAAGCCCCGTTCTCAATGAATGGGGCTTTTCTGTTCTCAATATCCGTCAGGAATAATCTGCTGGACAAGAAAATACGTCGGCTGCGTCTTCCCCCATACAAGTTCGCCGTCCTTGATGGACGAAACATAGTTGAAGCGGAGATAAACCTCTGAATTACCCAGATTTTTCTCTTTTTGCGCTATGCTCGTCAGTAAATACCCGACGTTATAGGCATTAATTAACGACATGTCCACCGACGACTTGCTGCCTGCCGTACCGACCGAAGCGCGTACAAACAGGTCATAGATACGCTGTCCGCTCTCTTCTATCGGATCTTGCATGATATTGCACGACATGTCCCAATTCGTTTTTTGATCCGATGGCTGGTTAATCAATTGAACAACAAACATGTGATTCTGCACATACCCTTCAATGCTGTATGCCGGATCCAATACGGGCACCTCGTCGGGCAACATCGCGGCCGTATCGGTTTGTACAGTCTTCACATTAAAAACATCCAATTCCTGTATTTCGCTGACAGTCACCGTATAATAATTATTAATAGCCAGAATTTCCGAACTGTTTTCCGGTAATTCAAAGTCTAATTCATAATTCACGATGCAACAGGCGCCGGGGTTGATGTTCTGAAACTGTGGAGAATAGAAAGCCACATAGCCGGCGTAATAATCCGGCACATCCAATACTGTTTTCCCCGTTGCAAGGTCTAACCTCATGACGCCGGTTACGGTGCCCGTGCGCGTATTCGTTCCCCCTTCCAAACAGGAGGTAAACATCATAAAGGCTACTGCCATAAGGAGTACAATGCCTCCAAAATAGATTTTTTTTCTTCCTTTCATTTTATTAATCATTTTATAATCAATTGAATATATTATTTTCTTTCAAAAACCAAGCCGGAAACCGGCCTGTAAAGATACATAAAAAGGTTTATCCGACCGAAAAGTTTCGATATTACTTCCGTTATTGAAATAATAATTAACACCTCCTTCGGCATAGGCATGGATAAAACGAAACAGCGGATAACTGACGCCCGTACCCGAATGTGCCGACCATTGCAATGGTTTCATCCGGAGGGACTCCTTTTCCGTATGCACTTTCGCCCCATTACTATCATAATAGCGGGTGCGGACATGTCCGGCTGCGTTCCATTCGCCTGTCATCCTGCCCGATGCGTAGAAGTTGAGCCGCTTCCATTCGGCAATACGGTAATTCGCACCCAGCGGAACGCCGATAAAATGAAGATGCTGCCCTGAACGGCCTGTGTATTTCCCGATCGTTGTCCGGTCCGAGCGAAGGTAGGAATATGTCAGGCCGCTCTGCAACGACCAGCGGTCGCTAAGCGCATAACCCACGCCCAAGCCGAACGACAGCGGTCGTTTGTGAACAATTTCCGACTTGGCAACTAAGGGTGTACAGCCGGCAAACGCATTTGGCTGGATAGCCGGTCTGACGACAGAATTTCCCGCCTTGTCGCCGGTGTAACGAACGGGATCAAACAAGGGGGCGCTGCTATTTGAACCGGCGGAATAGCTACCCCCGACTATCCCAAACCGCCAGCGGCGCCTGAACGGACGGGTGGGCGGTGCGGCAGCAGCGAGCAACGGCGAAGCGACGTCCTTTTTTATACGGGGCAGTTGAGGCTGTTCCACAAGCCTCCCAGGCGTCTGCTCCACAGGTTGAGCCGGCGAAACGGGCGCAGAAGACGTCGCTTGTGGCTGTACGGCAACTTCATCACGCTTCGCCGAAGAGGGCGGCGCGGACAGCGCTACCGGCGTAGCCTGCCCCACCGGACGGTCATTGCCTGAGGACGACAGGAACATGTCCGCAGCAACAGCGGACGCAGGCGGCTCTGCGACAGGTGCGTCCGCCTGCGTTTCGATGGTCGCTCCGGTGCGATTAAAATAAAGATATCCGCCTGACAGAATCAACAGAAACGCAATCGCGGCGGCTAAACACCTCCGCAGGAACGGCATGGAAATAGCCTTCCCACCCGGCAACCGTACAGCTATCGCCGTCCAGTCGTCAGGAGTGACATCTGCCTCTAAGTCATGCAGTTTCGACCGTACGGCATCGTCCCACTTATCCCGTTTACCCAACTCTGTTTCCATCTTGTCAGTTTTTTTCTCTACATTACTATATTATGAATTATATTGTTCATCCCATCGCTTGATTTGTACCTGAAGCCACCTCCGCGCCCGCTGGTACTGCGAACGCGAAGTGCTCTCCGCAATATGCAGTTTCTCGGCAATTTCCTTGTGAGAATAGCCCTCTACCGCATACATATTAAACACCGTCCTGAAGCCCGACGGCAACTTGCGTATCAGCGCAACTAATTCCATGGCAGTGATGCGCGACAGTACCGTCTCGTCCGCTTGCGCCGTATCATACAGTTGATCCAAATCCACCGAATTACGCAAAACATCCGTTCTCCGAAGATGCTCCAGCGCAATATTTACAAATATCGTCCGTATCCAGCCCTCAAAAGCGCCCGACCCCGAATAGGATTTCAGCGAGGTAAATACCCTGATAAAACCTTCTTGCAGCAAGTCGCGGGCGGTTTCTCTGTCTCTCACGTAGCGAAGACAGACCCCCATCATCTTTGGGGAATACGTATCATATAATTCTTTTTGGGCTTTCCTATTACCATTTAAACAGTCCGTTATTAGTTGTTTCTCGTTCATGTCACTTAACCAAGATACGTCGCGTTCCGCTTATTTTTTCACAAGATAGACGGAATATCACTCAAAAACGTTGCATTACGGATGGGATTTTTTCTACATAGTGATTATTTTTTCTTCAAACAGAGTCAGTTTCTCCACGCCTGTTTCCGTCACAAGGAAGCTGTTCTCAATCCCGACGGCGCCCACGTTCGGAATAACGAATTTCGGCTCCAGCGCAAAGGTCATCCCCGGCAGCAATACTTCGTCCGAACGGGGTGTAAACACCGGCGGCTCGTTGATTTGCAGGCCGATGCCATGGCCTACAAACTTGGCCTGTTGCTTTGTGCCCATAAAATAAGCCTCCAGTCCGGCCGCCTTCACCATTGCCAGCGCACGGTTGTAAATGTCTGCACAGGCCGTACCCGGACGTGCATTTTGCATCATATCATCCTGAATATCAATAGACAGCTGATGCGCACGGCAAGCCAATTCCGGCAACCGCCCAACCGCAAACACACGCGTCATATCCGTAAGGTATTCCGTGTAGTTGCCGGCCATATCCACCATCACGGCCATGCCTTCCCTGATCGGCGTGCCGTTGGCTCCAATGGGACAGAGGGGCGTCTGGCCACCGCCGCCAAGCGCAAAATCAAAGGGCGACGCAGCCTCGGCATTTGAACCCGTCAATACGCTGCCCATAAAGATGTTCATGTTGGAGCCAAACACACTGAACACGCCGACCGAGCCATTCAGCCGCATCCGCCGCTCAATCTCCGCCTGAAACTGCAAGTCGGTCATCCCCGGACGGAAGCAGGAGGCGATCTCCGCGTAGGTCACCGCATGTTGGCGGGCGGAAATGCGCAAACGCTCTATCTCCCACGGCGTTTTGATCTCGCGCAACCGACGCAACAACGCCGTCGCATTGCCCGCCTCGGGATGGCGAAACACGCTCAGAAGGCGCATACACTCGTTGTAGGAAAGTTCGTCGGTTTCCAGCAGCATCTTTTCCGGAAACGCCCGCCCCGCGTCTGCAAAAGAATCAGCTATTTCTTCCGGCTTGCGGATAAATATCGTATTTTCAATCGGTTTCTCTTTCGGACGCCGCACAAAACAGCATGGGCTGCCTTCCGACGGCAAATAATAATAGCCATTGAACACTCGTCCGGTCATGTAATAAAGATTGACATCGGCGCTCAGCAAACACCCGTCCGCACCCGCCTGCCGGATAGCGGACTGCAACCGCGCCTGACGCTGAAGCAGGTCGGACGGCATAACAAAATCATTCATGTTTCGTCTCTTTTTTTTGAATTTCAGCCGCCAAAGGTAAAAATTTTTTGGCGAATAACAATTGTCTTTTAGCCTGAATTTTAGGCCAAAAGACATGACGGCAATTTTTTTTTCAAAAAAAATTTATTTTATTCTTCCTTTTATTTTGGATATTAAAAATTAAGTATTATATTTACGCCGTTTTTCGGAGGAAACAAAACAGGTTGAAATATTGAGATTTTTTATTACCAATTCATTAACTAATAAATTTTTAAATTATGGCAGAAGAAAAAGACGTTCAGGACAACAAAATTTATGCGATACTCGCATATTTCGGCCCTTTATTTTTAGTGCCGTTGCTGGCAGCGAAAAATTCGCCGTTTGCTAAATTTCACACTAATCAGGGAATTATCCTGTTTATCTTGTGGTTAGCAGTATGGATTCTTTCGTTGATAGTGCTTGCAATTTCGTGGAGATTGTACATCATCATTCAGATCCTTTATCTGGGAAT
>JAISUI010000090.1 GCA_031272155.1 Tannerella sp. | reverse complement strand
CGTTTTCAGCGCGCACTCTACGAGAAACAGCATAACAACGACCTGACAATGTTTGCATTAGCCATTGATTGCGGTTATTACGATCAGGCGCATTTTATTGCCGATTTCAAGTCGATATGTGGGCAAACGCCATTGAAATTCTTTCAGGAAAACGAAGCCTGCTCGGATTTCTTCGAGTGAATGATGCCACATTCCTTATTCACAGTGGTACAGTTGAAAGTCTTTGATACTGAACCGTTCGGCTATTTTTTTCGCTGTCTCTTCGTCGGTGGCCATAAAGGCGGTTGTCAATACTTCCGCATCCACCGGATCATCTGCTACGACGACGGTAATTTTTCGTTCCGTCACGTAAGCGCCGGTTATCGGCGAAATAATGTGTTCCGGATGCGAAGGCATATTGCCCGATACGGACAGGGCGCTGTTGTATAACCGGAAAATGCCTAATGGCGCGCCGTTATAGGGATTATCCACGCTTAAAGGCCAGGAATTGCCATGCGGATGAGCGCCGATGCCCAGCGCAGCGCTATCGCCAAAATTAACCAAAGCCCTTGAAATGGCGTTTATTTCTAATATCTGCCGGATACGGCGCAAAGCGTAGCCTTTCGCGTAACCACCCAGATCAAAATCCGCATTGTTTGCGAGAAAAACCGTCCGGTTGCGATCATCGAATACCACCTCGTCGAAATGACCCAAAGTGACATCAAAATAGCAGTCCGTCAATTTATAATACCGCTTGCAATCCCGCAAAATATGCCACAATTCCTCCTCCATCCCGACCGGATAAAGCACGCCGTCCCGATTGACGCCATAGATAGCACTGTCCGTATCAAAACGGTTTAACATCCGTTCCAGCCGTCGTGTTTCGGTTAGAATTTCGTCCCAGATCAGTTTCAATTTCGACGGGTCGTCCCCGAATAACAGGACGTCTATGCGCGTTCCCATAATATGCGGAACGGAAGCATGGAAAAGACGCGACGAGGGATAATAGTTCGTGTAAGAATCGGTTACCATTTTTTCAGGACGCTGTTCAGTACCCGCACCGATGAAATCAACTTGTCCGTCGAAGTGTAGATTTCTACATTCCATACGTGGGAAGAGCGGCCTTTATGGATGATCGTTGCAACGGCGCGAACGGTATCTCCTTCGTGCGCCGACGATAAATGATTGCCACTTATCTGCATACCTACGGCAATTTCGTCCGGCTTACAAAGAATCAGCGACCCCAATCCGGCTACTGTTTCCGCCAGCGCCAGCGTAGCGCCGCCGTGCAGGACGCCGAACGGCTGACGGGTGCGCTCATCTACAGGCATGGTCGCTTCGACTCGTTTTTCCGAAGCATACGTGTACTGGATGCCCAAAGTGCCCATCAGGGCATGACGCGCCCGTTCATTCAGTTGATCCAACGGCACTTCAGCCGGGCGAATGGCCGAAAGAATATGATTTTCAACTACCAGCGCTACGCCATCGTGCTCATTGCTTTCCGTCACAAAATCGGCGCATGCCTTGACGGAATCCTGTGCATTGCCCATGGCTACGCCAAAACCGGCCAACTGGATCATCGTTACGTCGCAAACGCCGTCGCCAATAGCTATGACGTCTTCTACATTCAACTTCAGATGTTCAATCAATATGCTGAGGGTATTTGCTTTGTCTATATGCTGCGGAACAATCTCCAGAAAATAATCCTCCGAACGAAACACGTCGAGTGTTCCGGCAAGATGTTTTTTCCAATGGTTCTCCAAGGCTACTAATTCTTCTTCATTATCGCTAACTATCATGCATTTGCATGGTGAAAATGTGACTGCTTCCGCCACCGATTCTACGCCTTCTATCTGCATCCCGTTCAGTTCGGCTTCCTTGCGAATCCATTTATTGGCAGGCATATTCGTGATGATCGTATCGTCGCGATACGTAAACAGGGCAAATCCTTTTTTACGGGCTTTTTTTTCCAAATAAGGAAACATATCCGGCTGAATACATTTTTCAAACAGCAATTCCCGTGTGCTTACGGAAATGATCTGTCCTCCGTTGTAGGAGAGGATGTAACCGTTGTTTTTTTCAAGTTCAAGTTCTTTCGCCAAAGGAAGTAATCCGTAAGCAGGACGCCCGGAAGCCAGCACAATCCGTACACCCAATTGCTGCACTTTCAGCAATGTCGTTTTCGTTCGGGATGTAATGTTTCCCCTTCGGTTGAGTAACGTTCCATCCACGTCAAGTACTAATAGCTTATAATTCATTTGTATATCTTTTTATTTCCACTGTTTGTTTCTAACAAGGGACAAAGATACAAATTATTCAGGAAAAAAATAAATGTCATTGAAATACTATAAATAAATCAAAATAGATTATCTTTGCAGTCGAGATTGTAATCAAAGCGTTAAATTTTTAAGAATCATTGAAAACTATGCATTTATGGAAAATAAACTTTTCAGCATTTGTTGTGTGTTTTGCATTCTGCTTGTGCAGAGTTGCAGTTGCGTCGCCCCCCCCACTGATAATCAGAGTATTAGCGAGGGGATAGAGATACATGACTCTTTTAATGAGGGCGATTTGAAGTCTGACGCCGATGCGCTGAAAGCCTATAGCGATTCTACCGCGCAGGCTTTCAGGCAGACAGATATGGTGCGCACTCAGGAGTATGCGGAGCAAGGCATCGCGCTCGCTCGACGGCTTAACGACTTGGCGCAGATGGCTCAGCTCT
>JAISUI010000088.1 GCA_031272155.1 Tannerella sp. | reverse complement strand
TTGAGCGGCAGGTCGTATTGCTGAATGCCGCCTGCAACGCCCTCGACGGGGTTTTGCAGCGAGATGGCATTGATTTCGGCGCCGCGATTGCCGCGCGTCTTGCAGTTGTGCTTTGTGTAGGCGAGCGGCGGCACAAGGTTGATGAACGTGTGCAGCGAGCCGTAACGTTTCCACTCAACCGGTCCGCCGAAGTAGCCGGTAGGTTTTCCTGCAAACTTTCGGTTGCGCAGAACTTGGGCGCTCAAGCCATAATAGACCGCGCTTCGCGTGTGTTCGATGTTATGCCCGAAGAGCAACGGCGAGATGATTTCTTGCGGGGATTTGGCATCGACGGCAAGTTTGATTTGCGCCTCCACCGAGACTGCCGGCATCAGCAGCCCAAATGCGCATGCTATCAACAATACGTTTTTTTTATCCATAATATTAAAATTTGAAATCTAAAATTGTTTTCGTCGCTACAAAGATACATGAAAAAATGAATTTTTCAAATGCGCTGATAAGTGTAACATCAAAACCATTTCATTATCAGGTTGGTGACGACTTGATGACCTTTCTCGTTAGGATGGTTGACCTGGCTCATGAAGTCGGCTATGGCGGCGCCATTCTTTGCAAGGGCTTGAAAAGCGAAGTAACTGTCAACCAGACCGATGTGATATTTTGCGGCAAGCTTGCGGATTTGGTCGGCGTGTTGCGCGAGCGGCGTAGTGTCGTCGAGGATGTCAACGCTCTGGTTGGGCGTCGGGGTCAGCAGTATGACCTTGATGTTCCGCGCAAGAGCCTGTTCAATCATCGCCTCCCAAGCCTTCTTCGCACGTTCAAGACCTAAGCCCCCGTCGTTCAGCGCATAATCAATAAAAAGCACGTCGGGTTGATGCGTCATCACCTCTTTCTCAAAACGTGAAGCGCCTTTCTCTGACTGCTCGCCGCCTATTGCCGTAACGATGGTATTGACCACCGCAAACGGGTACTTTTCCTTTAGCGCAACGAGCGTGAGATGCGGATACGCCTGCAAAGTGTGCACATCAGGCGTACGAAAAAAACCGGCCGGTACGCTGTGACCGTGAAACACTACGTTGATGAGTCGGTTTGCAGGCCATTTTATCGTCAATTCGTGCTTGACGGAGTCTAAATAGGTCGCCGTGTCTGCGATTTGAGCGTGCAGAGGCGAGAGCGACAGCGTGAAACACAGTGTAATAAATATAATTCTGGTCATTACATACTATTCAAAACCTTATTTTTCCCTGAAGAAAATATCATATTCCGAATCAATTTGAAAGACAGTAATACCCCAGTCTTTCAGCCATCGTATATTCCGTCCTGCATTGGGGATATTGTCTGCTTCGGGTTTTCCGGCGAAAGGCAGATTGGCACATGCCATAATCTCAATACCGTTGTCTTTACACCATTTGAGAGTCTGGCCAGTAAGATGTTCCGTCCATGCAAACAGGAAATAATAATCCTTAGTCTTATCGCCGTATGTTGCAAAGACGCTGTCTTTTTCACTGAGAAACATGGAAATTTTCCCTTTGCCCCTGAAATAGTCGCCATGCCCGAAAAACCATGAAGTTTCCATAAATCCGGTTTCTTTCAGGACGTCTTCCAGTTTCCGGTAAAAATCGGGAGATGGCCGTCGTTCCTTGATGTCTATCATCAGTTCGTTCACTTTCCCCTGTGCATAGCGGCAATAGTCTTCCAACCTGACAGGAGGCTTGCCGCCGTCTTTCAGCGGCCGGAGAGCTGAAATTTCAGCCCAACTCATTTCCGAGCCGCTTTTATCGGAATCATAATCACGTGCAAATGTGCGATTATGGTACAGGTAGAGCACACCGTCTTTACTCTGTCGCACGTCTATCTCTACGCCTGAATAACCCCGACGAATGGCTTCGTCAAGAGCCGCAATGCTGTTTTCCATATTCTTCCCTTCAACAACGCCTCCCCGATGGGCAATTAGACGGTAAGGCGCCTGAATATGAATCTGTTCCTGTGCAAACAGACTTGCCACAGACAGGATGCCGGCTGCAACCGGCATAAAGATTCTTTTAAATAAAATACTGTTATACATATCTTTATATGATTAAATTATTGGCTTTCGTAAACATACAGCACATCTCGCGGTAAAAAATATGCGCGAATATGTTGGCTGTCAGTCGTTTCTATCGCACAGGGATTGCCGGTCATAACCCTTCCTTCCGGCGTGTACAGTTTGACGGGCAATTGATAGACAGGTCTAAAATCCCTCGTATCGAATACTTCCCAGCCACCTACGGCGAGCGATTGTTCGCCATTGCTCACTCCCATGGATCCAGACCAGAACATCAAATGATCGCCCAGATACTGGCCATCCTGAAAAGCGACATAAAACGAACACCGCCTGATGCCCAATTTTTCGGGAGCAACGTCGGCATTGGTCACTTTTCCGGTCTTGTCCATCAACCAGGGATAGAAAATTCTGGCATCCCAGTTGACGCCGATCAACATTCTTTTTTCCGTGTCGTGCACAATAGCGCCGATGGATTCGTTATATTCCATCACTTTTTCTGCCGTCATGGTTTCCGGATTCACCCTGTAGATCACCGAAAAACTGAATGGCCTGTATTCGGTTACGGGCACCCAGATGTATTTTCCGTCATAATCCATGCCCCCCGGATGATAGGCATTGCCTTCTCCTACCAGCAGGTCGGCGAGCAAATTTCCCTCCTCGTCGAACTTGATGATATGCCCGCGTCCTTCGCCCGCGTCACGGTCTAATTTTCCTTGGGGCTGTTCCAATCTTTTCGTGCGGCGGATTACTTCTACCGTCGAAACGTAATAATACGGCCCGATTTTTACAATGCCCTGCGTATGCCATGCCCTGAAACGCAACGGGATTTCCTTCACTAACGTCCATTGAGTATCCGAATTAAGATGAAACAACGGATGGTCGGGATATTGGCCTGTAACAAGTTTATCGTTCTTGCAGGCTAATGTCGTAAGACATACTATTAAAAATATAATTCTGGTTGCCAT